>URYH01000012.1 GCA_900552105.1 uncultured Eubacteriales bacterium | reverse complement strand
TAATTTCAATTAATTATTTAATTTTAATTAATTTTTGCTATTTTTGTGCAATAATATTAATTATTTCATTAATTTTACACAAAAAATCCAATAAACTTGTTGAAAATATTCAAGTATGATTGCAGTGTATTTCTTTTATATATTAAATAAGTTTTTTATTAATTATAATAATTTTTTAATTTTCTTTTTGAATTTTGTTTGATGTGGGTTATACTAAAATTAAGTTTTATTAATGGGAGTTTGCTATGAGAATTATTCCAAGAAAAACTCGCGTCAAAATGGAGTTCTTCCGCGGCGTCACTTTGGCTGATATTTTGGTCGGTCTTGTTCTTGCGGCTTCGGTTCTGGGTCTCTTTTTGGCTAATTTTGATTTTCATATTTGGGTCGCTCTCGGGTGGCTTTCGATTTGTATTGCACTTTTCTTTCCTGTTGCAGATGGCGTGAAGATGTATGCGACGCTTGGATATTTGTTTAGGTTTTTTGCTCAAGCGAAAAGATTTTCGAAAGAAAAGAAAAAGCGTTATGCTCCAATGAACCAAATCATTCCTTTTGAGGGGATCCTTCAAGATAGATTCATTGACTTCAAAGATTATTATGCACAAGTTTTGGAAATCACACCTTTGGAGTTTGGTCTTCTTAATGAATACAAACAAAATATGCTCATTGAAACTTTTGCAAATGCATTGAGGCGTTTGGGAAATGACCAAACCTGCTCGATTATCAAAGAAAGCAAGGCAATGATTTTTGATAACTACATCTATATGGAAGACAAGAAGTATGACTCACTCATGGAAATGAGATATGATGGAGAGTTCAAACAAGAAGAAGTTGACGCGAGAGCTGGTGTTTTTGAAGGGCGTGTTTCTCAAGTTGAATATATGAACCGTCAAGAAAAAACATATAAAGACTTTTTCTATGTTGTTGTTTTTGACAAGGACCGAGAAGGACTTGAGACAACAATTCAAGGTATGCAATCAACTCTTCAAACTGGCGCAACACCAATGAAAACGAAATTGCTCACAGGAAGGGATTTGACAGTCTTTATGAGAGCAAACTACGGAAAAGAATTTGACGAGCGTGAACTTGATGGGATTCCGATGACTCAGTACACTGATTGGGCAACACCTGACACAATCAAATTCAAAGCCGCATCGACAATCATAAATGGCAAACCATATCGTCAATTTGCAATCACGGACTATCCTTTGCAAGTTCCAAATGCTTGGGGTGCACCTTTCTTCCTTTTGGATCGAACAAAGGTTAACATGAAAATCAATCCTGTTCCAAAGGAAGAGGCGGAAAAGAAAATCGATAAAGCGATTATTGAAATGGAAACGAAATTCCAGTATTCAGCAAAAAGAAGTCGTGTTATTGAAAATCAAACTCACTTGGAAACATTAAAAGAATTGCTGACAAGTCTCAAAAACAACAACCAACAACTCTACGAAGTTAATATCTATGTGACTTGCGAAGAAAGTGCAAGAAAAGAAGTTCGTGCGATTCTCAAACAGGAGGGTTTCAGATTTTCCGAAATGTTTGGTCGCCAAGTTGATGCTTTTATTTCTTCCAACATTTCAAGATATGACGTTTGCAAAGAGAATTTGCGCGGCATTCCAACGTCGTCACTTGCAGCAGTGTTTCCATTTATTTCTGGTGCGCTTCAAGATGAAAGAGGTTTTTATATTGGTTATAACGAATATCCAGTGTTTGTTGACTTCTTCCAACGTGACACGGTGAGAGTTAACTCAAACATGATGATTATCGGAAAATCAGGTTCCGGAAAATCATATGCGACAAAAACTTTGCTTGCGAACCTTGCCGCAGATAACACAAAAATATTTATTCTTGACCCAGAAGACGAATATACGCAACTTGCTCAAAATCTTCACGGAAAAGTTATTGATGTTGGATCTTCCGCAATGGGAATTATCAATCCTTTCCATATCATGACAACTCTTAAAGACGATTCGCTTGTCATCAATGGTGTTGAGGTTGCAGACTCGTCATCTGATTCATATTCAACTCACTTGCAGTTCTTGGAACAATTCTTCAAGGTTATTTTGGAAGGTATTGACAGTGATTCATTTGAGACGCTCAACTCTCTGATTGTTGATGTTTATGCCGAAAAAGGCATTGATAGCAACACAAAACTTGATCAACTCAGTCCCGAAGATTACCCAATCTTTGACGACTTGTATAGACTGATTTGCAAAAAAGTCGAAACAGAAAAGAACGAATATCACAAACGAAACTACTTGACAATTCAAACCTATATCAAAAAGTTTGCCACAGGCGGACGTAACTCCAACCTTTGGAACGGACCAACGTCAATTGAAACAAAAGAAAACTTCATTTCGTTTAACTTCCGTTCACTTCTTGCCAATCGAAACGAAACGATTGCGAATGCTCAAATGCTTTTGGTCTTCAAATATTTGGATAACGAAATTATCAAAAACAAAGATTATAACGACAAAAAACAAAAACAAGCAGAAGAGCAGGGCGAAGACTTCAACAAAATCTTGTTCAAAAACAGAAAAGTTATTGTATGCGTTGATGAGGCCCACGTTTTCATCAACCCAAACTATCCAATTGCTCTTGACTTTATGGCTCAAATGGCAAAACGTATTAGAAAATATTCTGGAATGCAGATTGTTATCACGCAGAACATCAAAGACTTTGTTGGCTCTCCCGAAATTCAACGTCAATCAACCGCGGTTATCAACGCGAGCCAATATTCATTCATTTTCTCGCTTGCTCCAAACGATATGAATGACTTGGTTGAGCTTTACCGCAAATCTGGAGAAATCAACGAATCCGAACAAAACACAATTATTAGTGCGGGAATTGGAAATGCGTTCTTTATCTCTGGTCCAATGAATAGAACAATGGTTCAAATTGTCGCAAACGATTATGTCAAACGGCTATTCGGAAAATAAAACCCAAGCACACCAAAAGGTGTGCTTTTTTATGTAATTTGAACTTATTTTTTATTTAGGGTATTGTAAATTAAAAAAACATATGCTATAATATCGGGTAAAAAGAGAAAAGGCATTTGCATATATCAAAAGGGGGAATGTGTATGACAAATATCGAAGAATATAAATCAAGACTTACCAGAGATTCAGCAGATATTTTTGCTAATTATGAAAAAACTGGAGAAGATTCAAACTATTATCTTGGTCAAATTGTGAGAGGGGAAATCAAGACTCCAACACTTGACAAAGTTCTTCAATACGCTCAAGTTTTTGCCAATCCAGATTTTCGTGGAAGAGTTGGATCTCCAAAGAGCTTCACCTCACAAAATATTGCAGTTGTTTCTGGTGCACTTAATGGCGATGTCAAAGGACTTATTAACAATGGATTTACATCTTATATCGTTGCAGACAAAACTTTGGGACTTTCTGATCTTCGCGAAACTTATGCAAGCAGCACAAAATTGCCATTCTATAAAACCTCGATTAGTGCAGATTTTTCAGAGATTGAAGAAAAACTTGCCAACGTTGCAAAGAATATAAAGATCCAAGTTAAGAAAAATTCATTTTCAAAAAAACTTGTTGAAGAACCGTTGCAATTAACAAAAGTTAATTCTGGAAATAGTTTGTGCGACATTGCAAAAGAAATTTATCAAGTTGCAAAAAATGGCATTGAGGGGGAGTTTGCTTCAGAACTTGAAAAAGTCACATCTTCAATTTTTGCAACATTGCTTGTTACACGTGCACTTGATCTTTCAGTTGGCGATGCAAACAATCAAGCAGAGAAGAAATTGGATGAGGCGCTCAAATTGCAATTCTATTCTCATCTTAATGGTTGCTTCAATAGCAAACAATGTTCAATTTCAACCATTGTTAAAAATGGTGCAAAATATGCGAACGAACTTATCCAAGAAATGGGCTACACATATTATGATGTCATTGAAAAATATGACAGGCTTGGAACTCCAATAAGGGGTGATGTAGACAACGTTCTTGATGCCTTGTTTGGTGCAAGAAATGTTAATCAATCAATTGATAATTATGTTGATGACAACATTGATTCATATTTCAGAACTTATAGCGATGGACTCAATGGTCTTGTTGAAGGCATGGATGATGATAAAGCTTTGGCAACACTTGAGAGCAATTTGCTGAACGGACATGTTCAAAACGCTGAGTATGTTGCACCTGCTGCGATCGCCGCTGCACCAGCAAGAATTCTTCTTGGAGATGGCAGACAAACTGTGATATTAAATCCGGGCGAACAGGTCGCAGGTGTAAACGAAAAGATTGCAAAAGAAGGAGAACAAGTTGCAAAAATTTCAGAAAAAGTTGTGGACAAAGATGCTAGAGTTGCTGGAAGTGACGAAGTTGTTCATGACAAAGGAAATGCAGTCAATTACAATACTTTGAAAAAAAATCTTCTCGGGAGCATTGTTGACGGAATTGATGAAAGAATCGCCGAATGCACAAATCGTGCTGAAAAACAACAAGATTTTGGTGCTATCGCTGAAGGTAATTTCTGGGCAGGTGCAAAAGATGGTGTTTGTGGACTCGCTCAAAAGAGAGGCAAAACTGAATCGTATAATGAAGGTCACAAACAAGGTCAATATATCAATGCTGGAATAATTCAAGAAATTGACAAAATGTATTCAGCTGACAGGAAAAAACTCACTGTTGAGGTCCAAGGGCAAGGGAGAGAAATAACAAAAAAACTTGGAGATCGAGTTGCAAATGCATTTAGTTTTGACTCGTTTGTCGATTTCACCACAATGGTTATGTCAAGCCTTTTGAAAGCGTTCAACAATCTCAAAGAGAAATCATCAAAATCTTCAAAAGATGACCAAACAAAATAAGCAACAAAAAAGAACTCATTTGAGTTCTTTTTTTATGCTTTTACGCTTTGTTTGAACTGCCGAGAACATTGGTTATTTTGCTTTCAACCAAAGATGTGATCTCATTCATTGCAGGTTTGATATATTTTCTCAAATCAAAATTTTCTGGAGAATTTTTCAAGCACTTGCGAATTTCAGCTGTGTAGGCAAGTCGAAGGTCGCTGTCCATGTTGATTTTTGTTATGTTGTGCTCAGTGCAAGCAAGTTTGAGGAGGTTTTCTGGAATTCCTTTTGCACCTGTTATCTCTCCGCCATATGTGTTGATTTTTTCAACAATATCTTCTCTGATTGAAGATGCGCCATGCAAAACGAGAGGAGTGTTCGGAAGTCGTTTTTCAATTTCAGAAAGAATGTCAAAACGAAGTTTTGGGTCGCCCGAAAACTTGTAGGCTCCATGACTTGTTCCAATCGCGACAGCAAGTGAATCACAGCCAGTTCTTTGGACAAAGTCTTTTGCTTGGTCGGGGTCGGTGTAAACTGAAATGTCGCTTGACACATCGTCTTCAACTCCTTGCAGTTTTCCAAGTTCCGCTTCAACCCAAACACCTTTTTTGTGTGCATAATCGCACACCCTTTTTGTTAGTGCAACATTGTCTTCATAATCAAGCGCGCTTGCGTCAATCATGACGCTGTCATAGCCCATGTCAACACATTTTTGGCAGTCTTCAAAAGTTTTTCCATGGTCGAGATGAAAAATGACTGGAACTTTTGTGATTTCTCTTACTTTTGGCAAAATCGCACGCAAATAATCTTCGCCAAAAAAGTCAATTGCTGATGTTGATGTTTGCAAAATTACAGGCGAGTTTTGATTCTCAGCACCTTTCAATATTGCTTTGAGCATATCGAGATTAACAAAATTGAATGCTCCCATTGCATAACCTTGCTTCAGGCATTTTTGATATTGCTGTTTTGTATTCATTATTACTACTCCTTTTTTTAGTATAATAATAACTATTCTTTTTGTAAAATCTTTGACATGAATTTGATGCGATTGACATATATTACGGCATGAACAAAAAACTATCGATTATTTTCAAATTGTTGTGTTTTACTTTTTGTGTGGCAATGTGCCTCGTTGTTTTGAGCGGATGTTCAAAAACAATTAATATCAATGAGTATATGAGTGATATTCGTGAAACGTTGTATGCGGGGGAGAACGACAAAGTGTTTGTGACAGTTGTGTCTGGCGAGCGAGAAAACCCGTATAAATATGATGGAATAAAAAACAAAAATGTTGATTTTTGCATTGTGTCTGTCTTTCCGTCAGATATGCAAATCACAAAGACGACGCTCGAAGTTGAACTTTTGGTGGGAGAAACAACTCATGACATTATTCTCGAAAAAAGCCCATATGAAAACGCGTTTATGGCAGACATCGGGAGCAAAACCCTTCCAGGGCAAACTTTGGTTCTGAAATGTGAAGAAATTGGACAAGAAATTGAACTTGCTTGCGAATCTCAAAAATGGGAAATCAAAAGCGATGACGCATTAAGAATTGCATCAGAGGAACTTGCTGAAAAAATTCAAGCAAAAATTCAAAATCAAACTCTTCAAGGCGAATGTTATCTAAAAATCATATATGACAAATCTCGTTCAATAAAAACTTATTATTGGTATTTCACACTTGTTGGAACTGACGGCGGAACTTCGAGTTGCGTGATTGACCCAACAACCGGCAAAATCTTGGCAAAAATATAAATAAAATAATATGTTAAAAAATGCCACTTTGTTGAGTGGCATTTTGTTATGAATATCAGTCTTCCCACAAAAGTGAGAGGATTTTTTGCTTGAGTGTGTCAAGCCCGATGTTGCGTTTTGCTGAAATTTTGACGATGTTCTCTCCGCTCGGAATTTCGTCTTGGTCTGAAATTTTATCAATTTTGTTATAAATATATAGTTTTTTTGTTGAATTTGCATCAATTTCGGAAAGAACTTGTTCAACAACTTCAATCTGCTTTTCCTTGTTTTTGTCAGTTGAGTCGACAACAACAAGAATCAAATCCGCACGTTTTGCTTCTTCAAGAGTTGAGGCGAATGCGTCAACAAATGCGTGTGGCAGTTTGTCAATAAATCCAACTGTGTCGGTTATTATGATTTCTTTTCCAACATCGAGCCATAGTTTTCTCGTTGTTGTTTCAAGGGTCGCGAACAATTTGTCATCAGCATATATTCCCGCTTTTGAAATTGTGTTGAGCAGAGTGCTTTTGCCTGCGTTGGTATAGCCAACAATGGCGACTTCTTTAATCTGATTTTTTGTGCGTTCACTTCTTCGCAAATTTCTGTTTTCTTTGAGTTCCTTGATTTGCTTTTCAAGTCTTGTTATGTTGTTTTGAATAACACGACGGTCGAGTTCGAGTTTTGTCTCTCCCGGACCTCTCATTCCAACACCGCCGCTGCCAAATCGTCCGCTGCTTCCAGCAATGCCAGAAAGACGGGGAAGGGTGTATTTGTATTGAGCGAGGGCGACTTGAAGTTTTCCTTCGTTCGAAGTTGCGCGCATGGCAAATATATCCAAAATGAGCATTGTTCGGTCAATCACTTTAACTCCAACCAAATCGCTGATATTTTTGATTTGTGAGCCAGAAAGTTCATTGTTGAAAATAACAATGTCGGCCGAGTGTTTTTGCACCAGTTCTTTTAGTTCTTCGATTTTTCCACTTCCAATAAAAGTTGCAGGTGTGATTTCTTTGACATTTTGTGTGAGAATATCCGAAACCGTGAGGTTTGCCGTTTCGCAAAGGCGCTCAAGTTCTTGCAATGAAAAATTCATATCCTCGTTCTTGGATATTGTTGCATGCACAAGAATTGCATTTTTTTCAACAACGTTTTTTGTTTCGTGTGTCATAAATATATTATAACACATTGCGTGTTCTTTTTGAAAGCAAAAAGAACCAAAAACTTTATGTGCTCAAAGTCGAACATTTTTGACACAAACAAATGAGAGATCTTTAATGATATTTGAATAAACATATTGATATTTTCACATAATAACTCAAAAAAGAGGGTTTTTTATGGGAAAAATTGAGAAAAAACGCAATGTTTTTAAAATTATTAATGATGCAACATATGTTTTGGGGGATTGTTGGGGACAGATGATTTGTGCGACAGCGCTTGCAATGGTGAGCATTTTGGCATGGATTTTGTTTGCACCTTTTGGTCTTGTTCTCATGGTGTTTGCGACTGGATTTATCAGTCTTGGATATATTCGCTTTACCATTGACATCTTGAAACAAAAAAATCCAAATGTTGAAAAAGTTTATGGAAACTACAAGCAGTGCTTTTCTGCGTTTGCACTTCGAATTGTTATGTGTGTGATTACGGCTCTTTGGAGTTTGCTCCTTATTGTGCCAGGCGTTATTTGCGCGCTCAACTATTCATTTGCAATGTCGGTCATGTGTGAAGACAAGAATATGACTGCTTTTCGCGCCATTGAGAAAAGCAAACAATTGGTCAAAGGGCATCGTTTGGAAATATTGGACATTTACCTTTTGTGGTTTATGATGATTGCGGTTGTGTTTGGCGGTTTCACATCGTTGGTTGCGGGAATTGGAGTCGCAGCAGGTGGAATTAAAATGTGGATTGTATTTGTGGTTGGTGCGGTTATCACTCTTTGTGTTGACATTTTGGTTTTGATGCCATTCAAACAAATATGTCTCACATCAATTTATCTAGACGCAAAAGAAGAACAAAAGGTCGTCAAAAAAACGACTGCGAAAAGCACTCAAACAGTTGAGGTTGCCTAGTAAATTTGTTATAATACAACAAGAGGGTGCTTATGAAAACAATAAATGGTCCAATTCTAAAACAAAGATTAGAACAATATTCAGACGATTCATTGCTTATGGATTATGATGGTGATTTTCAAACTTTGAGAAAAGGCATGCTTGAAATGTTTCAAAATGCCGACAAATCTCAAAAAGATGAAGATGCTTTTTATGAGATGTATAACAAAATTCTTTATGTTGCTCAACGGGGGTTTTTGCCTGCACAAGATTATTTGGGCTACCTTTATAAACTTGGACTTGGCGATTTTATTCCTGCGAACTACACAATGAGCATGGATTGGCAATTCATGGCTGGCTCAAACGGGAATCCGCTTACAATCGACAGATTAAAAATCTTCTTCACGAGAAGTTATGACGAGATTTTGTCATTTGATAATGCGCCGAACATTTTGGCGAAAAATGACATTTATGATGACAACTACATTTTTGAGGTCGGAAAACTTCTTTGTGATGCAATGGTTGACACACTTGGACTTTCGGTTGACGAACTCGTCGCGAGAAAAGTTGTGTTTGAACCTGGCAGCATCCAACTCACGCAAAAGTATGAACAGGCGCGTGTTGCCGCAACTCGTTCGGTTGTTGAATATCTCAAAAAATCATCAGAAACAAAATGAAAAATTGATTGATATTTTTAATAAAAGTTGTTGACACTCCTTTTGGTGTATGTTATATTATTATAGCATCTCGCAAAGGGGTGTTATTTTTTAGGAGATTAAAATTATGGCAAATCCAAGCAGAACTCATATTTTGGTTGCTTGCACAGAGTGCAAAGAAAGAAACTATGCAACAACAAAAAATAAGAAAAACAATCCAGAACGTGTTGAAATAAACAAATACTGCCCACGTTGCAACAAACACACACTTCACAAAGAAACAAAGTAATAATAAAAGGAGTGGTGTATGGCTGACAACAAAATTGAAAATGTTGAAACAATAGAAGAAGCAAAAGAAACAACCCAACCGGTTGTTATTCCTGACGCGCCAAAAACCAAAGACAAAAAAGACAAGAAAAACACAAAAAAGAAAGAAAAGAAAGACAACGTATTCAAAAAGACTGGCAAGAAACTCAAAGAAACAAATTCAGAGCTCAAAAAAGTGACTTGGCCAAAGTTTGGAAAAGTTGTTAAACAAACAGGCGTTGTTATTTCAATTGTTCTCATCTTTGCAGTTGTGCTTCTTGGCATTGACAAACTTTTGGAGTTTTTGTTCGGTTTGTTAATCAAATAGTTGTTCAACAAAAAATTTATGGGAGGAGTGCTTAGGCACAACATTTGTATGGAAAAAAACGAAGAAGCAAAATGGTATGTTGTTCACACTTTTTCAGGATATGAAAATGTTGCAAAAGAAAATCTTGAAACAGTTGTTGAAAAATATAATTTGCAAGACAGAATTTTTGACATTGTCATTCCAATGGAAGATGCGATTGAAGAGAAAAAAGGGAAAAAAGTTTTGGTTCAAAGAAAACTCATGCCTTGCTACCTTCTTGTCAAAATGATTTATGGCGATGACCTTTGGCATAACGTCACAAGAACAAGAGGAATCACAGGCTTTGTTGGACCAAAAGGAAGACCTTTGGCTCTCACAGAAGATGAAGTCAGAAAGATGAGACTTGAAAAACCAACAGTTGTCGCATCTGTTGCAGTTGGCGACAAGGTCGAAGTTATTGATGGTCCGCTCAACAGCATGATAGGACACGTTTTGAGTGTTGACGAAACAACACAAAGAGCAAAAGTTATGGTTGAAATGTTCGGAAGAGAAACACCGGTTGACCTTGATTTCAGCCAAGTCAGAACTTTTGACGCAGAATAATGGTTTTTATGCCGAAAGGCTAAAAATATTGCGAGGCAACTCGCAGCAGTGGGAGGGTGTAAATCTATATGCACTCATAAAAACACCACCAAGAAACTTAAAAAGGAGAAAATTATGGCAGCAAAAAAAGTTTCAGCAGTTGTAAAATTGCAACTCGAAGCTGGTAAAGCCACCCCTGGGCCACCAGTTGGATCAACTCTTGGACCTCACGGAATCAATATCGCTGGTTTTACCAAAGAATTCAACGAGAAGACAGCTTCTCAAGCGGGATATATCATCCCAGTTGTAATCACAATCTATCAAGACAGAAGTTTTGACTTCATCCTCAAAACTCCACCAGTTGCAGTTCTTATCAAGAAAGCAATTGGAATTGAAAGTGGTTCAGCAAAACCAAACAAAACAAAAGTCGGAACACTCAGCAAAGCAAAAGTTGAAGAAATCGCAAAACTCAAAATGCCAGATCTCAACGCAGGTTCACTTGAAGCTGCAATGAGCATGGTTAAGGGTGCTGCTCGCTCAATGGGCGTTGTTGTTGAAGAGTAAGGAGCAAGATATGAAAACAGGAAAAAGATATTCAGAATGTGCAAAACTTGTTGACAGATCAAAACTCTATTCAGTTGAAGAAGGTGTTCAACTTGCACTCGACACAGCAAAAGCAAAATTTGACGAATCAATTGAACTTCACCTCAAACTCGGCGTTGACGGAAGAAACGCAGACCAACAAGTTCGTGGCGTTGTTGTTCTCCCTCACGGAACAGGAAAGAGCGTGAAAGTTTTGGTTATCGCAAAAGGCGACAAAGCTGATGAAGCAACAAAAGCTGGCGCAGACTATGTTGGCGCAGAAGAAATCGTTGCAAAAATCCAAAATCAAAACTGGCTTGATTTTGACGTTTGCATCACAACTCCTGATATGATGGGCGTTGTTGGACGTATCGCAAAAATTCTTGGACCAAAAGGCTTGATGCCAAATCCAAAAAGCGGAACTGTCACAATGGATGTCAAAAAGGCAATCAACGATGTCAAAGCTGGTAAGGTTGAATATAGACTTGACAAAACAAACAACATTCACGTTGGAATTGGCAAGGCAAGTTTTGGCAAGGAAAAACTTGTTGAAAACCTCAACACAATTTTGCAAGCAGTTATCAAAGCAAAACCAGCAGCAGCAAAAGGTCAATACATCAAAAATGCAACAATCGCATCAAGCATGGGACCTGGCGTAAAACTTGCAGTTCGTGGATAATCAAAAACAAAAACTTCAAACTTTGGTTTGAAGTTTTTTTATGCGTTTTCATATAAAAGACAAAATGGGCAAAAATTTATAAGTGTTTGACATGAGGGCGTAATACATTTATAATATATGGCAAAAGGGAAAATTATGAAACTTTATAACACATTAACAAAAACTATTGATGAATTTGTGCCACGTGACCCAAAAGATGTAAAAATGTATACTTGTGGGCCGACTGTTTATCATTTTGCTCATATTGGAAACCTGCGTTCATATATCATGGAAGATGTTTTGGAAAAAGCGCTCAATTTTGTTGGCTTTCATGTCACACGCGCGATGAATATCACCGATGTTGGACATCTGTCGGGAGATGGTGATGACGGCGAGGACAAAATGCTCAAAGGGGCAGAGCGTGAGCATAAAACTGTTATGGAAATTGCCAAGTTCTACACCGAGGCATTTATGCGTGATTGCGATGCACTGAACATCAAATGGCCAGATATTGTTATTCCAGCAACGAGTTGCATTGACACATATATCCAAATGATTGAGCGTTTGCTCGAAAGAGGATATGCATATCAATCTGGCGGAAATGTTTATTTTGATGTGTCAAAACTAAAAGAATATTATGTCCTTTCAAATCAAAACACAGACGACCTCATGGTTGGTGCTCGTGAGAGTGTCACAGATGACGTGGGAAAGAAGAATCCACAAGATTTTGCACTTTGGTTCACAAAATCCAAATTTGAAAACCATGCTCTCAAATGGCAAAGTCCTTGGGGAGAGGGATATCCTGGTTGGCACATTGAGTGCTCTGGGATTAGTTATAAATATTTGGGAGAATATCTTGACTTGCATTGTGGTGGTGTTGACAACAAATTTCCTCACCACACCAATGAAATTGCTCAATCCGAAAGTTTCTTGGGGCATAAGTGGTGTTCGCATTGGTTCCATGTTCAGCATCTCAATCTTGCTGACGGCAAAATGAGCAAAAGCAAAGGTGAGTTTATTACTATTGAGAGTTTGCGTCAAAAAGGATATGAGCCAGAAGTTTATCGTTTGTTTTGCTTGCAATCACATTATCGCAGAGTTTTGATGTTCTCATATTCTGGACTTGATGCGGCAAAAGGAGCATATAACAGTTTGGCAAAACAAATTGGGGCACTCGTTCAAGACGACAGCCCGCTTGAAATTGAAAAAATGAAAGAGTTTGATGACAAGTTCCGCAAAGCACTTGAAAATGATCTCAACACTTCACTTGCCGTGACTTGTGTTTTTGACACGTTAAAAAGTGACTTGAACGACAACTCAAAAATTGAACTTTTGAAGAGATTTGACACTGTTTTGGGACTCTCATTTGAAAAAATGATGAAAAAATCTCAAAATGTTGAAGTTGACAAAGACTTTGAACAATATATCCTTTCAAAAATCGAAGAGAGAAAGCAAGCAAAACTTGCAAAAGATTATGCAAAGAGCGATGCAATTCGTGATGAGCTCAAACAAAAAGGAATCACACTCATTGACACAAAAGAGGGGACGACTTATAAATTGGATTAAAACAATTTAATTAAACAAAAAAGCAATCTGTTTAGATTGCTTTTTTAATTCTTTCTTGTGTTGCTTTTAGGCGTCGAATGGTTTCTTCTTTTCCCAATATATACATCATTTCGCCCGTGCCACCCGGTGTGACAACTTCGCCCGTCACGCCAATTCGAAGAGGCCACATCACATAACCGATTTTTTGTTCTTTTTGAGTGGAATATTCTGAAATTGTGTTGTTGATGTTCTCGACTGTCCAGTCTTTGATTTCTTCAAGTTTGGGCAAACAGTCTGATATTGTTTGCAAACTTCCTTCAAGTGTTGTCTTGTTTTTTTTGTTGATAAGAAGAGCAAGGTCAAAATCGGAGAGATTGTCAAGGAATGCAAGTTTGTCAAAAATGTCTGAAAGTTTGTTTATTCTTGTTTGAATAAGAGTTGAAACGTAGTCCCATTTTTCTTGAATGAATGTTGGAAGTTTTGAAATGTAGGGCAAAGAAAGTTGAACAAATTTTTCATGAGTGAGATTTTTGATGTATTCGCTGTTCATCCATGCAAGTTTGTCATAATCAAATATTGCATTCGTTTTGACAAGTCCTTCAAGCGTGAAGAGTTCGCAAAGTTCAGCAAGCGAGAAAAATTCTCTTTCTTGTTTTGGACTCCAGCCGAGCAGGGCAATGTAATTTATGACCGCTTCAGGAAGATATCCTTCTTCAACAAGTTTTGCAAAACTAACGGAACCATGGCGTTTTGAAAGTTTTGAGATGCTCCCGTCTGCATTTTTGCCCATAATGGTTGAAAGGTGAGCAGTTTTTGGTGGTTCCCAACCGAATGCTTCGTAGAGAAGTTGGTATTTTGGAGTTGATGCAATATATTCTCGCCCGCGCATGACATGTGAAATTTTCATAAGGTGGTCGTCAACAACGTTTGCAAAATTATATGTTGGCATTCCGTCGCTTTTCAACAAAACTTGGTCGTCAAGTGTTGAATTTTCAACCGTGACATCGCCGAACACTTCGTCATGGAAAGTTGTTGTTCCGTCAAGTGGTATTTTTTGGCGAATGACATAGGGTTTGTTTGCTTTTAGATTTGCTTCAATCTCCTCGCGTGAAAGATTTCTGCAATGTCGGTTGTATCCAGAAGAAAAACCTTGTTCTTCGTTTTCTTTTTCTCGCTCTTTTTCTTCTTCGTCTTTTGTGCAAAAGCAATAATAAGCATGTCCGCTTTCGACAAGCATCTCTGCATATTTTTTGTATAACTCTTTTCTTTCGCTTTGAACGTATGGCCCATAATCTCCACCAACATCAGGACCTTCGTCATGAGAAAGGTGTGTTTGTTTGAGTGTTTCATAAATAACTTCTGTTGCACCTTCGACAAAACGGTTTTGGTCTGTGTCTTCAATGCGAAGAATGAACTTGCCATGTTCGTGGCGGGCAAAAAGATAACCATAAAGTGCTGTTCTCAAATTGCCAATATGCATATATCCCGTTGGGCTTGGTGCAAAACGTGTTCTTGTTTCCATTGTTTTCTCCTAATAACCTGAATTCTATCATACTTTTTGAAATCGTGCAATCAACATGAGAAAATATGTGAAAATTCTAGTAATTTATTTGTTGTGGTGTTATACTATAATTGATATTTACAAAGGAGATTATATGAAAAAGTTTTTTGCAGATTTCAAAAAGTTTATCACACGTGGAAACATTCTTGACATGGCAATTGGTGTTATTGTTGGCGGTGCATTTTCAAAAATCGTCACAGCGCTAACAAACAAAATTATTATGCCACTCATCAATTATTTGTTGTCGTTTGGAGGAGGTGAACTTTCTTCGGCATATACATTTTTGAGAAAGGCATATACGGCATCGGGGGAGGTTGACCTTGCAAATTCAATCTATATTGACTGGGGTGCATTCATCACAGCAATAATTGATTTCTTGTTGATTGCATTCACTTTGTTCTGCATCATCAAAATTGCAATGAAAAGCAGCGAGCTTTTGAGAAACACAACAAACAAGATTATCAAGAGCGCTCCAACAAAAGAAGAAAGAAAAGAACTCAAAGCAGCGGGCGTAAACTTGAAAAACCATGAAGAAATGAAAACCGCTCTCAATGAACTTCGTGAAAGAAAAGCAGCGGAGAAAGCGGCGGAAGAAGAAGCGAACAAACCAGCACCAAAACCAACAACAGAAGAATTGCTTGCAGATATCTTGGCAGAACTCAAAAAAGGGAACAAGGCCGAGAGTGAAGAAAAACCAGTTGATGAACAAAAATAATTAAATAAATCAAAAAACCATGAATTAATTTCATGGTTTTTTATTTTTCCCTTTTAACAAAAGACATTGGAGCAATTTGAAAAGTTGTTAATATTTTTTAAAAATATTTATTTTTTTTAATTAATTTAATTATTTTTTAATATTTTTTATTTATTTTTAATTATTTTCTTTTTTTAAATGTTTTCTTGGAACATGATTGAAAGAAGGTCTGGACCTGTGTGGGCACCAATGACTGGGCCAAGGAGGTTGACTATGATTGTTGGGTTTTCAATTTTTGCTTCAATAAGAGTTTTGAGCTCAGCAACTTGAGCAAAATTGGCTGAGCAGGTGATATAGATTGGAGTGTTTGGAACAATTCCATTCTTAACAAGTCTGTCAGCGAGCTTCATAATTGCTTTTTTTGTTCCAATAACTTTGTCAATTACTTGAAGTTTGCCTTCTTTGTCAAATTCAAGCATTGGGCGAAGTTGAAGCATTTTTCCAACTGTTGCAGCAAGAGATGAAATTCTCCCTCCGCGGCGAAGACTGTCGAGATTTCCAACATAGAAGCCAACATTCAAACGTCTAACGACATTTTCAAGTTCAACAACAGCATCTTTTGCCTCAACACCTTCATCTCTGAGTTTTCTTGCCCAGCCAAGAACCAAATCTTGTCCGCCAGTTGCACTTTTTGAGTCAATAATATAAATCTTGTTTTCATGTGTTGCGTTGAGTTCTTGTGCAACATGTCTTGCGATTCCACAAGTGCCACTGATTCCAGAAGACAAGGAAATGTGAATTATGTCTTTCCCTTGTTCTAAAAGTGAAAGGAAATATTGTTCCAAATCGTAGGGGTTGAGTCCTGCGGTTTTAAACTGTTTTCCAAGTTTGAGTTCGTTGTAGAAAAAGTTGTAGTCTTCAAGAGTTGAAAAATCGTCAAAATGAGTTATGTCGCCCTCAATATATACAAGGGGAATATAACTTATATTCATTCTTTTTAAATCTGTTTTGAATTCATCGCAACCAGAATCGGTTGATAGTGTAAATTTATTCATCTTTGCTCCTCATAACAAACGCCAAAACAACTGTTTTTGTTCCACCAACTGCTGTGCAAAGTGGGGAAAGGCGTGTGATTTTTGCTTGTTTGTTGGCAACCAGACTGATGCCTTGATATAATTTTTTTGCAGCAATTTCATTATTTGCATAAGAGATATAAACATTGTGTTCGTCTGTTTCTTCAACTTGTTCCGAAAACAGTTTGACGAGTGCAAATATTGCAATATCTTGACTTTTGAGAACTTGCAGGACATGAAGTTTTCCGTCATCTCCAACTTTTCCCAAAATGCATGGTTGAAGCGTGCCGGAAGATTTGAGTTCATAGGTGAGTCTTCCGCTCATGTTGAGATTGGTCGAATCTGTCGTGATGAAATAAGTTTCAATTTTTTCACGCAGTTTTTCAAGTTCTTTTGCTGTTTCAAAAACATTATGATTATCAACGAACTCAAGTGCCTTGTCAACCAAAATATTAATTCCTGCCGAACAAGTTTTTGAATCAAAAACAACATAATTTTTGTTTTTGACATCTCTTGCATATGTGCAAGCATTTGAATGAGTTCCGCTCATTGTGCCGCTCAAAGATATGTATAGCGTGTCATCACTGTGCATTGAGTCCAAAAAACCAAAGTTGTGGGGTGTCAACCCATGCGTGCGAATAAGTTTTTTGTTGTCGACCTGAGCACAGGCGATTCTTCTGTTTTTTTCGGTGTTTTGAAGACGATATTCACCTTGTGCCAAATGTTCGTCATACATCAAAAAATAGGGAATGGGTTGGCACATAATGCCTTTGCTTTGCCCCTCGTCATAATCCAAATCGCAAGAAGTATCAACAATAATTTTAAACATAAAAACATTATAACAAAAATTTGCTTGAATTCAAAATATCTACATAAAATTTATGATTCTTCGAGAATCTTTTTGAGACTTTGATTTTCTTCAATAATTTGAAAATAACAATATTTTAGTCTGCTTGAAAGGGTGTCGGCGGAAGTTGAGATGCCATCAATGTAGTCCGCGACATCTTTTAATGACAAACTTATTTCCAAAAGTTTTTCAGTGAGACGTGAAGAAAACGCTTTGTCAAAATTGGTTTTTGTTTCTTTTGTTGAACTGAGCAGGGTTGAGAGTTGATTTTTGATTTCGTTTGCGGTTGAAACATTTGTGTCGAGTGCCACTGACATGTCATAGAGCGAATCAAAGCAGTTTGAATAGCACATGAGTGCGTTGTTGAGAGCATTTTGCTCGCTTTGAGAAAATGAACCAGAAAGCGAGGTTGAGGAAACCTTGATTGCTAGAAGACGCGCACTTTGTCCTTGGGAAATAAGTTTTTCAACAACTTTGTCCGCATCGGACTTTTCTTTGTAGCCTGAGGCGAGAACATGAAAAATTCCGTTATCAAAATAGATGTATCCCGCAGCACCTTTGTCTTGAAAAGAGGCGGCACTTGTTCCGGCGCTCGAAAAGTTTGTTGACTGAAAAATCGAAACCGCATAGATTGTGTAGCCATTTTTCTTCATTTCGTTGTTGTTGGAAAAAGAAAATGAGCCAACAGTGATAAAGTTCGAAAAAAGCATTGCAAGCATGACGCAAAGCCCGAGTCCGACCAAAATTACAACAAAACTTAAAAACGTCCCTCCATTTGAACGATTTTTCTTTCTTTTCACCATGTTGTCTGGATAAAAATTTTTTGGCATATTTTGTTGCATCCTTGAAAACTATTCAATATTATGTTTATGCATGAAGGGCACAGATATGAATTGTGTCAAATTCGTGGACAACAAAGTTGTTTGCGGATAAACTAGAAAGTGGAGGAATTTATGGAATTAAAACCAATTTTTGACAGAGTGGTTATCAAACCCATCACCCAAAAAGAAAAAAAGTATGGCAGTTTGATTGTTGCGGCAGAGTCAACCGAAGAGCCAACTCAAGGCGAAGTTGTTGCCGTTGGAAACGGCATGCTTGGGGACGGAAAGCAGGTTGAGATGCAGGTTAAACCTGGCGACCGCGTTGCATACTCAAAATTTGCAGGAAGCACATACAAGATTGACGGCGAAGACTATGTTGTTGTTCGCCAAACTGACATTTTGGCAGTGATTGTTTAGGAGGGAATATGTCAAAAAAAATATTGCAAGGAAAAGACGCAAGACGCGCACTTGAAAAAGGTGTTAATCAACTGGCGGATACTGTAAAAATTACACTTGGGCCAAAAGGACGCAATGTTGTTTTGGAAAAAAAGTTTGCTTTGCCGCTCATCACAAATGACGGGGTGACAATCGCAAAAGAAATTGAACTTTGTGACCCATTTGAAAACATGGGTGCTTCAATTCTTCGTGAGGCGTCAACAAAAACTAATGATGTTGCAGGGGACGGAACAACAACCGCGTGTGTTCTCGCTCAGGCAATGATAAACGAGGGATTCGAAAAATTTGAGGACGGAGCAAACCCAATCATTTTGCGTCGTGGCATGGAAAAAGTTGTCAACTCTTGCATCATTCCAAAACTAAAAAGCATGAGTAAGCCTGTTCAAACAAATGAAGACATTTTCCAGATTGCAAGCATTTCTTGCGGAGATGAAGAAATCGGAAGTCTTATTGCGGACGCATTTAAGAAAGTGGGAAATGATGGAATCATCACTGTTGAAGAATCAAAAACAATGAAGACTGAGCTTAATGTCGTCAAAGGAATGCAGTTTGACCGCGGTTATATCTCGTCTTATATGGTCACAGACCAAGAAAAAATGGAGGTAAATTTTGATAATCCTCTCATTCTTGTCACAGACAAAAAAATCTCGTCCATTCAAGAAATTTTGCCGGTTTTGGAACCTGTTGCAAACTCGGGCGAAAAACTTTTGATTATTGCGGAAGATGTTGAAGGCGAACCACTCGCAACAATCATTGTCAACAAAATGCGCGGAACATTCTCTTGTGCGGCGGTCAAAGCACCCGCGTTTGGCGAAAAGCGTAAAGCGATTTTGGAAGATATTGCATTGTCTTGTGGCGCAACATTCATTTCAAGCGAAAAAGGCGATGAACTCAAAAATGTGACGGCGGAAGATTTGGGTCGAGCAAAATCGGTCAAAATCACAAAGGACAAAACAATTATTGTTGAAGGCGCTGGCGACAAACAAAAGATTGAAGAACGAATCAAACTTGTGAAATCTCAACTTGAACAAAATCCAAGCGTTTACGACAAAGAAAAACTTTTGCAAAGGCTTGCAAACTTGTCGTCAGGTGTTGCTGTCATTGAAGTTGGGGCGGCAACTGAAATTGAGATGAAAGAGAAAAAACTTCGCATTGAAGACGCACTTGCAGCAACAAAAGCAGCGATGTGTGATGGAATTATCATGGGTGGGGGAATTGCGCTTGTTCGCTGTCTTGAAGATGTCAAAAAGTTTGCTGAAACTCTTGATGGTGATGAAAAAATTGGAGCAGAAATTGTTGAAGATGCAATCAAAGCACCACTTCTTCAGATTTGCAAAAACTCAGGTTTTGATGGCAAGGAAATTTTGACAAATGTCTTGTCGCAAAGCACGGAATTTGGATTTGATGCACTCAAAGGCATATATGTGAATATGTTTGAAAAAGGCATTGTTGACCCAACAAACGTCACAATCAATGCTCTCGTTAACGCAACAAGTGTTGCTTCAACCCTGCTCACAACCGAAAGCATTGTTTGTGAAAATCCAGACGACGACAAAAAATGCCATTGCGACAAACACGAAGAATATTAATAATATTGAGATGGGCAATTTCATAAAACACTTGAAATTGCCTTTTTTTTGTGCTATCATTTTTTCAACATGGAGGTCTTATGGCAATGTATTGGTGGCAAGACGAAGATGCTGATGACGAAGAAGATTTGAATGCGGGTGCAAGAAAAGTTTATCTTGAAGAAAAAGGAATAAATGCAAATAGCCTTGCAAAACGATTTAATGAAATAATAAAAGCTCAAAGCCAAACGGTTGATGCTTCTTTGTATGCGGCAGATCGCGAATATAAAAGATTTTTGAGATATGTGAAAAAAGAGCAAGAATTGGAAGATAAATATCAAACTTATGTGGATATTTGGAACTCAGTTATATATAACATCAAAACATTTGGTTTTTATGAAGCCAAAGAAAGAGTGAATGTTGACCTTGACGGACTTGAAAATGCCAAGACTCAAAAAGAAAAATGGAAAGAAGATGCTTATAAGAAAACCTTGGGAGTGGGACCAAATGTAATTGAGGCATGGGCAAACTCCTTCGCAAATGCTGTTCACAAACATTCTCAAATTGAAGCACAATGGCAGAAAAAAGCAGACGAACAACTTGCAAAAGTTGAAAAGTTAAAAAAGTCACTTAATGTCGACACCACCAGTGAAGAAAAAGATGTCAAAGATCTTGCAGAATCATTTTCAAAAGATTACAAGACATTTGAACAAGCTTATCCAGAAGATGAATTTGTTGAAAAAATGAAAAAAATGATCACAAGTGCATATAATAAATATTTTGGTGTTGGAGCAGATTTAGTCATTGGCTTGGCAAACAAAATTGCGTATGGAACAACAACAAATGTATTCGCTGCAAGTGTGGCGCAAGATGAAGGAGTTGAAAGATAACAATGGGATTTTTTGATGTAATTCTCAAAAGCATCGGCTTTGATGTTGATGACGGAGAAAAGAAACAAAAGAAGGCAAAAAAACAAAAGACAGAAGTGGCCCAAAAACCTCAAATGTCTGCAAAGTTTAATTTGAGCAAGCCACAACAGCCAGAAGTCAAGGTTGAACAAAAACAAGAAGAACAACAAAGAATTGTTGAAAACGACAGCGGGCTTTCAGTTCAAGCAGAAATCGGAAAAAATATCGCAGTTTTTGCACCAGTTTCAGTTGATGAACTTGGCGGAATTGTTGACTTCACAAGAAAAAGACTTGCCGCAATCGTCAACCTTTCAAATCTCACAAACACCGAGATGGAAAAAGCACTTGATTTTTTGAATGGAGCAATGTATGCAATGCGTGGGCAAGTTTCAAAACTTGATGCAAAATTATATTTGGTTGCACCAGAAGGCACTGCAACAATAACAAACGAAGAATAAAAAAGGGTTGTTCTTTTTCGGTTGCGAAAAAGAACCAAAAAGCGTGGGGAATTTGGATTTTCCCCACACCCCTTGAAACCACCCTTGGCGGAGCGGGGCAAGGAGTCAACTCGATTGATATAAAAAAGAAAGATTTGTAAATCTGACAAATCTTTTTTTCTTTTTAATATCTTCGCTCGTGTCATTTCGACCTCGGGTTTCAACGCCTCGACCATTGGGGAGAAATCTTGTTAAACCTTTTTATTTGCATAAACACAAAAGAGTGTCAAGTGCAAGTGCATTTGAGAACGATGTTCTCAAACACTTGACACCCTTTTATTGTTTATGCATGTCGGCTAATAAGAAGAGTTAAGGCAAAGAATGCCATAACTCTTGAAGAAAGAATTTTTTGTAATAAGTTTTGATAGAAAAACACCCCATGGTTTTGTTCATGGGGGGTGGTCGGGAGTGTGTAAAAAGTTTATATATCTCTTCCGCAAATGTAATCGACCGAAACATGATACAAGTCAGCAAGATTGCAAACTATTTCAATCGGTATTTCTCTTTGATTATTTTCGTAACGATTATAAACAACTCTACTTACGCGCAAAAAATCCGCAACATTTTGTTGAGTGTAGTTGTTTTCTTTTCTTAATTCTTTTAACTTTTTTCCAATATCCATTGTTTTCACTTTACATATTGTACCAATATGGTAATAATATAGTTAAAATGTACCAAATCGGTACTAATTTTTCGGAGGCGAAAACATGATAAAAAATAAAACAGTGGCAATGACATTTGGGAAAAGATTGAAAGGATTGATGAAAGAGCGGGGCATCACAAATGCGGAACTTGCAGATGTGGTTGGAGTGAGCGAAAAGTTGGTTGAAAAATGGTGTGAAGGGGTGTCGGAGCCGAGAATTGACAAATTTGTGTTCATTGTGAAATTGTTTGGTGTTCGCATGGATTATATGTTGGGCGAGGTTGATGATTGTGATTGATGCAACAACCGAGCAATCAACCCATAATTTGTTGACGAAAGTTTTTGAAAAAGTATAATTGTTTTTGATGAAAAAATTTAAAGTTAATGTCAAGTTTGTTGTGACCTTTTGTGTTGTTGTGGCGTTGGTTGTTCTTTTTGACCAGTTGTCAAAATATTTGATTGGCGACAACTCATATGATTTTTTGAAAGGGTTTATTTCAATCGAGGGTGGACACAAAAACACAGGCGCGGCTTGGAGCATGTTTTCAAATGCAACGGTGTGGTTGATTGTGATTTCAATCATATTTTTGGCTGCACTTTTTGTTTTAAATCATTTTATCAAAAAGCCAAATCTTTTGTATTACATTTCTTTTTCAATGATATTTGGTGGAGCGATTGGCAATTTGTATGACAGAATTGCTTTTGGATATGTCAGAGATTTCATAAAACTTGATTTTATGAATTTTCCGATTTTTAATATTGCGGATAGTTTTCTTTGTGTTGGGGTTGTTTTGTTTTGTATATTTTTGATTTTTGTGGAGGCGAGAAGTGGAAAAGATAAATCTTCAAGTGACTCCAAATGATGCGAATATTCGACTTGACAAATTTGTTCTTGAGAACACAAGCGACATCACGCGTGCAAGAATAACAAATCTAATTCACGACGGCAAAATCTTGGTTGATGGCAAAGTGGTCAAAGCGGGGGAAAAACTCAAAACGGGGCAATGCGTGTGTGTTGAAATTCCAGAAGACAAAACGCTCAATCTTGCCCCTCAAAAAGTTGATTTTGAAATCTTGTATGAAGATGATGACTTGCTTGTCATCAACAAACCACAGGGACTTGTTGTGCATCCGAGTGCGAGTTGTGATGAAGCGACTTTGGTTAATGGGCTTTTGTTTCAAGTGAAAAATTTGAGCTCCATAAATGGTGTCGTCAGACCTGGGATTGTGCATAGGCTCGACAAAAACACATCTGGAGTTATGCTTGTTGCAAAAACAGATTTGGCACACATCAGTCTTTCAAGGCAAATCGAAACAAAGACATGCAAACGAAAGTATTACGCTTTGCTTGAAGGTGTTGTGAAGTTTGACGAAAAAGACATTGAAACAAACATTGCAAGAAATCCAAATGACCGCAAGAAAATGGCGGTTGTGCCAAAAGGGAAGGGCAAAGTTGCCATCACTCATATGGAAGTGAAAAAGCGTTTTGCACATTACACGTTTTGTGAGTTTTCTTTAAAAACAGGCAGAACGCACCAAATCAGAGTTCATGCAAAATATATTGGGCACCCCGTTGTTGGGGACGATGTCTATGGCAAAAAGGACACAAAGTTTGGGCTTTCTGGTCAACTTCTTCATTCGCACTACATCGAGTTTATGCATCCAAGAACTGGGCAAACTTTGAGTTTTGAGTGTCCGCTTCCGGACTATTTTCAAAAAGTTCTCGAAAAAATTTAGGTCTTTTTTGCGACAAAGTTTTTCGGATATAATTGTATTTTGTTTTGAAACTAACATATATTTTGATAGAATATCCTGAAGGAGATTTTATGAGTAATCCAAACACAAATTTAAAATTTAAAAGATTTATGAGTCTTGTTGCGTTTTTGGCAACAGTTCTTATTGCTGTCGCACTTGTTTTGCAAGTTGTTTTGCAAGCAGTTGGAGTTGAAGCGCAAGTGATTAGTGCGATGAGGCTTGTTGGCGAAATCATTGCCTATGTTCTTGTTATGCTCACTGCATTCATGTGGGTCAGAACAAAGAAAGGAGTTGTGTGGATTGTGCTTTATGCGGTTTGCGTGACAGCGATTATCACACTTTTGATTTTGAGATAATGGAAAGAAAACAAAAGACGATTTGGATAACAGTCTTTTCTGTTCTTGGAGCGTTAAGTTTGGGCTCACTTATTGGGCTCAAATTTTTGCGTGAATTCAAGTATGCGGTTTTTTCATTTGTTATTGTTTGGGGGATTGTTCTCACAGTCTTTCAAATTCTGCGACTAAAAGATTTCAAAAAACTTTTGGATGAAGACATGCCGCTCTATCTTGCCGAACTTCTCAACGCGGGGATAATCACTCGCGAACAATGTCTCAATCCAGGCAAACAAGAAAAAGATATGTTTTTGTCTGAACACATGAGCGAAATCAGAAAAAAAAGGTTTTTTATATCGCTGACAATAATAATTGCACTTTGGGGCGTGAGTTTGTTTTTTCTTTTTTGAAAATCAAGCCTAATCCCTTGTGTTTTATAAAAATTATGGTATACTTTATTTGCTAAATTTTAAGGAGAAATTATGGAATACAAATCAAAAAAATTAGAAAAAAATCAAATTGAAGTCGAATTTAAGTTTTCTCATGACGAATGGGAAAAAGCAACTGAATTTGCTTACGAAAAAAACAAAGGAAGATTCAACATTCAAGGATTCAGAAAAGGCAAAGCACCAAGAAAAGTGATTGAAAAACTTTATGGCGAAGGCATTTTCTTTGATGACGCGTTGGATGAAGTTTTCTCTCACGCATATAATGACTATCTTGAAACTGAAAGAGATGTTTTGCCAATCGCACATCCTGACATCAAACTTCAAAGTTTTGACGAAAATGGACTTGTTCTCGTTGCAACAATTCAAGTTGTTCCAGAAGTGACACTTGGCGCTTACACTGGTCTTGAATTCAAAAAGAACAAAGCAAAAATCAAAGAGAGTGATGTTGACGCAGAACTCGAAAGACTCCGTCAAAAACAAGTGCGCTTTGTTGAAGTTTTGGGAAGACCTGCTCAACTTGGCGACATGGCTGAAATTGACTTTGTTGGAAGCGTTGATGGAGAAAAATTTGAAGGCGGCGCTGCAAACAACTATAAACTCGAACTTGGCTCACACTCATTCATTGATACATTTGAAGACCAAATTGTTGGTATGAATGCAGGAGAAGACAAAGTTGTTAAAGTCAAATTCCCAGAAGGCTATCCAGAAGAGAAACTTGCTGGACGTGATGCAGAGTTTGCTGTCACTCTTCACAAGATTGAAGAAAAAGAACTTCCTGAACTTAACGACGAGTTTGCTTCAAGCGTAAGCGAGTTTGAAACTCTTGATGACCTCAAGGCAGACATCAAAGCAAAACTTGAAAAGAACCTTGAAATCAAAGTTGAACGCGAACTTGAAAATGCAATGGTTGACAAAATTGTTGACAGCAGTGAAGTTGAAATTCCACAAATTCTCATTGACCGCCAACAAGATGCTTTCATTCGTGACTTTGAACTCAGACTTCAATATCAAGGCATGACAATGGAAAGTTATCTCAAAGCAACCAACTCAACCATTGAGCAAATGAAAGAAACAACTCTTGACCAAGCAAAAAGACAAGTCAAAATTCGTCTTGTTTTGGAAGCACTTATCAAAAAAGAAAATTTGCTTGTATCAGAAACAGAATTAATGGCAAAAATCAAATCAATGGCAGACCTTTATAAAAAGGACGTTGAACAATACAAGAAACAACTTGGCGAAAGACAAATTGCTTATATGGAAAATGAAATGCTTATGGACAAACTTTTTGCATATTTGAAAGATAACAACATAATAAAGTAATTAGAGGTGACTATGTTAATTCCAATGGTCGTTGACCAAGTCAGTGGGGGCGAACGCTCATACGACATCTATTCAAGACTTCTTGAGGACAGAATAATTTTCTTGTCAGGGGAGATTAATGATGCAGTTGCAAACAGCGTTGTTGCTCAACTCATATACCTTGAAGGCAAAAACCCAGACAAAGATATATATCTTTACATCAACAGCCCAGGCGGAAGTGTTTCGGCGGGACTTGCAATCTATGACACTCTCAACTACATCAAGTGTGATGTTTCAACAATTTGCATTGGACTTGCTGCATCAATGGGGGCATTCCTTCTTAGTTCTGGAACAAAGGGCAAGAGATTTGCTTTGCCAAACAGTGAAATCATGATTCATCAACCTTTGGGCGGAGCGCAAGGTCAGGCGAGCGACATTGAAATTCAAGCACGACATATGCAAAAAATAAAGCAAAAAATCAACAAGATTTTGAGTGAAAACACATCTCAGCCACTTGAAAAAATTGAAAAAGACACAGATAGAGATTTTTATATGAGTGCAGACGAGGCAGTAAATTACGGACTTGTTGACAAAATCTTTGACAAAAGAAAATAACAAAAAAGTTTATGCTCACGAGTTTTCGCGAGCATAAATGCTTAAATTGGGTTTATTTTCAAGTTAATTGAAAATATTAAATTGAGGAAATTATGAAACAAAATGGCAATATGACATGCTCTTTTTGCGGCAAAAGCAATTCAAGTGTAAAAAAACTTATCGCAAGTCCAGACGGAAGTGCGTTTATTTGCAGTGACTGCATTGAGGTTTGCAAAGAGATAATCAAAGACGAAAATGTGACGAAGATTGAAAAAGAACTTGTTCTTCCTTCGCCAAAAGAAATCAAAGCAAAACTTGACGAATATATTGTTGGGCAAGACCAAGCAAAAAAAGTTTTGTCTGTTGCGGTTTATAATCACTACAAAAGAATTAACCACAACATTCTTGCAAAAAAACAAAACAAAGAAGAGAAAAGTGACGACATTGAGCTTGAAAAAAGCAATGTCCTTTTGATTGGACCAACAGGTTGCGGAAAAACACTTCTTGCAAAAACGCTTGCAAAAATTCTTGATGTTCCATTTGCTTCGTGCGATGCAACAACTCTCACCGAAGCGGGTTATGTTGGAGAAGACGTTGAAAACATTTTGCTCAAACTCATTCAAAATGCTGATTATGACATTGAAAAAGCTCAACGCGGAATAATTTACGTTGACGAAATCGACAAGATTGCGAGAAAAACACAAAATGTGTCAATCACACGCGATGTTTCGGGCGAAGGTGTTCAACAAGCACTTCTCAAAATCATTGAAAGCACGATTGCTTCTGTTCCACCACAAGGCGGACGCAAACACCCACAACAAGAAATGATTCAAATTGACACAACAAACATTTTGTTTATTTGCGGTGGAGCGTTTGTTCAACTCAAAGACATCATTGAAAAAAGAATGTCAAATTCAACTCTTGGTTTTGCCGCCGATGTCAAGACGAAAGTTGAAAAAGATGAAATTGACCTAATCAACAACATTCAACCCGATGACCTAATCAAGTTTGGACTTATTCCAGAGTTTGTTGGAAGACTTCCAGTTGTTGTTGGACTCAGCGACCTCAAAGTTGACTCTCTCAAAAGAATTATGACAACTCCAAAAAACGCAATCATAAAACAATATATCAAAATGTTCAAAATTGATGGTGTTGCGCTTGAATTTGAAGACGATGCAGTCGAAGCTGTTGCAGAGAAAGCGATTGAACTCAAAACGGGTGCAAGAGGACTGCGAACCATTATGGAAGAAGCAATGTTGGGGTTGATGTATGATATTCCCGACCAAAAAGATATTGAAAAAGTTGTTATCACGAAAGATTTCATTTTGGGGCAAAGCCCAGCAAAAATAATAAAGAAAAAAGCAACAGTCGCCTGACTGTTGTTTTTTTTGGAGTTAAAAATTTTTTAAATTTATTAAATTCATATTGACTAGGTCGTTCTTTTGCTATAAATGCAACCGCAATAATTTTGTTCATATAGGTTTTGTTGGCGCGCCATGAGTCGGCTGATTTTGTAGCCATCGCGTTTCTTGAAGTCGGACGGGAGCCACTTTGTGTCATTGGTTTCAAGCGATAGTCCAATTTGATTTAACCATTCCGCGTTTTTGTAGGGACTGACAGAAAGAGTTGAGCAAAAATAGTCAAATGTGTTTTTTTGTGCACATTCAAGTGTTTTTGCAAGACGGAGTTTGTAGCAAAGATAACATCTTTTACCTCCTTCTGGTTCGTTTTCAAGACCTTTTGCAATTGTTTTGTAATCGTCTTGGCAAAAACCAATTTCGACAAATTTTATGTTGTCGCCCAAAGTGTTTAGATGGTTAATATATTTGATTTGTTCATTTTTGCGTTTTTCATATTCGTCAATCTCGCTCATATTTGGATTGTAATAAAATATTGTAAGGTCAAAATATTGTTTTAATCTATCAATACACAAGGTCGAACAGGGTGCGCAACACGAATGGAGCAAAAGCGTTGGCTTGTTGCTCAAGTTGTTTATTATTTCAGTAAACTGTTTGTCATAATTGATTTTATTCATGTTTTTATTTTAGAATACGGAAAAAATAAGTCAACAATAATTGAAAAAGTTTGAAAAATATGTTGAAAAATAAAGTTTAGTGATATATACTATACATATAGAAATTTTATCACTATGGAGAAAGTTATGGATTTTTTCAAACAGTATGGTTGGGTCGTTATTGCCATTGTTGCTTTTTTCTTGATTGTAATTATTGCGATCAGTTATAAGAACAAGCAAAAAGCAAACAAGAACAAAACTAATGTTGTTCGCTCACAAGAAGACAACCAAGAGACAAAGAAAAACACGGAACCGGTTGTTGAACAAAAAGAAGAAGTTGGCAAAGAGATTACAAAAGAAGAACAAGTTGAAGAAAAGGCGGCAGCAAAAGCACCAGCAAAAAAATCTGCGACCAAAAAAACAACTGCAAAAAAAGAGATTGCCAAAGCAGAAGTTGTGACCGAGGGAAAGGCAGAAGAACAGGCGGAAAAAGTTGAAGAAGAAAAACAAACAAAGAAACCTGCTGCAAAGAAAGCCACGGTGACAAAAACAACAAAAAAGGTTGAAGAAAAAGCAGAAGAGTCTGTTGTTGAAGAAGGCGAAAAATTAGCCGATGAAACAACCGAAGAAAAAAAGTCAAAAGGACCACACAACTACCGCGTTGTTTATGACAAGGAAGAAAAACTTTGGAAACTCAGAAAAGATGGTGCAAAACGCGTCATAAAAAGCTTTGCAACAAAGGCTGAAGCACTTGAATATGCAAAAGACCTTTCTGAAAGAAACGACATGGGTCTCACCGTCCATAAAAAAGACGGAAAATTCCAAAAAAAGAAATAACATGAAGTGACCCAATCGGTCACTTTTTTGCAATAAAAAATTCCACAAAAACAAGGAGTGTTTATGAAAAAGTTTTTTAGATTTTTGATTGTTTTGATTATTATTGTTGGTGGTTGTGCGGGATATTTCTTTCTTGCAAACAACAAAATGATGGTGAGTGTTCTTAAAGCAGATAAGGACACACTTTTAACCACTCTCAACAATTCAATAAAAAAAGTCCATGGATATGGCAATTTCAACTTTACTTACAAAAGTGAAAACAAAACCACAGAAACAAAACAAACAAGCCAAGTTTTGATTAAATTTGATGGCGAAAAAAGATATTTTTCAGCTGAAGTCACAGAAATTGTTGGCGACAAAACAACAAATTGTTCATATTATTGTGAAGCAACAGGAGACGTTGCAACCATATATAAAACATCTGGTGAAGAAAAGACACAATACAAGAGGACTTGGGATTTGGCAGTTGCAGAAGTGATGGATGGCCGTATCGCAAATGTGATTTTGCAAAATGATTATGCCATAGCAAAAGAAGATTTTGACAAAAATTTCAAATCTTCAAAAGTGACATTTAGTTTCAAACCTTTCTATTATGGAGCACAGATTGAATCCTCGGGTGTGAAAATGGATGTTAGCAATCGTGGAATTTTGAGAAAAATTGATTTTCATGAAGTCACTCTTGGAGTTGAGGTGAATAGAACACTCATTGTGAACAAGCCGGGCAAAGCAGTTTCAATCAATGCCATCTCGGAAAAGGAAGCAGCCGCCTTTAAATCTGTGGCGTGATGTAAAACAAAAAAACCTTTCGCAAGAAAGGTTTTTTTATGTGGCGGAACATACAACAAGTGTATGAGAATCCGCCTCTAACAAAAAATACCTTACGGCATTTTGTTGGCGCAGAGAGGCGGAACGCGCAAAATTCATTTGCACGAGAATCCTTGCTCTGCAAGTTGGCGCAGAGAGGCGGAACATACAACAAGTGTATGAGAATCCGCCTCTAACAAAAAAATGCCTTACGGCATTTTGTTGGCGCAGAGAGGCGGATTTGAACCGCCGGAACATTTCTGTTCACCTGTTTTCGAGACAGGCACATTCGACCACTCTGACATCTCTGCAAGCGAGTTTATAATAACATTTTATTAATTTTTTGTCAAATGTCAGGAGGGTTTTAACTGTTGACATTATAAAAATATTTTATTACAATATAAAAAGGAGGTATTGGTATGGCAAATTTAGATGAATTATATGAATCATTACATTTTGTAAATAAATTAGACCATATGTCAAATGTTGTTTTTAAGGGCTTCTCATCTAATAATAGCATTGTTTGTAATTGTAATTGCCATTGTGGAGATGATTGTGGTAATGGTGGTATTGGAGATCATTGCGACTGTTTTTGTGATTATGACTGTGACTGCGATTGTGACTGCGATTGTGACTGCGACTGCGATTGAAAAATTTTTTGCTTAAAGAGGTTGTATGAATTTTAAAACATGCTGGCTGACGGTGAATAGGGCTTGTAACTTAAGATGTTGTTGGTGTTATGCGAGAAAAACCAATTATGTTGGCGCAGATATGACTTTAGCAGATGCAAAAAAAGCTATTGATATTTGCAAAGATTTAAGAATAAAAAAGATCATTTTAATTGGTGGTGAGCCAACATTGCATGATGGATTAATTGATATTATTAAGTATGCTAAAAACTATGATATGACTACTGCGCTAGTTACAAATGGTATAAAACTTTGCAATGAAACATATGTCGATCAATTGATTGATGCTGGTTTAAGTCAAATTAGTATTTCCTTAAAAGGGCATGATCGCGAAAGCTTTAAAGAAATAACAAATGCGGACTCGTTTAATTATTCTTTGTCAGCGATTAAATTATTATCAAGAAAAAATATAAATTTTAATATTTCAATGGTTATTACACTTGATAACATTAATACATTTTTGAAGGGTATTGAAAAATCGATTCAAGCAGGTGCTAAAAGATTTTCGCTATCATTTTGTTTTGATTTTAATATGCGTGGAGAAAGCAATGAGGAATATATAAAGCACAACAATCCTTATTTGCTCGCCAAAAAGTTTAAAACAATATATCCAAAACTTCATAGTTTAACTCATGGAAAATTTAATTTATCGCAATCGTTGCCGCTATGTTGTTGGGATTCTGATTTAATAAAGCTTATGGATGCACGTCATCAACTATCATCTATATGTCAATTGCTAGGGAGAGGGGGATTAATTTTTGAAACAAATATGGATGTTTTTCCTTGCAATTCAATGTACCAATTGAAATTAGGGACGTTGGGTAAAGAATTTAATAACGCTAAAGAACTTTTAAATTTTTACGAATCAAAAGATGTGGTTAAAATTTATGATAAATTATGTGCGCCACCAAGTGAAAAATGTGTAACTTGCGATAAGTATGAAAAATGTGGTGGTGGATGCGTGACGTTTTGGACAAATTTTAATTTTAAAGAATTTGAACAAATGAAATATGAAAAAGGAGGATTTTATGAGTAGAACAAACAGAATTATTTGCTATGTTGTGGCGATGATTATGCTTATATGTGTTGCTGTTTTGATGTTTGGCTGCAAGAATACAAAAGACGACCAAACAACGGTCATGAATATGTCAATCAACCCAGAGGTTGAATTTATTCTTGACAAAAATAACAAAGTTGTGTCAGTTTCGGCAAAGAACGATGAAGGCAACTTTATTATTGCAAAAGCAAGTTTTGAAGGAATGAGTGCAGAGGAGGCGGCAAAACTTTTTGTCAAAATCTCAAACGAAAATGGTTTTGTTGCAGAAGTTGGCGACCTCAAAGTTGAAATTTCTGGAGAGCAAGCAGAAAAATTATTCAACAGCGTCAAGGCAAACGTGGAGGTTTATCTCGGTGAAGAAGGACTCAATGTTTCGGTGAACCTTGAAAAAATCAGCAGAGAAGAACTTGAAAATTTGCTTGAAAGTTGCATGAAAGAACTTTCTGATGAACAAATCAAAGCACTCAAAAACGATGAGATTATTGCAAAACTCAAAGAAATGAGAGACCAAACAAAAGATCTCAACACACAAAAACTCAAAGAAATGTATTATGAGTTCCGCGCTCAAGCAATTGAAAAAGCAAAATTTGATGCATATATTGAGGTAATCAAAAATTCAAACATATTCAACAAAGACCAAATTATTGCATATTATAACGAACTAACACAAAAAATTGATTCAATGCAAAAATCGTTTGTCGATGCATTTTTGTCGGCAAAAAGCGAATATCAACAAAAAATGCAAGAATTTATTGCTGCAAAACAAGAATTGCTTCAAGCAAGAATTGATGGTGCGACAGAAGAAATTTTGAGACAGAAAGAACAAGCACTAAAACTTGTTGAAACGCATCTTGACGCAGCGGAAAGAGCGGCAGAATCGGCAATCAAAAATGTAAAAGCAACTTTTGAAACCGTTAAGACAACTTTGAAAACAGCACTTGATGCAGTGATGAAGAGTTTGCCAGATTCAATCAACGGAAGCATAAAAATTGAAACCGATAAAGTCAAGGTTGAATTTAGTGTGAAGTTCAAATCAGATTATGCCGAATATATCAAAGCGGATTATTGGGACGGACTTGCTGTTAACGTTGCTTAATTGATTGAGGGCAAAAGGAATTATGAAAACATCGCCTTCATGATAATGGTCAACACGAAAACGTTGAAATATTAGACTGAAAGAACGCGATTAAGTTCATTGATAAGTTTTTGCTTGTTTTCATCTGACATCGGTGTCAGTGGAAGACGGAGAGCGGGACCAATCATGCCGAGATATGAAAGGGCAGTCTTGGCGGGAATTGGGTTGACTTCAACAAATAAAGTTTTTATGAGTGGGAGAAGTTCAAATTGAATTTCTCTCGCTTTTTTTATGTCTTCACAAAAGTATGACGAACAAAGTTCGGACATTTGTTTTGGAACGACATTTGACGCGACCGAAATAACACCCGCGCCGCCGAGAGCAAGAATTGAATATGTCAGCCCGTCATCGCCAGAATAGACTGTCAAATCGTCACCGCAAATTCTGATTATTTCGGTGATTTGCTCAATGTTTCCGCTTGCTTCTTTGACGGCAACGATATTTGGAATTTTGCTCAATGTTTTTAGCGTTGTGGGCAAAATGTTGACGCCCGTTCTTCCTGGCACGTTATATAGAATGATTGGAAGACGAGTGGAGTTTGCGATTTGTGTAAAGTGGGCGACAAGTCCGCTTTGTGTTGATTTGTTGTAGTAAGGCGTGACATGGAGCAGTCCGTCAACGCCAAATTCTTCATAGCGCCTGCTTTTTTGGGTCGCAACACAAGTGTTGTTTGAGCCGGCTCCGGCAATCACTGGCACGCGGTGGTTGACATAATCAACCGCGAATTTAATCACTTCGTCACACTCGTCTTGTGACATGGTTGCTGGTTCTCCCGTTGTGCCCAAGAAAACAAGAGCGGAAACGCCGTTTTCAATTTGATTGTCGATTAGTTTTTTAAAGGCCTCAAAATCAACTCTTGTTCCGTCATCAGAAAAAGGTGTGACAAGTGCGGTTGCAACACCGCGAAAAAGCATTTTTTTCATATAATCTCCTATAAAAGCAAAGGTTGAATTTGCTTTGATTTGTCAGCGTAAGCCAAAGTGTCCTCAATTTTTGACCAATCGCAAATGAGTGATTTTGGTTTGTTTGTTGGGTCGTCTTGACCAAAAGGGACAAAGAAAACATTTTTTGCTGACAATAATTTTGCAATGTTTTCAAGATTAAAACCGAGTGCATCGTTTGTTGATATGCCAAGAACGATTGGTTTGTTGTTTCTCATGAGTGATTTTGCAACCATTGTGACTGGGGTGTCAGAAATGGCGTTTGCAAGTTTGGACAAAGTGTTTCCAGTGCAAGGTGCAACGACCAAAACATCAATCATATTTTTTGGTCCAATAGGTTCAGCATCTGTCATTGTTTTTATTGGTGAAATCCCAGTAATTTTTGTCACTTTGTCTTCAAAGTCTTTTGCTGTCCCAAAACGCGTGTCGGTGTTTGAAACTGACAAAGAAAAAATTGGGATAACTTTGTATCCTTTGTCAACGAGGTTTTGAATTTCTGGCAAAATTTTTTCATGAGTGCAAAATGAACCGGTTATTGCAAATCCGATATTCCTAAACATAATTATTTTCTCCTGTGATGTTTTCTAATAGATATTTTGCGGCTGTGACTTTTGCGTATTTTTGAGGAAGAGCGGGTGCGGGGACAAACTCAAAATGTGTGGCAAGAGCTGGGTCAATGGAATTTGTTGACGCGGTTTCGATGTAAATCGTGTCGCGTGCGATTTTTCCAAAGTTTTGTTCATCAAAAATCGTTTTTGGAATTGTGTTGATAATCACATCATATTCGTGCAAGTGGTTCAAAAATTGTTCTCCGAAATAGCAAGTTTTTGAAAATGAAAAACATTCTGGGAATTTATCTTTGTTAAATCTGACCACTGCATAATTCACTCCAAGCCTTCCCAAGATGATTGCCATTGCTTTTGCAATTCGCCCAGCCCCAATAATGAGAACATTGTTTTCAAAGATTGACTTTGGCGAATGTTCCAAAATTAGTGCCAACACTCCCTCAGCCGTGATGTTTGCATTTTTTGTTGTAAAAATTTCATCATTCATGAGATTGTGATAAGCAATTTCTTTGTTATTTATGATTTCTTGATGTTTTTCAGATATTTTTCCACAATATAATGATATTTTGTTGGGAAGAAGATTAATTTCCTCGTCAGTCCATTTTTTTGCTGGCGAGAAAATTAATGCGTCACCCAAGCCAATTTTTTCAAGTGTTTTAAAAGAAAACTTTTCTGTGATTTGATTTCTTTCATTCAAAAGCGACATAAGAATTTGATTTCTTGCGTCATTTGTGTCAATAAAATATGTCATTTTTCCTCCATAAAACAACCTATGAGAAAATATGAGTTTGTGTGACATTGCACGCACAAAAAATTTGTTGCAAAAATATAATTTTAGTATGGAAAGCAAACATTATTTTTTAAGTGCAAACACAAATGAGGGATTTTGCAATTATTTTGATTTTGCCACAAGTCCTGCCCGTGACGGATATGTTTATATCCTAAAAGGAGGCTCAGGCACAGGCAAAAGCACACTCATGAAAAATGTTGGCAAGTTCTTTGGCGGGTTGGGTGAGAGCATTGAATATTTTCATTGTTCCTCTGACCCTGAGTCACTTGATGGTGTTTTGTTGAAAGAAAGGAATGTCGCCATTGTTGACGGCACAAGTCCACATGTCAGGGAAGCAAACATTCCAGGGGCTGACTCAAAAATCATCAATCTTGGCGAGTCCATTTCTGACAGCATTCGAACAAAAAGAAAAGAGATTGAAAAATTATACATAAAGAAAAAACATGCTTATTCATATATTGAACAAATTCTTGAAGTTGTTGGCAAATTATATGAAATCAATGCCAAAATTGAAAAAAATTCGCAAAAAAGCAATGATTTGGATAAATTATTTAACAAATTTATTGAAAAAGTGTGTGGCGACAAACTTGAAAAAGAGGGCTGTGTTCGCCACTTGTTCCGAACAGTTTTGAGTGATGACGGAGAAAAAAACTTTGATAAAGACAACGCTTATAAAAAAGTTTTGAAAGCAAGACTCGGAGTGAATGATGCAACTGAATTGTTTTTTGGACTATCAGAAGTTTTTGAGCAACAAGGATATGAGGTGATATGCTTTCATGACTATCTCAGTCCAAAAAACATTGAGTCTTTGTATTTGCCGGAGCGGGGTGTGTTGATTGAGCGAGCGTCCGAAAAACTAAATCTTGGAAATTGCCCAAATCTCGAACTCTATGTCAATAATGAATTTATGATTGACGGAATGCTGGCATTTGCCACAAAGTTTTTGGCAGTGGCACGTGGACATCATTTTGAAGTTGAAAAGATATATCGAGGCTATGTTGATTTTTCAAAACATAAAACCATTACCAGCGAAATCATATCAGACATAAAAACAAATTTTCCGATAAATTAACTTCAGTCAAGGTTTTTTCATATTATGCATAGGTTCAAAAAAATTTTCGGAGAAACAAATGGTGGTTGTTCACAAATACGGGGGGTCGAGCGTTTCAACAACAGAAAAAATCACGGCGATTGCAAAACATTTGCATGCTTGTCATGAGTCGGGCGAGGAACTTGTTGTTGTGGTTTCGGCAATGGGTGGAACAACAAACAAACTCATTGCTCTCTCAAATGAAATTACAGACACTCCAAACAAACGAGAACTCGATGTTCTTCTCTCAACAGGAGAACTTCAATCTGTCGCACTGCTTTCAATCGCGCTGCATAAACTTGGCGAGCGGGCAGTGTCTCTCAGTGGTGGTCAGGCGGGATTTTTGACAAGCAGCGACCACACTCATGCATATATTGAAAAAATTGATGTAAAAAGGATAAAAAAGCACCTTTCAGAAGGAAAAATTGTTGTTGTTGCAGGATTTCAAGGCGAGGACATTTTTGGCGACATAACAACTTTTGGGCGTGGTGGCTCTGACACAACCGCGACTGCACTCGCCTCAAGTCTTGGGTGTGCTTGCGAAATTTATACAGATGTTGAAGCGGTGCATAGTGTTGACCCAAGAATATTTGAATTCGCCAAAAAACTGCACGAAATAACCTATTCTGACATGATGGAAATGGCAGTGTGCGGTGCAAAAGTTTTGGAACCAAGGAGTGTTGAACTTGCGTGCAAATATCGTGTTCCGCTCTATCTTGGAAAAACACTTGAAGTTGATAAAACAAAAGGAACTTGGATTATGGAAAATGTGAATATTGAACATATGCCAATCCGTGCAATAACACAAAAAGACCGATATAATGCGGTTGTTCTCACACTCAACCGCTACGACACAAAATATTGGAGTGCAGTCTACAAGCTTTGTGAGAGTTTGACAAACTATGAAATGCTTTCCTCAATCATATCAGGCGAAAAAGCAATATTTTCTTTTGGAGTGCTTGATGGGGCACTGGAAGAAGTTAAACAAAAAATACAAACAGAACTTGGAGAAAGCATTGGTGCGTTGATTCGTGGCGGTGTTGTTGAAATCCATAGTGGTTTGGCAAGAATTTCGCTCGTTGGCATTGGGCTTGCAACACACACAAAAATCGCAGCGCTTGTTTCAGAAATTTTGATTGAAAATCAAATTGAATATGGTTTTGTTGCAAATTCGGAAATTTCTTTGTCGTTTACGGTTGATGAAAAGCATAAACAAAGAGCGATTGAAATTTTGGCAAAAAGATTTGAATTGTGAGGCGTGATGAAAAAAATTAATTTGGCAGTGGTCGGCGCCACTGGAATGGTTGGCGGAAGTTTTCTCAAAGTTTTGGCGGAAAAAAAATTGCCGATTGCAAACATTTATTTGTTTGCGAGTGCAAAGAGTGAAGGGAAAGTGCTTCACTTTTTGGGGAAAGAGGTTGTTGTTGAAAAACTCGCCGAAGAAAACATCAAAAACAAAAAAATTGATTATGCGCTTTTTTCTGCTGGTGGGTCAAGATCGGAAGAATTTGCTCCAATATTTGTTAAATATGGTGCAACGGTGATTGATAATTCAAGTTTTTGGAGAATGGATAATAATGTTCCGCTCGTTGTTCCGCAAGTAAATCCAGAAGATGCGTATCAAAACCACGGCATCATCGCAAATCCAAATTGCTCGACAATTGGGGTTGTGGCGCCACTCAAAGCACTTGACCATCTTTTTGGCTTGGAGGAAGTGGATTATGTGACATTTCAAGCAGTCAGCGGAAGCGGAATGAAGGGGGTGCTTGACCTTGCTCGAACAACAAAAGGCGAAAATCCTGAGTTCTACCCATATCCAATCTTCAATAATTGCATTCCGCAAATTGACGATTTTTGTGACAATGGTTTTACAAAAGAAGAATTAAAAATGGTGAACGAAAGCAAGAAGATTTTGAAAAAACCAAATCTAAAAGTTTCGGCAACTTGCGTTCGTGTGCCGGTTGAAAATTCTCATTCAATTTCGGTTTCTGCAACTTTCAGGAACGATGTTGATATTTGTTCTGCAAAAGAAGCACTAAAAAATTATCCGTCAATCATTGTTCTTGATGACCCAAAAAAATCTGTTTATCCAGTTGCAACCCATGCCACGGGAACAGATGAGATTTATGTTGGGAGGTTGAGGCTTGATTTGAACAATCCAAAACGAGTCCACTTTTTCACTGTGTCTGACAACATTCGAAAAGGTGCAGCATCAAACGCGATTGAGATTCTTGAACTTTTGCTTAATAAATAGTTTAAAAAAGACGAGGCTAAACAACCTCGTCTTTGTTTTTGTCTTTGTTCTCGTCTAAATCTGATTTGAGAATGTCGGGAACATTTGGCTCGGTTTCTTGGTTTGGCATTTGAGCGATGTTTTCTTCAACTTGAATTTTCGCGATTTCGATTTCTTGTTCTTTTTTGCCAATTGCCGTGTCGATTGATTTTCCAAACACAACAAAGCGGCAGAACAAATATTCGGTTGCAAAGTTGATTATCATCGTTCCCGCAAGAACAATATATTCATTCCAGCCAATTCCCGTCAGAGCATTGCTCCACCAAGTTGAGAGCGGTGTGAAAACAACATAGTATGCAGCAACTTTTGCCATTGCGATTGGAATGTTGTTTGCGGACTTAAAAGTAAATTTTCGGTTGAAAGTGAAATTCCACACAACCGAGAGAACAAGTCCCACGAGATAGGCGATCCAATAATCGATTTTTGCCACTTCATTAAGAAGCGTTGTTGTTCCAAACTGAATGATGCCAGCGGAGCAAGTGAATATGAGATATTTAAAAAATCTCAGAATTTCTTTCTTTTTGTTTTTTTCCATGTGTGAGAGTTTACACAAAAATTTTTTTGTTGTCAAATTTTAATCCAAAATGTTGTTTGGAGTGGCTTTGTTGAACCTTGGATTGAAAAATGAAACCAACGCAAGCACAAGCAAAAGGCTGCTTATAATCAAATAATATATGTTTTTGCGAACAACAAAACTTGAAAGCAGCAAAATGAATGATGCAAAAAAATAACCCTTGCTTCGTTTTCGGTTGAGTGCAACACTCAAAATTTCGTGTTTTGAAGGTCGAGTGTCAGCAGGGATTTTTGTTTTGATTTCGGGAAAGCAATCATAAAACTTAAGCAGTTTGTGAAAAGTATCAAACTTGTCCAATATCACAATTTCAAAATCTTGAAAATGCTTTGCAAGTTTGTGGACTTCGGGGTCAACGCTTCCAGTCGTAATGACAACTTTTTTGGGATTTTCCTTTTTTGCAAGATTCAGGCAAAAAAGCAAGTTGTCACACGAAAAGTTTTGATAGGTATAAAAGGGTAATAGCACAACTTTTTTGTCCGGATTTTCAACAACAACAAAGCGACTTTTTTTGGTTGCTTTGTGTTTGAGGGATGCAAGTTTGTGAAAAAAGTTTAGGTTTTCTTTGTCTTCTGAAAAAAGAAATGTCAGAGTTGTTTCTTCAATCTGTTTTTCAAGTTCTTTCTTGTTTCCATTTTTTGCCTGTTTTCTTTTTTTTATAAAAAACAATCCAACTTCCACAAGAGCAGAACAAAGAAGTGAGCAGACCAGTGCGATGACCCAGTCTCTCACAAAATATCTTATCCACACAAACGAAACAACAAATTCCAAAAAGACACGGGCGAGCGTGCTAATTATAGTAAATATATTTATATTCTTAATAAAGTTTTTCATATACTATTTATAGACACTTTTCCGTGTTTTAAACAGATTTAAAAAAATCAAAAATTTTCGAGATATCCATATTGACAAAATCCTCACAAATGCTATAATATTTCAAAAAAGGAGACAAACAATGGTAGGAATTGTAACTAGTATTGTTATTGGAACGCTCGCTGGCATGGCCGTTTCTGCAGCGGCAGCCATATACGGATCGGTGAAAGGTGCACCACGTGATAGAGCTGCAAAATTGCAGAAAAAAGCATACGAGGGAAAACTCACAGGAAAAAGACTTAACAAAGCGCTTGTAAGGAACTATAAAAGGCAAATCACTGCACTCAAGTGGGGACGTATGCCATTGATGGAAAAAGTCAACTCTTTTTCTTATAAAGTTAATCGTGATGATGATTTTGCTGATCTTTGGGAAGCAAATAACACAACAAAAAAAGACAAAAAGAGCATGAAAAAACTTGCTATTTGCAAATCAAAAATCAAAATTGCTGAATTGAAAAGCAAAAAAGTTGGCAAATGGCAAAAGCAAAGAGATAAAATCATCAAGTCTTATGGCATTGGACCAATGAAAGAAATGGGTTGGATGGAATCAATGCCTAAACTCGGTGGTGGCGAATTTGTCAACAGAATAAAAGGCTATGGAGCAAAAGAAGGTGGCATATTTGTCGGGGGCGTCGACAATGAGATCAGATATCAAATGGCAGCAACATCTGATGACACAAAAGGCTATGATCCAAGTGATTTGTTCCAAAAGGCTCAAACACAATTCAGAAATGGCATGCCAACAACTCGAGCAACATTCAAAAGATTTGGTGTGAACTATCCAATCACTGCAGGTCTTGTTCCTGATAGATTTGTTGTTGGGAGCAATAATACGATGTTTAGCTTATCAAAACTTGTTATTTTGGCAAATGCATGTTCAAAACTTTCTGAGAACAAGGACATGAAGAAGGTTCAAGTAATTGATGATGTTGCAGCCAAAAACGACAAAGTCAAATATTTGACCAGATCACAATTTGCTCAATATGCTTCGGAATATGTCAATTCAAAATCTGGCAAAATTGGTCTTGATGCTCTAAAAAAACTTGATTGCGAACAAGCACAAGCAATTCAAGACACTTTGAGCAATTATGTTGCAATTTATAAAACAGATATCGAGAAATAACAAACAAAAAGAAAACGCGGAAAAATGATTCCGCGTTTTTTGTTTTTGCTTGTCGAATTTGGCAAAATTTGAGGTTTATATTTTTTGATATAATTGACACAATAATTTTTTGTTTATATAATGTTTTCTATGAATCCAGGATTTTACATAGGAAAACTGCATATTGCGTGGTATGGTGTTTTGATTGCGTTTGGAATGCTTGTCGCAATTCTTCTTTGCATTCCTGACGTCAAAAAAAGAGACATAAAAATGGACGAGATGATAAGTCTTGCTCTTTGGGTTATTCCATTTTCAATCATTGGTGCAAGACTATATTATGTCATCTTTTATACTCATGACTACACATTTGCCGAAATGTTCCGAATTTGGGACGGAGGCATGGCAATTTATGGCGGCGTTATTGCAGGTGCGCTCACAATCATAATTTGGTGTGTGATAAAAAAGAAGAGCATCGCGGGTTTTATGGATGTTATTGCGCCGAGCCTAATCATTGCTCAATCAATTGGCAGGTGGGGGAATTTCATCAATCAAGAAGCTTATGGTTATGTGGTTGAAAATCCGCGTTTGCAATGGTTTCCATACGCCGTATACATTGAGGCGGACGCGAGTTGGCACCTTGCAACATTTTTCTATGAAAGCATGTGGAATTTGGTTGGATTTGCCATTCTTATGGTCATTTTGTATTTTGTTAAAAACAAAGGCGCAGTCGTTGCGTCATATCTTGTTTGGGAAGGAATTGGCAGGGCAATGATTGAAGGACTGCGAACGGACAGCCTTTATATTGGAAATTCTGGGATTCGCGTTTCGCAACTTCTCAGCATTTTTATGATTATTGGCGGACTTGTGTGGATTGGCTTTATTATATATAAGGATATAAAGCAGAAAAAACAAAATGGAGGAGATAATGAAGCAAGACAAAGAAAAAAACAGACGGGAAAATGAGTATCTTATTTCCATCATAACAAAAAAATACGAGGACGAACTCGCTGAAAAAGACAAGGAGATAACAAGACTTCGTGTTGAGGTTGAAGCACTTCGTAGCGGTCAAAAGCACCTTGCCTCAAAAAAAGCGAGCATTTCAAATGCACTTGTTGCTGCTGTTGACAAGGCAAAAGAGATTGAAAATAGTTCCAAAAAAGTTTATGAACTAAAAATTAATCAACTTTCAGCTCTTCAAGCACGCTGGGAAAAACTTCTCGAAGAAATGCTAAAAAAATATCCAAACCTTGTTGAAACCGAAAATGTTGCTCACATGGTGAAGAAGTTCAAGGATTCAATGCTCGAAGTGATGTCGGGGGACTTTGATATTCCAAAGATGTCAAAGGAAACAACGAGCGGCGACCAAATTCGCTCACTCCTCAGCCGTGTCAACAAAACCAAAAAGAAAGAAGTTGTCAAAATTGAAAGAAAAAAACAAAAACAAAAGTCGGTCGAAAAACAAACTCGTCCAGAAGGGCTTGACAAGCCAACTCTAATCAAGCCGATTGTAAATATGAGCATGGATAAAGATGAGGGGTTTGAAACGCTTGCTGACAAATTCCTCAGTGTTGATGAAGAAGAGGAGAGTGTTGGACTTAACAAAGCGGTATGTTCAAAAGTTTCAAAAAACGATCCATATGCCTATCCCGATGTCAATGAAAGTGGATTTGACCTTGAAGAAGCGGTTAATCCAAAAGATGACTTGGAAGAAATTATGAAATCATTTGATTTCTATGAAAACTAATTATGTGTTCTTTTTCGAGATGCGAAAAAGAACCAAAAAGCGTGGAGGGTTGCGATTCCCTCCAC
>URYH01000011.1 GCA_900552105.1 uncultured Eubacteriales bacterium | reverse complement strand
TCTAAATAATGTTAAAAAACTATCCTTTTAGCATTATTTTTCATTTATTTTTAATTAATTTAAATTATTTTTTAGCGAAGAAGTCACTTTTTGACATTTTTTGGAAAAATAAAAAAATTTTTTAAAAAGGTATGGACAAACTTCAATCTTTGTGCTAGAATTCTTGCGAAATAAGGAGAGACAAAATGAAATTCGGCAAACTTAAAGAAAGTAATAATAAACAAAAAACAAATTTGGCAATTTCAAATAGCGCAATTTGTGCAGGACGTATAAGACTTCATGACGGCAAGCGTGTTGAGGCAACAATTTCTGGCGCGGCAATAAGCAATGAAGTTAGACAAGTCTTGGAAAAGCGCGATGAAATTCAACGCGAAATCAAAGAATTTTGCATGTTTCAAAAATAAACAATTGCTCCGATTATCTCGGAGTTTTTTTATTATTTTGTTTGTAAGATTTTCAAATATATGGTAGACTACTTTTATTAGGGGTATTTATGTTAAAGTTGTATCTTTATCCGATGGTTGTGCTAAAAGACGAATTTGAAGACGAAAACTTTGTTGCAATGATTCCAGATTTAGGCATTTCAACCAACGGGAAAAATGTGGAAGAAGCATATCTATATTGCAAAGATTATTTGAGGGTGTATATTGAAAATGCACTTTCCTATGATTTGGAATTCAATCTTCCAAGCGAGATTGGAAAAGTTGCAAACAAATACAAAAATTGCCAAGTTATGCTTGTTGACACTGTTGTTGACACAAAAAGATTTGGCTCTGCTGATTGACTTCAAAGACTGACGAAAAACAACTTGTTTTTCGTTTTTTGTCATGTGAAGTCTTTTTTATTATGGAGGGAAAATGATAACCGAAGAAGAATATCTTTCAGAAGCAAAAAGAATTAATGAAGTTGAAGATGTGCTCAAACAAAAACTTGGCGTTGTTGAGGAAAAAATTGGCGGACAAAAAATCAAGGTGAATGAGGCTCTTGAATATATCACAAGCCAATTTGCAAGCATGGACAAGCAAGAAAAAGCGAGTGCAAGCGGAATGCTTGAACAAGCGGACGTTGAGCTCATTCAACTTGTTGACAAACGTGCGATATTGAAACGTCAAATTGATAGCCCATATTTTGGAAGAATTGACTTTGTTGCAGATGACACGCGTGATACAGACAAAATTTATGTTGGTGTTGCGCACCTCTCAAACGAAAAAGACCTTTTGGCGCCATACATTTGTGACTGGCGTGCTCCAATTTGCTCAATGTATTATGATTACGAAAAAGGGAGAGCAAAATATTCTGCTCCACTTGGCGACATTGAAGGAGAAATCACACTCAAACGCCAATACAAAATCAAGGGTGGGGCACTTCAATTTGTGTTTGACAGCGACTTGACGATTGGCGATGACATTTTGCAACAAACGCTTTCTCAAAATGTTGACAGCAAAATGAAAAACATTGTTTCAACAATTCAAAAAGAACAAAACAAAATCATTCGTGGCGACATTGCGCAAACACTTATTGTTCAAGGGGTTGCAGGCAGTGGAAAAACAAGCATTGCACTGCATCGGGTTGCGTTCTTGCTTTATAAATACAAAGATAAAATCCGTTCAAAAGATATCATGATTATCTCGCCAAACAAGATTTTTTCTGATTATATTTCAAATGTTCTTCCTGAGCTTGGCGAACAAAACATTTGTGAAATCACATTCAAAGAAATTGCGTTTGAAAACCTTCGTGATGACATTGTGTTTGAAGACAGAGAAGACATGCTTGAAGATTTGATAAAAGGCAACACGCACCGCCGTCACGAAATTGAAAAGAAAACATCAAAAGAATTTTGCGACAACTTGCAAAAATACCTCAAAGAAAAAATTGTTGCAGAGTTTGAGGCGGAAGATATTGTTGTTGGCGACTGCGTGATTACAAAAGAAAAACTAAATGAATTATATTATGAGAGATACAAAGATCTTGATGTTGCAAAAAGAATTGATTATATTGCGGATTATTGTTGTGATGAAATCAATTTCACAAACGAGCATGGTGGCGGAGTTTTTTCAAGGCTCAAAAACAGACTCTACAAAATGTTTAAGAACACAAACCTTGTTGAAATATATGAAAACTTTCTTGCAACGCAAGACCTTGTGTTTGAGTTCTCGGGGGCAGGTGTGGTGCGATATGAAGATGTTGCACCAATCATGTTTATCAAAGACTACTTTGTTGGACTCACGCCAGACAAATCGGTTAAATATTTGCTCATTGACGAAATGCAAGATTACAGCCCAATTCATTTTTTGCTGTTTAACAAAATATACAAATGTCCAAAAACAATTCTTGGCGATATTTATCAATGTTTTGATAGAGATTTGGGAGATGATTATCTTCAAACTCTCAAAAATATTTATGGAACAAATTCGCTTTTGCTCTATATGAATAAATCATATCGAAGCACGGTGGAGATTGCCCATTTTGCCCAAGATATTTTGGGACTTGAAGGTGTGGATAATGTCAATCGTCATGGCACACCTGTTGAAATCAGAAAATGCGAAAACAAGAGTGAAATGCTTGCTCGCCTTGAAGATGAAATCAAGAGTGGACTCAACAAAAACTATTCAAGAATTGCCATTATTGCAAAAGATGATGAGGAAGCAAAAGAATTGTATGATATTTTTGACAACAAACTCAAGTGCGTTCTTTTGAGCAAGCAAAACACATTGATTGAAACAGGTGTTATATTCACATCAAGCGGCATGAGCAAGGGCCTTGAATTTGACGAGGTTATTATTCCAAACTGCGATGAAGCAAACTACAAAACCGCGGTTGACAAAAAAGTTTTGTATATCTCGGCAACCCGTGCGCTGCATGAACTTGTTGTGCTTTCAAGCAAAGAATTGACGAAATTTATTAAGGAGAATTAATATGGAAATGCTCATTGACAACATCAAAGAAAGAATAAAAAATGGTGAAGACACGCTTGACTTCATCAAGGAGTGTCTTTGACCCAGACAAACTAAAAAGCGATCTTGAAAAACTTCATGAGGAGCAACTTGTTCCTGACTTTTATTCCGATTCAAAACGTGTTGGGGAAAACGGAAGAAAGGTGAGAGTGTGTGAGAAAAAACTCGAACAAATTGCATCGCTTGAAAAGGCGGCAAGTGACCTTGAGGCACTCGTTGAACTCGTTGAGGAGTTTTCGGACGAAGAACTTGAGAGCGAACTTGAAAACAAATTAAAAACATTCGAAAAAAATCTCGAAGATGTTCGACTTACAACACTACTTAACGGCAAGTATGATTCATATAATGCAATTCTCACATTGCACGCAGGAGCGGGCGGAACAGAGGCACAAGATTGGACCGAAATGCTTTTTCGAATGTATCAAATGTATGCTGAAAAACAGGGCTGGAAAATCACAATTTATGACATTCTTGACGGAGATGAAGCGGGGATAAAAAGCATTACGTTTTTGGTTGAAGGTGACAATGCCTATGGCTACCTAAAATGTGAAAAAGGTGTTCATCGACTTGTCCGAATTTCGCCTTTTGATTCAAATGCTCGTCGTCATACAAGTTTTGCAAGTCTTGAAGTTATGCCACAAATTCAAGAGGCACCAGAAATTGAAATCAGACCCGAAGACCTCAAAGTTGACACCTATCGCAGTAGTGGTGCGGGCGGTCAACACGTCAACAAAACAGAGAGTGCAATCAGAATAACTCATATTCCAACAGGCATTATTGTTGCTTGCCAAACCGAACGCTCGCAAATTCAAAACCGAGAAACCGCGATGAGCATGCTTTATAGCAAATTGGTTGAGAAACAAGAACAAGAAGAAATGGAAAAACTCAATCAAATTCGTGGCGAAATCAAGAAGATTGAGTGGGGTAGTCAAATTCGTTCATATGTTTTCCAACCTTATACAATGGTGAAGGACCACAGAACAAACTATGAAACCAGCGACATCAATGCGGTTATGAATGGCGATATTCAACAGTTTATCAACACTTATTTGATAAAGAGCAATAAAGTTGTGGAGGGTTAGATGAGATTATATTGTTTGATTCCAAATTATGTTTTTGAAGAAAAAATCGCCAATAATCCAAACCGAACTGGGAGCATTGATTGCGATGACTTTGCGGGCACATATCATGATGACTTTGTTTATGATTTGCCCGAAGTTTTGCAATATCTTGACAAGGAAGATTGGATTGAAAACTCAATTTGTGCGTTTACAACGCCCGCAGAGTGCAAAAAACTTTTGAATAATGACAATGTCATGATTTCGTTTGAGCAAATTAATGAAGATTATATCACACTCAACAAAAGTGCTTTTCTCAATTTTATCTTTATGAAAATGATGTATGAAAAACGCGGAATGCGTGCACTTGAAATTCAAGATGAAGATGAATTTTTGAAAATTGAAGAGCAATATCAAGATTTTATCAACAAAGAACTGTCAAACGTTTCAAAACCAAACAATTTTTATGACTCGATCGTTGTTGTTCCACAAATTGATATCAATATGGTAAAATCTTTTTATGTCCTTGATGGAAACTATCAAATTATGAGAACGGGCAAGAAAAAGAATATTGGATTGATTGTTGAACGGGGGCCAAAAATAAGCGTAAAAAACAACGCTTCTGCAAACATGGAACAAGGAGTATGAGATGTATTTTGAAGAGGCAAAACAAAAATTTGAAAAACTAAAAGACAAAGAGTGCGTGCGTGTGCTTGCATTTGAGTCTTCGTGCGATGAAACAAGTGTTGCAGTTGTTGAGAACGGAAGAAAAATTCTTTCGAATATTGTTTCAACTCAAATTCCAATTCACGTGAGATTTGGCGGGGTTGTTCCAGAAGTTGCGTCACGAAATCATATTCTTGCAATTTCCAATGTCACAAAAGAAGCTTTGGCTGCGGCAAAACTTGAGATTAAAGACATCGACATGATTGCGGTCACATATGGTGCGGGACTTATTGGCGCGCTTTTGGTTGGCGTAAATTTTGCAAAAGCACTCGCATTTGAAAACAATATTCCGCTCGTTGCAGTAAGTCATATTGAGGGGCATATTGCGGCGAACTATCTCACATATCCGCATCTCGTTCCGCCTTATATGTGTCTGCTCACGAGCGGTGGACATACGGCAATTCTCAAGGTTGAAGACTTCAACAAAAGAATGCTTGTTGGCTCGACAATTGACGACGCGGTCGGAGAGTGCTTTGATAAAGTCGCACGCATTTTGGGACTGGGGTATCCTGGTGGGCCAAAGATTGACAAACTCGCAAAAGAAGGGAAAAGCGAAATAACTTTTTGCAAAACCCCGCTTGTTGGAACATATAATTTTTCTTTTTCAGGCGTCAAGACCGCTGTAATCAATTATGTTCACAACAAAGAGCAAAAAGGCGAGGAAATAAACAAGGCAGACATTGCTGCGTCATTTCAAGAAGAAGTTTGCTCTGAACTTGTCAAAAAGGCAACTCGTGCCACTCGTGAATATAATATGGATAAACTTGTGGTGGCTGGCGGTGTTTCAGCAAATTCGCGACTTAAAGAAATGCTTAAAGACGAGTGCGAAAAACAAAACATCAGTTTATTTATGCCAGAACTGGGGCTATGCACGGATAATGCGGCAATGATTGGAAGTGCGGCATACTTTATGATGAAGAAAGGTGAAGGGCTTTCGGACACTAATCTCACCGCTTCAAGTGTTGTCAAGATTTAATTTTGTTGTTGACAAAATAATATAATTTGATAACATATATAATATAATGATTGAGGGACATATGGATACAAAAGAGTTAAAGCAAAAAATATGTAAAGAATATGGAGTTCAACCAAGCGCGGTCAGCATTTATCAAAACGATAACGGCACTTTTGTTCAAATGTATAATGCACAAGCAAAACAAGTGACAGCTGTTTCTGAAAAAGATATTGCAGAAATAAACAATTTGATTGACGGCGGCGAACCTGTTTTTAATGCTTTTTCCAACCATTTCCAAAAAAATTCAAAAATTCTTGAACTAGCAACAGATTATATTTTGGGCGGCGGAAACATGATGTCGCTCAAAGGAATTTGTGATTATGTGAACAAAAATTTCTCAAAACAAAATCAAAGTCAAAATGTTGAGAGTGAAGATGATTTTGCAATTTTGAAAAAATATGGCAAAATTGAAGGGTATGTTGTGGAAGACGAAAAACTCGTTGGGCCAGTGTTTAACTCAACAATTCTTGTTGAAAAAATTGGACACAAAAACACTCAAACACGATGCTTTGTTGACGAAATTGAAACGCAATCAGAAAGCCGTGGCAAAGGGTTTGCTTCGCATATGCTTTCATCGTTTTTGCCTTCACTTTGTGCCTGTTCATACATTAGTTCCATTGTTCTTCAAGCGGGCGCATTTGATGTTGAGAAGGAAAGTCAAACTCAAACTCATCTTGAAAAGTTTTACAAAAAGTGTGGTTTTTCGGAAGTGCAAGCGGGTGACGAATTTAATTGTATAAAACCAAGTGATTTTGACCAAGGTTATTCAGTTTTTGTCAAATCTGTTGATTGTGATCGTTATTTTGAATAGAACTCCAAATGGGGTTCTTTTTATTTGATAAAAGCAATAATATTATTTGACAAAAATCCCAAAAATGTTAGAATAAAAACACACAAAGGAGATTATATGTTTATAATTATATCGGGACCATCTGGGGTGGGCAAAAACACAATTATTGAAGAACTGCTCAAAAGAAATGACAATCTCAAATATCTTATGTCATGCTCAACAAGAAAGCCAAGAGAACACGAAATTGGAAAGGGATATATTTATCTCAATTTTGATGAAATGCAAACAAAACTTGAAAACGGCGAACTTTTTGAACACGAAGAAATTCATGGTAATATCTATGGAACATTGAATTCGTCTGTTCAAGATATTATTGAAGGCAAACATGATTACATCAAAGACCTTGGAGTTTTGGGACAAAAATATTATGTTTCACGACTCAAGGACAAAGTCAAAATTGTTTCGATATATCTGACCTGTCCAAAAGATGAGGTTGAAAAACGCCTTGTTGAGCGTGGCGAAAAAGAAGTTGAAAAACGCCTTGAAAGATTTGACTTTGAAGAGAGTCACAAGGGCAATTTTGACTACGTTATTGAAAATGTTGACCTTGGTGAGACGGTTGAATTTATTGAAAGCAAAATTTATCCAAAAGGAAATTTATGAAAGAAAGGCCAAAAAAATATTTTTTAATTCCGCTTGTTGCAGGCGTGTGCTTGTTTGTTTTGGGAATAATTGTTTTGATTATCGCACTTTCGGGCAATGTTCCATCAATGGGCGAAAGCGGTTGGTTTGATGCGGAAAGCGCAAAAGCTTCAAAAATATTTGGAGGCGCAGCGCTCATGATGATTGGACTTTTTGTTTCGGTTGGAGTGACGAGTGTTGTCTATTCAATGGACCCTGTTGTCAAACAAAACAGAATGAAAAAAATGTCCGAACAAAATGAATTCATGACTAGAAAACTTTCAAACGATATTCAAAAATCAAGAACGTGTGCCTATTGTGGGTCAGAACTTGAGGAAAACAAATTTGAATGCCCTCATTGTGGCGCGAAGCAAACAAAGAAATAATTTGTTTATATCAAGACGTGTTTTTAATTGTTTGATAAAAAACGAGAAAATGAGCAACATATTAATGGAGGGAATATGAATAGAACTGGACTTGCATTAATATGTTTCTTTTTTGGCATTTTTGGAATTCACCGTTTTGTCGTCGGAAAGATTGGGACGGGGTTGATTTGGCTTTTCACCGGCGGGTTGTTTGGAATTGGTGCGCTCGTTGACTTCATTATGATTTTATGCGGCACATTCACCGATTCAAAAGGAAGGGCAATAAAATAAAAAGCAAACAAAAAAGTCACCATCAAGGGTGACTTTTTATTTACTCAATAATCTTTTTCTTCATGTTTTCAAATTCTTCTTGCGTGATTGCTCCATCAACTCGGAGCTTGTTGAGTTTTTCAAGATTTTGGAACATTTTGTCGTCGTTTGGAACTGGCTCTGATTGTTGAGCGTCATTTTGAGTGTTTTGTTGGTCGGCTTGTTGAGAGTTGTTTTCCACAATTTTATTTGCCTCTTCTTTTTCTCCTTGAACGCAATACGCATATCCAATCCAGCGCAAAATCAGTGATGCAATAAGCAGCAATGGGACTGATGCAAATTCTGGAGATGCTGCGATTGACGCAAATGCAAACAAAAGGAAAACTGATTCAACAATAGCAAAAGCAAGCAAGGCGGACTTAGAAGAAAAATATTGTTTTTGAGAAGAATTTGAATATTTTAATGTTTTTATGCCAAACACCAAATAAACGACAGACAAAGCACAAGTGATAACAAACACAACAATTCCAGTCGTCGCAAAAAACGCATCGACTTCACCTTGAGAGCCGCCAGCCGCTCCGACCACTTCAGAAACCGCCGCGCCCACAATCATCAAATAAACCAACATGATGAGACTGGCAAACATAACCAAACTTGCATAAACAATATCAACTATGCCAGCGGCTTTGTTCACCTTATAACCTTTTTTCATAATATTTCCTCCAATGCGTTGATAACACATTATTTCACATATCTGAATTTGGGTCAACTATCAGATGTTAATTGAGCCAAAAAACAACAAAATTCCGCAAAAAATCGAATAGCAGATTTTTTCTTTGTAGGCATTTGTCGAAAGAAGTCGATCCTCATCGGGGTTTGATAGATATCCACATTCGACAATAACAGAGGGAAGGGGGGTGCAGTTAACCATAAAATAATCTCCATGCTTTGGTGCTTTTCTTGCGTTTTCAACATTGAGGACAAATCGTTTTTGTATTGATTCGGCAAGAGCTTTCCCAGACGGGTTGTTTTGGTCATAAAAAACTTGTGCGCCACGCGAAGACCTTGTTGGGAAACTATTCATATGGATTGAAACAACCAAATCCGCCCCACTTTTTTCAATGATTTCTTTGCGCTTTTGCATATCGCTTTTTTTCTTGTTTTTGGCGGTCGGAGAATACAGGCCATCAAGAGTGGTTCTTGTCATGACAACGCCGATGTCAAAACTTTCAAAATAACTTTTCAAGCATTTTGCATATTCAAGATTGAGATGATTTTCATCGTTTTTTGTGACAACGCCAACACTTCCGCTGTCGATTCCGCCATGACCTGCATCAATAACAACAGTGTAGGTTTTTTTGGGACTTGTTGTTTTGATGAAAGATAAAGTCGCAACAACAACGATTACTCCAACGAGCAAAATTGTTAAAAACAACATTATATGTTTTTTCTTAAACACAAAAAATTTCATAAAGTAATATACTTGGCTGTTCAAATTTTCATGCAAAAAAATTATCCACTTATGCACAATGGCGGTGGATAATTTTTTGTGGATATGTGGATAAATCGCAAATCACAGCGCTTCGCAAAACTTGACAATGTCGCGTGTTGCATTTGGTTTTTTGATTTTTTGAATGTTTGACTTGATCTGCTCAAGCTTGTTTGGGTTTTCGCAAAGGTCATCAACGGCTTTTGTGAGCGTATATTTTTTTGTGAGATTGATGCAAGCGTTGTGAGTTGTGAGGAAAACCATGTTGTCGTATTCTTGTGCGACAAGATTGTGTGAAAGGGCAAGTGGAAGGTTTTTGTTCATGCTTTCGTTGACTGAAACTCCGCCTGATTTTCCAACAAGAATATCACTCGCACTCATCAAAGTGTAGACAAAATCAATAAATCCATAATTTTTGATGATGTGTTCGGTTTTGGTTTTTTGAAGAAATTTATCAATTTTTTCTTTGCTTTCGGAGTCTTTTCCATTGACGACTGCAATTTGAATTTTATGTTTGCATTTGAGAAGTTTTTTAAGCATTTTGTCAGCTCCGCCAAATCCGCCGCCACCAAGCATGATCATGACGAGTGGCAAATTTTTTTGGAAACCGAGTTTTTCTCTTGCTTCATTTTTATCCATAAATTCGGAAAATTCAGTTTTGACTGGAAGTCCAAGGTCTTTGAGCTGTTCCTCGCGATATCCTTTTTTTATCAAAATATCATTGAAAGAACTATCTGGCGTAAACATGAAATCCACACCATTTGCGCACTCGAAAAATGGGTGAACGGTGTAATCAAACAAAATTGAAACAACTTTTGCTTTGATTTCATATTTTTTGCGCAAATTTGTAATTATGGTTGCGGGATAAAAATGCGTGCAAATGATGACATCTGGATTTTTTTCTTCAATGAGTTTGAGAAGTTTTGGTGTTTCTTTTTTAACCGTGCCTTGAGCGGGGGCAGTGTCTCGCCTATTTGGATTTCTTTTTTGATACATACGGAAAAACAAATTATAAAGTTTTGGCAGATGTTTGCAAGCAAGTATGTATCCGTCATTAATAAACTTGACTTTTGATGGTTTTGCAAACTCTTTGAAAATATCAACTTTTTCAATTATGTTTTCTGGATTTTTGCCAAGTTCATTTTCAATGGCTTTTGCGATTGAGTTGTGGCCTTCGCCAGCAGTGACAGTGAGAATTAAATATTTTTTCATATATACTCCTATGTGATTTTTTATCATAGCATATTCGCAAAAAAAATGGAAGAGAATATGAGTGCGCACGAAAAATTTATTAAGTTCTGTGTTTTTATCGTGTAAACGTGCCGTTTTTTTTGCACCTTTTTAAATAAAATTGACTATAAATTACTCTAGTGGTAAAATAAAAGCATGGGAAAGTATATACTTGAACTAAAAGACATAAAAAAAGACTACAAACTTGTGGACAATGTTGTGCCAGCACTAAAAGGTGTTAGCATGGCTTTTCGACATAATGAATTTGTTTCAATTCTGGGGCCAAGTGGTTGCGGAAAGACAACTATGCTCAATATTATTGGTGGACTTGACCAATATACGAGTGGCGACCTGATTATCAAGGGGCAGTCAACAAAAAAATTTAAAGGCGGAGATTGGGATACATATCGCAACCATTCAATTGGTTTTGTTTTTCAAAGTTATAATCTGATTCCACACCTTTCGGTTTTGGGGAATGTTGAACTTGCTCTCACTCTTGCGGGAATTTCGAGCAAGGAAAGAAAACAGAGAGCAATGGCGGTGCTTGAAAGGGTTGGGTTGAAAAACGAATGCAAGAAAAGACCAAATCAACTCTCGGGTGGGCAAATGCAAAGAGTTGCAATTGCTCGTGCGCTTGTCAATAATCCCGAAATTCTTCTTGCTGACGAACCAACCGGAGCATTGGATTCAAAAACAAGTGTTCAAATTATGGAACTCATCAAAGAGATTTCAAAAGAACGACTTGTCATCATGGTGACACACAACACAGAGCTCGCCGAGAAATATTCTTCAAGAATCATAAAACTGCTTGACGGAAAAGTTATTGACGACAGCAATCCACCAAGTGAAAATGACGATGCTCTTGAAAGAATTATTGAAACTTTGCCACAAAATGCACAAAATTTGCAAAAAAACGACAAAAAAGCATTCAAAAAGAAAAAATCTTCAATGTCGGTCTTCACAGCGTTCATGCTTTCGCTCAAAAATTTAATCACAAAAAAAGGGCGAACAATTCTCACAAGTGTTGCGGGAAGCATTGGGATCATTGGTGTTGCACTTGTTCTTGCAATCTCAAACGGCTTCACAAACTACATCAACAAAATGCAGACGGACACGCTTGGCGGATACCCGATTGCGGTGTCGACGGTGGCGATTGATTATTCTTCACTTTCGTCTTTTATGGGCGAAAGCAACAAGGTGGGAACAAGCGAAGAAGAAGGCTCGTTTGGAGTTTATAACCCAAGCACGATTATTGCAAAAATGGGGAACTACAACTTTATTTCAGATAAATTTGTCAAATATATTAATGACTACATTGAAGAGGACAACAAAAAAGGGGACAGAAAATCTCTTTCGTCAGTTCAATTCACATATGCAACAAATCTAAAAGTTTTGACAGAGGGAAGCGAAGGAGTTGTTTTTGTTGACACAAAACCAACAACAAGCAGCATTTATGGAACGTCTTCAAGTTTGTTTTATGAAGGACTTGCAGACAAAGATTTTGTTCTTTCAAACTATGACATTGTTGAAGGAAAATATCCTGAAAATAAAAACGAAGTGCTTTTGGTTCTTAACTCCACTGGTGCACTATCGACGGATATGCTCACAAAACTTGGCATTGCGGTTTCAGTAAATTCTGAAGGTGAATATGAGAGAATTTTGTATTCAGATGTTATCGGCAAAACTTATAAAGTTATTTCAAACGACACATATTACACGCCGGTTTATGACAGCGAAGGAAACGTCACGGAGTTTTCGACCCTTGCAAAAGCTGATTATCAAACAGCATTTGACGGGGCAAGCGAAACGCTTTCGATTTGCGGGGTTATGAAACCAAGAAAAGATATTGTTGTTGAAGTTTTTGATGCGGGAATTATGTATCTTCCAGAACTTGCAACAAGTTATCAACAAGACTGCAAAAACTCATTGATTGCTCAAAAGTCAATTGATGACGGGAAATTTTATGTTCCTTTCACAGTGGATATTTCAGAACTCAAAGGCTTTGGCTTGGGAATTCAAAACTTCAACACACCGGCTGAAATTGTTGGATTTGTCAAATCTTCGTTTGATATTGACATGACTGCGGAAGAAGCGACAAACCTTGGGCTTCAAATGGTTGGGGCAAGCACAATCCCAACAGGAATTTATCTATATCCAAAAAACTTTGACGGGAAAGCGGAAGTGCTCAAGCTGATTGATGATTGGAATGCAAGTGAAAATGGAGCACACAACAAAATTGTGTATACAGATGCCACCGAAGTGCTTACTGGAACGCTTGGCGAACTCATAAACATCATCTCGTATGTTCTCATTGCGTTTGCCGCAATTTCGCTGCTCGTCTCATCAATTATGATTGGAATCATAACCTATGTTTCGGTTGTTGAAAGAACAAAAGAAATTGGAGTTCTCAGAAGTATTGGAGCAAGAAAACGTGACATCGCAAGAGTGTTTAACGCAGAAACATTTATCATTGGTTTGTTTGCGGGTCTGATTGGAGTTGTGTTAACATACATTCTCTGTTTCCCAGTCAATGCAATTATTGCAAAGGTTTCTGGTGGACTCAAAAACATTGCTGTGCTGAAATTTGACCATGCTCTCATATTGATTGCAGTAAGTTTTGTTTTGACATTGATTTCTGGACTTATTCCAGCACGCATTGCATCAAAGAAAGATCCAGTTGTGGCACTCAGGAGTGAATGATGAAGAAGACACAAAAGATATTTACATTTTTTACAATTTGTTTGTTGGTGTTGACATTTTTGGCATGTTTTTCACTTTTTATGCCAAAAATTGAACCAAAATTCAAAAATTTTGAAAATTATGCACTTCAAAACGTTTCGATTAGAACTGAAAAAACAAAGCCTGTGATTACTTCGCTTTATGAAAATAATTTGTGTGAGTTTGTTTATGATGGCACGCCTTATTCTCTTGATTTTTCACGCAAAATATTGATTAATTCTGACCAAGAACTAAAACTTATGCGTATAACCACTGCCGGAGAAGTTGAAGTTCTTAACGAATTTCTTGAAATTGGCGAATATCCAATAAGAATTACTGCAGACGAAACAATGACCTATTCTGTGCCAGACTCGGTTTATCTCACTGTTCGTGTTCTTCCAAGGACTCTGATTTCGGACAAGTCTAGCGGAAAAATTGGCAAAATTGAAATTATTCATGATGATGGTTTTTGTTTGGGAAATTCTTATTCAGCAACAGGTATTTCGAGAAGTCAAAAGCGCACCGTGAAAAAAGCGGTTAAAAAGCAACTCGCTTACACTGAACAAATTATTGAAATGATAAAAATTGCACCAAATATGCAAAGCGAAAACTATTCTGAAATGACTCTTTTGATGGAGCTTCCAAAAGATTATGCAACATCAAACAACTATAGGATTTTTGAATACACTGCATCTGGAGATCTCAAAGAACTTTCATATGTCATAAATCGTGGAGCTTTTGCCCTTTCTGACGTGCCAACAGATAGCATTATTGTTGTTTCAGCAAACAAACCACACCCATATCTTTGGATTTGGATTTTGATTGCAAGTTTGTCTTTGGTTGGCATGGTTCTTGCAATTTATTTCTTTGCCCCAAGAAAACTCAATTTCTATCTTGAAGGAAGCAAGATATATGTTATCAAACTTTCAAGGCGTCAAGATTTTTCTCTTTGTGATGGACTTGAAAATTATGAGTGGTATTGTGATCCAAACTTCACAATAAAAGCAAATGGCTTTGGTGTGAAAGAACGCTCGCGAAATTACTATGCAAAAATAACTCGCTAGGTTGATGTTCTTTTTCGGTTGCGAAAAAGAACCAAAAAGCGTGGAGGGTTGCGATTCCCTCCACACCACCCGAAACGCCCCTTGGCGGAGCGGGGCAAGAGGTCAACAAAAAACAATAGACAAAAGGGTTTTGTGAAATTTTGGCACAAAACCTTTTCTTTTGTCTTTTTGTTTTTTGTGTTGCATGAAACGAAAAATTTGTCAAGAGTGAACTGCATTTGAGTGCATTCGCACTCAAACTCTTGACAAACCTTTCTGTTTCATACAATTTCGCTAATAAGAAGAGTTAAGGCAAAAAATGCCATAACTCTTGAAGAAATAGTAATAAGTTTTGACAGAAAAAACCCTCCGCGTTTTGCTCGTGGGAGTGGGTGGTCGGGGGAGAGTTGGAAATTTTCTGGTTGCTGGCGAATTTTTTTATATATTGACATCACACGCGCGTTGTTATATAATCTCCTTAACTATGTTAAGGATTTTTTATTGGGGGAAATATGCTCGAGATAAAGAATTTGTCGAAAAAGTATAAAAATGCGACAAGATATTCAGTTAGAAACCTATCTTTCACACTTGAAGACGGGGAGATTTTTGGTTTTTTGGGCAAGAATGGTGCAGGAAAAAGCACGACAATAAAATGCATCACGGGCATCATTCCATTTGAAGAAGGGAGCATAACGATTTGCGGATACGACATTTCGCGCGACCCAATCAACGCAAAACTCAATATTGGCTATGTGCCAGATAATCACGCAGTTTATGAAAATTTGACAGGAAGAGAATATGTCACATACATGGGCAACATCTATCGCGTTGAAAAGGATTTGATTGAAGAGCGAATCAAAAAGTTTGGGGCAAAATTCAACATGGCGTTTGCTCTTGATAATCAAATTCGTTCCTATTCTCACGGAATGAAGCAAAAGATTTGTATTATGGCTGCGCTCATTCACAATCCAAAGTTTTGGGTTTTGGACGAGCCTTTGATGGGACTTGACCCTCAATCGTCATATGAAATCAAACAATATATGCTTGAACATAAAAAACTCGGAAACACAGTCTTCTTTTCGTCACATAACTTGGAGATTGTTGAAAAGATTTGTGACAGAGTTGCAATCATTGACAAGGGCAGATTGATTGAGATTATTGATGTCAAGAAGTTCTTGGAAGAAAGTCCAGTTTCGCTCGAAGAATACTTTTTGGACAAAACAAAATCAAATCAGCCAAAAGACGATGAAGTGGGCGAAAAACCAAAATCAAAAAGAAAAGCCAAAACAAAAAAAGATAAAGACAAAAAGGAAGATTGATGAAGCAATATTTGACACTGCTTAAACTTGAATTTTTGAATAGTTCAAGACGCACAAAACGTGGCGCCAAAGCTTTTTCAATTGTTCTCAAAATTGTTTTGGGACTCATTGTTTTTGGGGTGTTTGTTGGTCTTATGTTGTTTGCTTTTGACGGAGTTTTGTCAATGGCGAAAGAAACAAACCTTGAAGGGGAGTTTTTGATATTTTTTGTTCTCATGGCACAAGTCGTTCAGCTTTTGTTTGGTGTTGGCATCACAACAAAAACGCTTTTTTTCTCGCCAGATGAAGACAAACTCAAGCTTCCAGTGTCAGGAACAGCAATCATTTTTTCAAAAATTACATATCTGTTTATCAAAGAACTGGTTTTTGCTTTCGTGCTTGGGCTTCCGGTTTTGATTTTGTTCGGCATCAAAACTGGGGCGGGTGCGGGATTTTATTGCATGATTCCAGTGGACATCTTTTTGATGAGCCTCATTCCGTTTTTCCTTTCAATGTTACTTTCAATTCCAACAATGTATGTCGTTTCATTTCTTCGCAACAAATTTATCATTATGATTTGCCTCTATGTTGTGTTTGTTGCGGCAGGATTTTATGTTTATTCTGCACTTTTGAAACTTGTTCTCACAATTTTGCAAACATCTGACTACACAAGTCTTTTGGGCAGTTCGCTCATTGAGAGCATAAAAAATGTTGCAAGTCATTTTTATATTCAAGTTTTGTTCAGAAACATTGCAACTCTCAAACACTTTTTTGCAAGTTTTTTTGTTTATTTGTCAATTTGCTTTTTCCTTGGCGGACTTGTATATCTATTTGCAAAAAAATGGTATTACAAAATTCTTATTTCAAATCTCGAAAGTCCAACTGGTGCATTCAGAAAAAACACAAAGGTTGTTTCGATGAGTCCAACAAGAGCACTGTTTAAAAGAGAATTTTTGAATATTTTCCGTTCTGTTAATTATTCTTTTCAATATCTCACGATTGCAATAACAACCCCACTCATGGTTTATTTTTCAAGTTCGATTGCAACAAACATTGGTGTTTCAAAACTGGGCACGGGAATTTTGCCGGGGATTGCGGTTTTGATTTTGATTATGTTTTTGAGCGTTGGTTCGTCATTTGCAGCAAGCAGCGTGACAAGAGAAGGCGAGAACTTTTTTCACTCCAAAATAATCCCTGTTTCATTCACAAAACAAATAACCGTCAAGTTTTTGATGTATTGCTTGGTTATTATTCCTTCAACTCTTGTTTCGTGTCTTGTCCTTTTCCTTGCGGGATTTTTGAGCATTGGCGAGGCGATGACTGTTTTTGGCGGGGTTGGAATTGTTATGATTGGAAACATTGCAAAATCAATCGACATTGACATCAAAAAGCCAAAATTCATTTATGTTGGCTCAAAAGAAATGGTCGGCACAAATTCAAATATTTCAGCGAGTTTGAGCATTGGGTTCATCATTGCAACAATTCTCGGAGTTTCTGGAATTATACTCAGCATATTTGTTTCAATTTCAGCATCAACGCTTGTTTTGTTTGCTTTTTCCATTCCATTCTGCATTATTGAAGTTTTGAGATTGTTTGTTGGACTTGAGAAAAAATATCAAAGGATTGAGGTGTGATATGAAAAAGCTTTTGATATTTTTGATGATTGCGATTCCACTTGTCATCATTGTTGTTCTGAATTTCACTGTAAACACCGTCACAGGATTTGTTCCAGTGCCTGTTGATTCAATCACGCTCAACGCCGAAACTTCGTCAGGAAAAGTTGGCGAAAGTTTTTCGCTGAATGCTTCTTTCGTCCCAGAAAACGCATCAAACAAAAACCTTTCTTGGAAGAGTGATAACGAAAGTGTTGCCACTGTCGACAACAAAGGCACAGTTATTTTTGTTGGCTATGGAAAATGCTATATCACAGCAACAAGTGAAGATGGAAATAAAAAAGCAAGTTGTTATTTCTATGTTTATGACACAGTTGCTCATGACCTTGATTTTTATTCGCCAAAAGATGTGGTTAATGTTGGCGAAACATTGGCACTTCAAGCAACCGTTCTTCCAGTTGAGGCGGACAACAAAGAAATTGAATATAAATCTTATGACGAAAATATTGCGACAATATCTGAAAATGGCTTTTTGACTGCGAAAAATCCCGGGTTTGTCACACTTTGTGCAACAGAAAAATTTTCAGGAATAACAAAATTTTTATCCATATTAATTGTTCGTCCAATAACAGGTTTTTGGGTGATTGAAGAAAATGTCGTCATCAGCGAACTCGACTATCAAATCAAAACAAAAACCTATCCGGCTGACGCCACTCAAACAGAGCTGATTTACACATCTTCCGACACACAAATCGCAACAGTAAACAAAAAAGGTTATGTGACATTTTTGAAAGCGGGTCAAGTTGAAATCAAAATTGAAGACCAAAACGGAACAATTTCAAAAACAATATCAATCAAATCAACAAACGGGTATGTTGACGACATCACGATTAATGAAGCGGTTATCAACACATCTCTTTCTGACGCGGCAAAATATTTGGACATTTCAGTTTCGCCAAAAAGCATGTCACTAAACAATGTTGAAATAAAAAGTGATAATCCAGAAATTTGCACAGTTGATGAAAACAATTATATCCAAGTTGTTTCAACCGGAACAACAACAATTCGACTTCGTGCTCAAAAATCAAAAACAGAATGGATTGAAAAAACAATTTTGGTTAGTGTCACATATCCGGCGGAAGGGATTGTTTTGGATGACGAAATATATGTTGCACAAAACTCGGTTAAACTTGAACCAAAAGCATATCCAGAGATGTCAACAAACAAAAACTTTTTCTTCCACTCAAAAGATGAGTCAAAAGCAACAGTAAATTCTGATGGTGTTATTCAAAAAGTGTCAGACGGTGTGACAGAAGTTGAAATATTGGTTTTTGCAAATGAAGACTATTCCGACATTTCAAAAACTATAAAAATAATTTTTACAGATGGACACGCAAAAACTGCAGAATTTGAGCAAAGTGAAATAACTCTCAAAGTTGGGGAAGGTTTTATTCCAACATTCAACTTCACGCCACTTGGAGCAAACGCAAAATCTATTACAACAATAATAAAAAATCAATATCGAGTTGATGAAAACAAAGATGTTGTCAAGGTTCAATCGGGTGAAATCGTGGCGCAAAATGGCGGACACGCTGAAATTGAGATTTGCGTCACGCTTTATGACGGCAGCACAAAAACTTTTAAACTCACAGTTGTTGTTCAAAGTTTTGTTCAAAGCATTGAATTTTTGTGCAATCTTGACAAACAAGATGATGTTTTCATCACAGGTCAGCCAACTTTTGTTTTTGATTATAAAACAGGCCCAAGTGACGCGTCAAACGGGCTTGTTGAGTGGGAGGTTGTTGGTGGTCCCGCAACAGTTTTTGGAAATAGCATCAAATTTAGTTCGAAGGGCACGGCGACTGTTGTTGGCAGAAGTGTGGACAAGAACAAAGAAATAAGAGTTGGAATCAGATATGTTGGACCAAGTCCACTAAATGCTGTGCTTTCAGAAATTCCAAGTGAAATCTATGTTGGGGATTGTTTTGAACTTGAAGTTCTTTCAACTTTCCCAAATAATGCAATGCTCAAAAACATTTCTTATCAAACTGCAAACCATGTGACAACATCAATTTCTTCGAACAAGGTTTTGGATGTTGTTGACGGAAAACTCAAAGGGCTTGCAGGCGGAACTTGCACTCTTTATGTCAATGTTTCAACTCTTCAATTCGTTTATGAAATCGAGGTTAAACGTCTTCCTGAAACGCTTGTTGTTTATCCTTCAAACATTCAAACAACAAAGAACTCAATTGAACTCAGTTCAACAGTTCTTCCATATGACACAACAAACAAATCTGTAAAGTTTGAAATTGCAAACACAGATATTGCCGAAATCGAAAACGGGATCCTTTCATTCAAGAAAAATGGAGCTGTTGAAGTCATTGCAAAATGCGTTGCAGATGAAAGTGTCACATATTCTTTCTGGATTGAAAAAATCGACAAATCGACCTCATCAATCACACCAACAAACAAAGATGTATCTGTTCAAATTGGCGAAAAAATGATGTTGGATGTTGCTTCATTCTGTCAAGATTATGATTCATACACGATTGAAATTGAGAATGAAGAAATAATCACATTAAATTCGACCACTTTGACGGCACAAAAGACTGGAAAAACAAGTGTAAACATATATTTCTTTGACAAAATCGGAAGCATTGTTGCTCATCACAAAATTAATGTTGAAGTTGTGAGACTCGTTCAAAGTTTTGAAATTCTTCCTGAACTTGATTATTTGAGTGGAGAATTCCAGACCGCGGTTTCGTCAGTTCTTCTGACTTACAATGTTTTGCCAACAGACGCGACGAACAAAAAGGTTAACTTCATAATCAGTGAGAGCTTTTCAAGTTCTGGCGAAAAATTAAACAATATTGCTTATATTGAGGGCGACAGGCTCAACTTTATGCAAAGCGGCATTGTTGTTCTCCAAGCGCAGGCAGATGATTCAAGCGGAGTCTCAAAACTCTATCGTGTGCGATACACTGGCGGAAATGCAACAAAAGTTGAAGTTAATTTCGAACAAGAAATCAATTTGGAAATTGGTGACGAGTTTGAGATTCAAGTGACGAAATGGACGCCACAAAACACAACAAACAAACAAATTTTTGTTGAAAACCTTTCAAAAAATGATGTTTTGGAAATATCAGGTCAAAAAATCGTTGCAAAAGCAGGAGGTGTGGCAAAACTTCGCATTGACATTTCAAGTGGCATAACAAAAACGCTTTCTGTTGTCGTGAATAAAAATGTTGAACAAATTTATGTTGAAAATGATGATGTTTTGACATCAAAAACGGAATATGTGATTGTGGCAAATGCTCTTCCAAGCGATGCGACAAACAAGACTTTGGAATATGAGCTTTCACCAACTGATATTGCGACACTTTCGGGAAACACATTGACATTCCAAAAAGCGGGCAGAGTTGAAGTCAAGATTTTTGCGAATCAAAGAAAAATTTCAAAAAGCGTGTTTGTTTCAAGCACAAACGGAGCGCTTTCTGATTTTGAACTCAGCACGCAAAATATCACAATTCTAAAAAACTCATACATAAATTTGATTGTTTCAAAATATACACCAAGCGACTTTGATTTTGATAAATCAACGCTTGAATGCTCGGTTGTTGAAAATAATCCGCAAAACGAAGGCCAACAAGTTGTTTTGATTGAAAATGGTGGCAGGATAAAAGCAAACAATGGCGGAAAAGCAAAACTCAAAGTCACATTCACAAACACCAATGGGTCATTGGTTGAAAATTTTGTTGAAATTGAAGTTGTTCAACTTCTTCAAAACATTGATGTCACACTTTCAAGGCAAGTTGATGATATGTATGGGACAAAAGTTGTGGGAACAGGAACTCTTGGTTATGAGGTTGTCCCAACTCCAAGTGACGCATATATAAAGAAAATTGAAATTGAATGCAGCAATCAAGAAATTGCAAAAGTTCAAAATGGCATGATAAACTTTCTCAAAGGCGGAAAAGTTGATATCACATTCAAAGCATATGACAGCTTTGACAATGTTTCGACCAAAACAATTTCGTTCTATTTCACAGACGGAAAAATTATTGACGCAAAATTTGATACATCTGGCTTTGTTGGCTCAACTCTCAAAATGATGGCGGGAGAAAGTTTTGAATTCAAACTTTTGAGTTTTGTGCCACGAGATATTGATGTTCAACAAATTGCAATGATTGAAAAAGTTGAGAACAAAAACCATGATTCACTTTCAGTTTTGAGTTTTGAAAATGGTGTTTTGCACGCAACCGCCGGAGGAGAGGCAACATTCAAACTCAGCGTATGCTCATTCATAACCAATTCGTTCAAAGTTGTGGTCGAAAGACTTGCAAATCAAATTATTACAGACACTTCGCTCTATATTTCTTCCCCAGAATGCAACATCGCATACTCCGTTCTTCCACTTGATGCTGGGGACAAAGAAGTTGAATTTATGACGAGTTCAGACATTGCGGTTGTCAATGACTATGGTCATGTCACATTTTCTCAATATGGCACGGCGAACATTGTTGTTAGACTCAAAAACAACAATCAAATTTCAAGAACGATAAAAATTAAATATTCAAACGAAGTTTCATTCATTTCATTCAAAAATGTTCCTGATTCAATTTTTGCAAGAGATTCAATGCAGCTGGGAATTGATTATTTGCCATATGGTGCACAAGATTTCACAGTTGCCTACACAGTGTCAGATAGCAGTCTTGCGACTGTCAATGCTTCTGGAAAATTTTTTGCCGGAAGTGAGGCGGGAAGAGTTGTTGTTCGTGCCTATGTTGTTGAAAATCCAGAAATTTTCTGTGAAATCACAATCAGAATCAAAATTATCATCAGCGATATTGAGCTTGAACTTGATGCGATTGATGATGAGCGCGGAATTGGCGGATATCGTGTGTTTGGAAATGGTTTTGTTGAAACAAAAGATGGACAACTTCAATTTGGAAGCACATATCAAATGAAGATAAAATCAATCGCGCCAACCAATTCGGGTGTGAATCTCATTTGGACATCAAGTGATACAAAAATTGCAAAAATCGACCAAAATGGATTGTTGACTTTTGTTGGTGGGGCGGGAACTTTAACAGTCACTGTTCAACCTGAGGACCAACTTTCTGATAATGAAGAATTGTTCCTCAAAGATAGTTATACCTTTACGATTGTTCATGGTGTTAATGTTTATAATAAAGAACAATTGCAATACGCTTTGAACGCAAAAATCAGTGCGCCTATTGTAATTCAAAACGATATAGTTTATAATATGAGAGATGGCATTTCAACAACTCGATCATTTCACGGAAACGGACATCTGATTGATTTAAGTTATCCCGACAAAGACCCAAACGGCGTCGTGAGAGCATATCACAGATTTACTGTTCGCGCTTCAAATGTTACGATTGACAATTTGCAAATCAGAGCGACTGCGTTTGACGAAAATGCGTCACTTTCTTCGCTTGAAGGAAAGGGCTGTGCACTATTCGTTTATACACCACGTGGCAGCGAGATGACCAAAAATGTTCTCATCAAAAACTGCATTATGGAAAATGGGGTGTTTGCCGCTCGAACATATGGTGCACAAGCAACCTTTGCAGGTTGCATAATCCGAAATTCGTTCTCTGGAGGGCTGACACTTTCGGTCAATGAAGATGGACTTTCATCTGACGTCACAGTTCGCGATTGCATTTTTAAGTCCTCATATCTCAGTTCAATTTTGTTTGACGCAAAACAACAAGGCGAGACTGGAAACAATCACAGCAAACTCAGGCTTGAAGGCGATGTCAAAATCATGAATTGGATTGATGTTGACGAAATAAACGGAAAAGCCATTGCTGCTGAAGTCGGAGATGCAACAACACAACTTCGTGAAATAATCAAAAAACAAACACAGCTAACCAAATATTATAATGGCAAATATTATTTTATGGCGGGAATTACTGCTTTCAAAGCGGGTTATGATGGAATTTTGACCTATGCAAGCACACTTGATGTTGACATCACAAAAATGAGTTCAACATATCAATATGTCACATACAAGATTGAAGGGTTGGTCAAAATCTATGGCGTGCCAGTCGCATTTGAAATGATGGGATATTCACTTCCTTCTAGCGAAACAGAAATTTTGCCTGATTCAAAAATTGAAGACGACCCACTTGCTTATCAAAAAATTAGGCAACCAAGATAGGAGAGTTATGAAAAAATTGTTATGCTCGCTCTTAATATTCATGACAATGCTGACTTGCGGCATAACTCTTTTGTTGCCAAAATTTTATGAAGTTCAAGCAGAAGTTGCTGGGGTGGACGGGGTTCAGTTTGTTCTCACTGGATATTCTGGCTTTAACCCCGCAAGTTCTTTCACAAATTCAAAGGGGGATTCGACCTTGCGAAGTGCGCAAGCAAAAGCTGCCGACAAAAATTATATAAACAAAAAAGGCGAACAATCACAAAAATATAATTACATAACCGGCAAACATACTTCTTTGAAAGACTCAAAAAGTTCTGGATATTGCGAGATTTTCCCAAGCACGGAAATGCAAAAAGTTATTTCTGCGGGTCTTATGCAGGTGAAGGCTAGTTGTGGACTTTTGGCGCTAAACAATGAAGAGCGAAGCAAAGTTAATATCAAAATTGAGATTGTCGCAGGCGGAAATGTCTACAAAACATTAACGCTCACATCAAACAAAGTTTCCTCAAATTCATCAGTGTACGAGCCAGACTGGGTGGAAACTTCGCTTGTGACTCTCCCAACAAATACAGAAAAAATTGTTTATTCTTTTGAAAGTCGTGAGGCAACAAACAGATTAAATGCCGCAAAGTTTTGTATGTTTGAGCCAACAGTGTTTTTCGCAACAAACTTGAATGAATGTAAAATTTTGACAGAGAGCCAATCTCTCAAAATTGGACAAGTCATGAAGCTTTCAGCGACAAACTTTATTGTTGAACAAAATTCAGCCACTCAATATTTTGAATACTATAAGGATATTCATAAAATTTCTTATGAAATCACAGAAGGACAAAATTATGCAAAAGTTGTTGACAGTTATCTCTATGTCAATAGTGACGCACCGTCTGGAGCAAAAATTGTTGTTCGAGCAAAATGCAGAAAAAGTTCTGCATCGGGCGAATATCTTTATTCCGAAAAGGTCACTTTCATGCTCAATGTTGCTCAAATTGAGTTGAGTGTTGGAAAAGATTTTGGAAACCCTGCAAAAATTCTTGGGGAAGGAAAATATTTTGTTGGAGATTATGCGACTGTTTCACTTTCTGTTAATTCGGGATTTGAATTTGTTGGCTGGCAACAAAAGGGAAATGTTGTTTCAAAAGACAAGACATACACATTTAGAGTCGAAAAAGACTCAAACATCAAAGCAATTTTTATAAAAACAATCAAAATCAAGCAAGTTGTTGTCAAATCAAAAACTTATGACGGAACAATAAAAGCAGAAATCGAAAATGTTTTGCTTGACGGAGTTGAAAACTCTCACGATGTCAAAGTTTCTGGACTTGTTGCAAACTTTGCCACAAGCAATATTGGAGATGAAAAACAAGTTGAATTTTCATCAATTCCAACACTCTCTGGAAATGACAAAGGAATTTATAAACTTGAAAACAACATTCCCGCAACTTCTGCTGCGATTTCAAAAAGGCCTCTTGAAATTCGAGCAAACACACTTTCAAAAGTTTATGGCGAGAACGACCCAAGACTGACATTTTCTGCAACTGGTCTTGTGACTGGGGAAAATGTTTTGGGAACACTCCAAAGAGAAGCGGGCGAGAATGCGGGAAGCTATGAAATCAACGAAGGCAATGTGTCTTCGCTCAATCCAAACTATGAAATCAGTTTTGTCGGCGCAAAATTTATTATTCAAAAACGCGAAGTAAAGTTGAGCGATGTTGGGGTTGTTTCAAAAATCTACGACAAAACGACAAGCGCCACAATTTATGCAACATCAAGCAATGTTGTTTTGGGTGATGAAGTCGCGGCAACATTCGAGGCAAATTTTGTTGACGCGAATGCTGGAACAAACAAAGAAACAAAAATTACTAAAATTGATTTGGTTGGACTTGACGCAAAAAATTATTATGTTGATTACAAAAATACTTTGATCTATGGAACGATAACACCAAGACCTTTGAAAATTGTGACAGAGAATCAAACGTTCTGCTATGGTGACTCGATTGACATTGAATATAAAGCATCTGTGTTGCTGGACGGAGACAGTCTTGGTGGCAAACTTCAAATTTCTTCAAATCAAGTTGGAACGCATATAATCACTCTGGGAACTTTGCACAATCCAAATTATGCGATTACCTTGCAAGCGGAATATGTTGACATTGTTCAAAAAGACATCACAGTTCAGGCTTTGTCAAATTCAAAAACTTATGGCGAAGAAGACCCAATTCTCAAATTTTCGGTTTCGGGACTTGTTGAGGGCGATGAACTTATGGGAAACATAAAAAGAGAAGCGGGCGAAAATGTTGGCGTTTATCAAATTGGTGTTGGTTCACTCTTTAACGGAAATTATAAAATTAATTTTGTTCCTGCAGATTTTGAGATTTTGAAAAGACAGGCAAACGTTGAATTTGTTATTGATGACAAAATTTATGACGGAACAACAAAAGTCCAATATTCCTATACACTTTTGAATACTCTCGAAAAAGATGCCATTGAGCTTCAAACAGACTTTGTTTTTGTTGATAAAAATGTTGGAAACAACAAGAAAATTCAAATTAATCAACTTGAACTTGTTGGAGATGGTTATCAAAATTATGTATTAAATTATGAAGAAAATCTAATTTTTGCATCAATTTTTGCAAAAAATGTTCAAGTTTCGGCAAATTCAGTTCAAAAAACATATGGCGAAATTGACCCACAAATTGTTTTGAAATTTTCAAGCGTTATTGACGGAGAGCAAATCATTGGGGATCTTCAAAGATTGCAAGGCGAAGATGTTGGAAGATATTTATATGATATTCCTCAGAGCATGAGACTCGAAAACTCAAACTATGAATTGAATTTGTCGAGTGAAGTATATCTGGATATTTTGGCAAAACCGATTGAGATTTCAGTTGCATCCGCACAAAAACAATTTGGAGATGTTGATCCAGAAATCATTTATGTTTATGGCGAAGAAGATTTTGCATTTGGACAAACTTTTGAAGAGTTGTCAACTGGTGCTGTTAGTCGTGAGGTCGGCGAGGAAATTGGGCGATACTCATACAAGCTTGGTTCATTGTCACTTGGCGACAACTATGAGATCAAGTTTGTGGCAACTGGAATTCTCACAATTTCAAAACGCGATGTTGAGATTAAGGCAAATTCACTATCAAAAATTTATGGCGAAAATGATCCAACTTTTTCATTTGATCAAACAAATATTGTTTCTGGCGTGTCATCAATAATAAAACTCAAGAGAGAACGCGGAGAAGATGTTGGAACTTATAAGATTTCTTATGAATCACTTGACGATCCTCACTACAATATCACTTTTGTTTCGGGAGAACTTGTTATTCTTCCACGCGATATTTCGGTTAAAGCTGAAGACACCTTCAAATATTATGGAGAGGAAGACCCTGTTGTTGATTTTGTTCTATATTTGGGGACACTTCAATTTGAAGATGAACTTTCAACCATTCTTCGTGGCGAAGTTTCTCGAGTTGCGGGAGAAGATGTTGGCGAATATGAAATTACCCAAGGGACATTGAGTGCTGGTGAAAACTATAATTTGACATTTGTTTCCGGAAAATTATTTATTTATGCACAAGAACTGTTGGTAAAATTAAAAGATGCAACAAAATATTATGGTGAAAGCGACCCAGTGTTTGAATACGAAATTTTGTCGGGAGACAAAGATGTCAAACTCAATGGAAAAGCAAAAAGAATGTATGGCGAAAATGTTGGAGAATATGTGATTGAAGTTGGAACTCTTTCGACTCCAAAAAATTATAAATTCAAATATTCTTGTGGAATGCTTTCAATTTTGCCAAGAAAAATTGAGGTTACTGCTCTTCCTGCGACAAAAGTGTATGGCGAGAGCGACCCAACATTTGTTTATGAAATCACTGAGGGAACACTTGTTGACCCAAACGATCTTTCTGGCAAAATTTATAGAGAAAATGTCGGTGTGAAGATTTATGAGAATGTCGGCAAATATCCACTTTTGTCATCTCTTTCGAATCCAAATTACGAAATTTTGTATGTCGGAAGCGAACTTTTGATCAATCAACGAGAAATTGTTGTTTCGACTCAAAACATCTCTTCTGTTTATGGCGAAGAAATTGAGACTGAATTTGACTACACAATTGATGGCGATATTCTTGCAGGCGACACACTGACGGGAGGATTATACAAAGCTGAAGGAGTGGTTGCTGGCAAGTATCCAATTCGATGCAACATTAATATTGGAAGAAATTACAAAGTAAAATATATTCAAGCTTATTATGAGATTTTGCCAAGAAATCTTGTTGTGACGCTTGGTGCAAATCAAAAAACTTACTCCAATCCAGACCCAGTGTTTAATCTTCAAATTTTGCAAGGCGAATTAGTCGAAGGTGATCAACTTGAATGGGAAGTCGTGAGAGATGCAAGCGAAGATGTTGGCGACTATGTGTTGAGCGTTGAAAGTCTTGATCAAAATTATGCTATTCAAACCCGAAATTCAGTTCTTACAATTTTCAAAAAAGATGTGAAGCTCAACCTTGAAGTGTTGGACAAAACATTTGATGGCAATGCAATTTGCAAAATTAAAAATCCTGTTGTTTCGGGACTTGTTGACAATGAAATCATGCTTGATTATGACAAAGATGCTTGTGCAATTTTTGCTTCGATTCAACCTGGAAATGATATTTTGGTTAATATTCAAGGCTTTTCGCTCGTTGGCGCAAAGGCAATCAACTACAATCTTATTATTCCAACAGGTCTGGTTGCAGACATCACTTATGCGGCACTAGAAAACCAAAATGTTGAAATTTCGACATATAATTCAACCGCGATGAAATATGGGACTGTGCTTTCGGTTGGCAATCTCCAGGTTGGCGAAAAATATGAGGGTAAAAAAGTTGTTCAAAGTTTGAAGGTTGGTTTGTTGGACGCAAATGGTGGATTGCTTGTTCTTGACAAAGCCCTCAACATGAAAATTGGAGTGCAGAACCTAAACAATTTCAATAATATTCATGTTTATGGAAAGAATGCATCGGGAGAATTTGTTGAGCTTGCTTATAAAATCTCGGGAGACAGTGTTCTTGTTTCAACTTCAACCTTTTCTGAGTTTATTATTGTGTGCGACAACGAAAACTGGATTGACATTGCTGTTGCGGTTTGCGTTGGCTTAATCCTTGGAGTTGTGCTTTGTGCATTTGTAATTAATTTTAAGAAAAAGAAACAAACGAAAAAATAACTGTTAACGCAGTTATTTTTTGTATTGCAAACAAAAACTAATTATGTTAAAATAAAACTTGAAGGGATTATGGCAAAAAAATATTATAAGAAATTTAATAAAATGCTTCCAAGAAAGCAAAAAAAGCATAGACTCACCACCACTCAAAGAGTGGCGTGGTCTATTATGACTGCCACAATACTTGTTTATGTTGCTCCAGAAGCCATAACACAACTATATAACCATATCAACAGGGGAGACTCAACCGAAATCAAATTGCCACAAAAAAATGACTTGTTTCCTGAAAACGAAAAAAACGACGAAGACAAAAAAGAACAAGACAAAATTAATGAGGCAAACAAAAATTATGCTTATACTTACTTAAAAGATATGATTCGTCCGCAAATTGAAGAGAAGTTGAGATTTGAAATTGAGGGCGATTTTGACATTTTGGGCGTGTTTGAAATAAACATGAGAAGTGATGCATTTTCGTCAAAAGACACAGAACTCAAAATTTTGATAAAACCTCAAAATGGAAAAGTTTTTTGCGTTGATTACAACAATAATTTTGCTCAAGTTGAAATTGAAAAAAATGGATCTGATAGTGACGCAATAAGTTCGCTGGTTGCACATCTTCAAGATTCTAGCATCAAAGGGTTTGAAATTAATAGTGAATTTTTTGAAGATGTTTCTCAAAATCTTTCAGAAATGTGCATTGTTTTTGTTGGCACGACCCAAACCTACATCGAGAAAAATGGTGAAAAATCATACTTAATTCCCGTATTTTATCAAAATGGCGACCAGATTGTGATGAAAACATACAAGGGACTGCAAAGCGAAATTGAGAAGGCTGACAAGACTCCAGAGGGAGAACTTGCGAACATGCTTTATGGAGATGAGTCATTGATGCAAATTTACACCAATAGCAAGCAACAAGATCTTGAGCACATTAATAATGTCATTAACAAGATCCGCAATGAAAAAACTGATGACAGCAACAAAAACGATGAGTTGTTTCCAGAAGATTTTTACTCGGATACTAACCAATCATTCACAAAAGGATAAAATTATGAAGTTGGCATTTGATTCATGTGTTTTTATAAAATTGTTTCCGCTCAGCAAAAAGGTGGAAAACTATTGTTTGCAAAGAGGGAAAAGCTTTGAAGATTTATGTGAAATTGATATTCCACGAATTGTCACAGTTGATTACAAATTGAATTATATTTGCCTAAAACTTTTGCAAGGGTTGAAATTTGGGTTGTTGGACGTTTCAATTCTTCCAACTGTCTATCATGAGTGTCTGGATGGACCAAACAAAAGCAAGCAGCAAGAATTTGAAAAGTTTTTGAATGACTACAATATTCAAAAGGAGGCATTTGATCGAGGCGGCGTGTTTATGCGAGATTATGCTTTCACATTTTATCTTTCGACAAACAACAAAAAAGCGGTCACGGTTGATTATGGCGGTTCAAAGCATCCGCTCAACGACTCAAAAATTTTGGCTGAAAGTTTTGCTGCAGGAAGACAGTTAATTTCAATGGATCAACATTTTTCAAAAACATATTTGATTTACGAAAGAAACTGTGAAATTGCTCGTCATTTTGGATTGGAAGAAGAGCGTGCAAAAATTGTTCCTTTGCAATTGACACAATTTGCAAAAACGAGATTGTATAAATCGTTAAAACAAAAAGGAAGATGCTGAACTGATGCGACAAGCGTTCTGCTTGTCGCTTTAATTTTAATATTGATTTTGATTGTAAAAAAATCATGAAATGGATAATATATAAACAGAGGTTAGAATGGATATATTGGGACTGGTTGTATTCGTTATTTTTTGTTTTAATATGTTGAGTGTTCTCACAATGATTTTTGTCGAGCGAAAAAAACCGCCGATTATTGTTTCATGGCTAGTCATCTTGACTATTCTTCCAGTTGTGGGCTTTATCCTTTATATTTTGATAGGAAATGGTTTGAGTTATAAAACAAGAAGAATGATAAAGAAAAAAAGACTTTATCAGAAAGAATATGACGAGTTTATTGCAAAACAAAAAGAAAATTTGCAAGACAAAAAATATAAGGACGAAAAAGAGAAAAATTTTTCTGACTTGTTGATTTTTAACATAAACAATTCCAACAGTGCTTATTTTCGACATAACGATGTTAAAGTTTTTACCAATGGTGAAGACAAGATAACCGCGCTAAAAGAAGATTTGAAAAACGCCACGCATTCCATCAACTTGTTGTATTATATTTTTGCAAACGACAAAGTTGGCAATGAAATCATGGACATCTTGGTTGAAAAAGCATCTCAAGGAGTCAAAGTCAAACTTTTGTATGACTCCGTTGGTTGCATCAAGACAAGAAAAAGTTTTTATCGAAGGCTTGAAAAAGCAGGTGGCGAAGTTGCAGAGTTTTTTCCGCCGCTTTTTGGACTTCGGTTGATAAATCTAAAAATGAATTATCGAAACCATAGAAAAATTGCCGTTATTGACGGAAAAATTGCCTACACCGGTGGAATTAACATTCGCGATGACCATATGGGCAGAAACAAAAAATTGTCGCCTTGGCGTGACACACATATCAGAATTATGGGTGATGCTGTTTATGGCTTTCAGAGCGCATTTTTTAATGATTGGAGATATTGCAAAAAAATGGGTAATAATTTTCAAACCCTTGCAAACGAAGGATATTTTGTTCCAAATATTGATGCGGGCGAAACCGGTGTTCAAGTCATAACAAGCGGGCCAGATTATGATGACCAACCAATCAAAGAAGCATTTATGAAAATGATTTTATCCGCAAAAGAAAAAATTTATATTCAGACTCCTTACTTTATTCCAGATGAAGTGATGTTGAGTGTGCTGAATGTTGCAAGAATGAGTGGCGTTGAAATCAATGTGATGATACCTTTGGTTCCGGACAAAAAGTTTGTTTATATGGCAACACTTTCCTATGTGAAAGAACTGTTGAACATGGGAAACAACGTTAATGTTTATTTGTATAATGGTTTTATTCACTCAAAAGCTGTCATGATTGACGACAAAGTTGTTTCGATTGGGACTTGCAACTTTGATAATAGGTCATTTGAATTAAATTTTGAAATTAATGCGTTTTTGTATGGTGAGGAAGCATCAAAACAAAACATTGCAATTTTTGAAAATGACATTTCAAATTCAAAAAAGATTGACAAGGGATATTTTCGCCGAAAAATTTGGTACTCAAAATTGGCACAAGCATTTTTTAGGTTGTTTTCGCCTTTGTTATAAAAAAAGTAATGCCTAAAAAGGCATTATTTTTTGTTTGATGTTTCCGTTTGTTTTTCTTTTTTTGCTTCTTTTTCGCGTTTTTCCTTCAAAATGATTGCACAATCTCGACAACGCACAGGTTCTTTGTCAATTTTGTTGTCCTTAAAAAAGTTTTGATTTTCAACTGTCCAAACAAATTCTTTTTTGCAATCGCAACATGTAAATTTTTTATCTTCCATAAAACTACCTCGTTTTTATTATCTTCAGTTTTTCGCAAATTGTCAAATTATCTTTCAAAAATTTCGATATTGTCGATTTTACCTTCGACAAACGAGAGTTGAAAATAAGTTAATTCTTCGCCAACAAGCAAAACTACATCGCGCTCTGAGGCGAGTTTAATTTGAGAAAACTTTGGGAAAAAGTGCTTGAGATGTTGGTCGCTGAGCATTTCTGATAGTTGTTTTGTCATAAACACCCGTGCGAGGTCATAATCACGCATTTTGATGCATTCAAAAAATATTTTTGCAACATCTTTTCGTGCGGGAGTTGAGAATGATTTTTGTTCTTTGCGACTCGAAAAACTTTCAAGTTTGACCGCTCCCGTTTGTCCGAGCTCAAACTTTTCGATGAGAGCGTGTTCATAAAAATCGTGACAAAGGCTGACTGTTGAGAACTTTGGCAAGTCAAATGTTATGTCATCGCAAACTTTTTGCATACATTCGTCAATGTGTTCAAGATTTGAGATGAACAGATATTGCTGGTTGTTCTCTGTTCTTGCAGTCAAAATAAAGTAGTCCGCTCCGCAAGTTTGTGTTTTGCAAACAATGTCTTTCAAAATGTGTTTTGGAACAAAGTTGACTTTGTTCTTTTTGTTTTCAAGAGTAATTTTTGTGAGCGATGAAGAAAGCACGCAAATTCTTGTGCCTTTTTTTTCTTCTTCAAAAATCTTGTCAAAACTCATTGGAAAGTGAAGTTCAAGTCGCGGATTAAGCATGATTTCATAATTTCCATCAAGCAAGTCAAATTGCTGATAGTTTGGAGAAAAATTGTCTTGTTGTGAGATGACGATGGAAAAAGGAATAAAATAAATCAAATCTTTTGTCGATTTTGGATAAATTTCAATTCGTTTCGACTCGTTGTCAAACATTTCAAGTTTTGCGCAAGTTTTTTGGTCAACCTCGCCAACAAACGCCTTGTCACAAAAGACAAGGCAAGGTGTTTTTGAATAGATTGCAAACTTTGACCGTTCCATAAAATAAAATATGATGAGTTCCGGTTTTTTATGATGTCATAAATATGTATAAATCTTGTTGCATTGTCAATAATGGGTGTGGAGGAATTATGAAAACAATTTATTGCTCGTGGAAAGATGAGGAGATAAAAAAATTGTTTGGTTTTGTTGAAGAAGGCAAACAAAAACATCTTTCACTTTTATCAATTTTTAAAAGCTACGCGGAAATGACAAAGAGAAAGCCAAACAGCGTCAGAAATTATTATTATTTGGAACTGGGGCAACTGCAAAACGACAAAAGCAAATGTCAGCGGCTGGGAATAAACTTAAAAAATCATGAAAAAATCAAGCAAACACCTTTTGATGAAAAAGAAGAAAAAGAAGTCGTGAAAAACATTTTGAGGTTGTGTGCAAAAGGCTCGAGTGTGAGAAAGGCGTGTCTTAAACTTGCGGGAGATAACCTTGGAAAAATGATTAGGTTTCAAAATAAATACCGCAATGTCCTGAAAGGTAATCAAGCCTTGCTTTCGCGATGTATTCAAGAACTAAAAGATGAGGGGATTGAGGTGAACATCAAACAAAAATTCACACCTCGTCCAAACAACATTTTGGTTATGCCAAAACAAAAAGGCGCGCTGTCTGACAAAGATATTGAAGCTCTTTTTATGGGACTGGTTCGACTTGTTAAACGCGTGGCAAATGAGCAAGCCGAAGTGCAAAACCGAATTGAAATGAAGAGGACGAACGACAATCTTGCAAAAGCATATATTGAGTTGTCGTCAAAAGAGAGCGAGATAAAAAGTCTTTCGACAAGTCTTGAAAAACTAAAAACCGAAAACAAAAATCTCAAGACTTGCCTGCAAGAAAAGCGCATAAAAGAAGCAGAAAATTATGTTGAGTCAAGCAGAATGCGAGAGCTCAAAAATTTTGCGAATGCTTTTCCCAAAAAGAATAGGCAAAAATTAAAAGCATAATGTTTTGTCAAATTTCGCGCGTGTGATAAAATAAGCGTGTGAGTAGGTTGATTTTGACAAAAGGAATTGATATAACGAGTGCATCGGAGCAAGTGGTTGCGGATATTGCTCCGTTTGTTTCGTGTTTTGAAGAGGATCAAATTATTATTGTTCCAGACAGATACTCACTCATTACTGAAAAATTGGTTTTTGAAAAACTTGGCATCAGTTCGACTCTAAACATCAAAGTTATGGGAATCAACAGATTTGCTTCCCTCATTCTCCAAAAGCAAAATGCCATGCCAAAATCAATGTCGAACAACGGCGCTCTCATTGCACTTGGAAAAGCGGTTTATGAAGAGAAAGATAATTTCAAGTTTTTTCCAAAATCCAATATCGATGTTTCGTTTTTGCAACAAATAAAAAACACAATTTCGCAACTCAAAACAAGCGAAGTAACTCCAGAACAACTTGAAAAACTTGCCGATGACAAAATTCACGACATCTATCTTATCTATAAAAATTATGAAGAAAAGCAAAAAACGGGAGTGGATCTGGCGGATTTCCTTGATGTGTTTATTCAAAATATTGAAAAAGCAGATTTTGGAAACACAAGGATATACTTTGCGTTTTTTGACAGCATGACATCGCAAGGGCTCAGCATTGTGAACTTGCTCCTAAAAAAAGCAAAAAGTGTTGAGTTTGCTTTGGCGTGTCCACAACCTCAACAAAAAAACAAATTTATTTACGACACTTCACTTGAGGGCAATCTCAAAAACTTGGTGAGAGAGGCGGGTGTTGAAATTGAAGAAAAAATTGTGACTTCATCAAACTTTGTTTCAAACTTTATTTCAAACAACATCTATTTATCAAATCCGCAAAACATCAATTTGAAAAATTTTGCAAATTTTTGGGAGTGTTCAACGTCTGAAGCCCAATTTGAAGCAGTGGCAAGAGAGATTAAAAGTCACGTTGTTTTGGGCGGCAGATATTCGGACTGTGTTGTTGGGGTTAGTGCGCTGGATGAAAATTATTGCCTGATGAAAAGGATTTTTGAGGACTATGAAATCCCATGTTTTTTTGATGTTGACATAACGCTTGCCCAGACAAAACCGATTGAATTTTTAAATCTTGTTTTTGAATTTCTTGAAGAAAAAGATATGTCAATCTTGTATGACATTATTTCCAATATATATTCAAACCTTGATGGTTGTGAACGAAGCGAAATTTGCGAGTTTTTGGACAAATATAAATTTGTTGACCAAGACCTTGATTTACATAAATTAGAAAACGAAAACGATGAAAAAACATATGAAAAAATAAAAAATATTTTGAATATAATTACACCTCATTTTATTGATAAAAATGGCTGCGTTTTGGGTGGTGATTTTGTTGGATTTTTAAGAAATATTTTTGATGCATTTGATATGCAAAAAACAACACAAAAAATGCACGATTATCACTTGGAAAATGGCGACCTTGAAAATCAAAAAATATACGAAAAAATAAATGAAAAAATTGAAGATATTTTCAATGTTTTTGAAGAAGAAACAAAGGACGAAAGGTTGGCATTTTCTGAGTTTGTTGTTCTTTTGAACAATGTGTTTGAAAGCGCGAAACTTTCTGTTGTGCCACTCGGCGTTGACCAGGTTTTTGTGGGCGATGTTTCGAAAAGTTTTTTTGAAAACGGCAAAATATTCTTTTTGTGTGGGGCAAATCAAGATCGAATGCCAGACTTTCAAAAAGATGTTGGACTCATTTCGGACAAAGACATTGCACGTTTTTCTGGCAAGGTCAAAATCGATCCAACAATAAGAACGATAAACCTGCGAAAAAGACTCAAACTCTGTTCAGTGCTTTCCATTCCAAAACAAAAACTATTTGTTTCGTGGGTGGCACTGGGGGACGATGGCAAGAAACTCACAGAGTCAACTTTTGTTTTGGGGCTTGTGAAAATGTTTGCTGAAAATGTTCAAAAAATTGGCTTTGCGGGCGAAATTCAAAGCGAGGATTTTGCAAAACAAATTTCGAACTCAAAAAGAGCAAAACGGCAATTAATTAATTACTTGCTTTCTCCAAATATTCAATCAGCAGAGAACTACAATTCCTTGTTTTATTTGCTTTCAAAAAATGATTCAAAAATTGAACAAATTGTTTCTCAAATCAATAGAAAAAACACCATAAAAAATCTTTCAAATTCTGATGTTCTTTTGAAGAAAAAAAGATTTTCTGTTTCTGGTCTGGAAACATATGCGAAATGTCCATTTAAGTATTACGTTGAAAAAGGACTTGGAATCACTGAAAAAAGACCAATTGATCTCGACCCAATTCTCACTGGAAATATTGTGCATTTTGTTTTGGAAAAATATTTTTCTGCAAAACAAACCAAAGATCCAGAAAGGTTTGTTGAGTTTGCTTTTGGAGAACTGTCGAAAAAAACGGAATATGCTGTTTTGTTTGGTCATAAAAAATTTAAATATGGTCTTGACAGGTTGAAAAAAGAATGTGTTAAAACAATAAAAGACATTGTTGCCAATCAAAGCGTTTCAAAATTTAAGATCTCAAATTTGGAATTTGTTGTTCGTGGTGACGGCTTTGATGAAGAGTTGACCGATCTTGCTTTTTTTGGCGTGGTGGATCGAATTGACAGATTGGACGACAAAGCAATTGTTATTGATTACAAAACTGGGAAAGTTGATCGATCAAGCAAAAATTTTTATTATGGAAACAAGATTCAAATTTTTGTATATTGTCGTGCACTTGAAAAATTCTGCGGATTGAAGACGGTTGGGGCTTTTTACGCACCAATTTCGAATAAAAAATTAAAGAAGAAATATGAGGGGTATTTGCTTGAGGGTGAATTGGAAAACTTTGATCCTGATTATTCTGTTGACGGAGGTGTTTTGGGTCTTAATTTAACTTCCAAAAAGCAGCCTAAAAAGACAAAGAATTTTGTGCTGGTGAATGAAAATAATTTTGAAAATCGCAAGAATTATGCTGTTGAAATTATGAAGACAAATTTAAGGAACATCAAAGCAGGGTTTATCAACTGTTCGCCACAAAGAGACGGAATTAATCAAACTTGTGATAATTGCAAATTTTTGGGTGTTTGTCAATTTGATATGAACGGAGCAAATCGCCCGCGTATTATAAAAAGTGTTAGCGATTCATTTTGGGAGAAAAAATGAAAGATATTAGTGAACAAAAGAGTATTATTAACGAAAAGAAAGTTGATATGATTGTTAGTGCCTCAGCCGGCAGTGGCAAAACTTTTGTTATGATTGAGCGTATTTTGAAAATTCTTTTGAGCAAGGACAAAGAAGTTCACGCAAACCTTGATGAAATGTTGATTTTGACATTCACGAATCAAGCGGCAAACGAAATGTCGCAGCGTCTTGAAACAAAACTTATGGAAAAAGTGGACGAGAATCCCGAACTTGTTGAACAACTTGACCTCATTCGAGTTTGTGATATTTCAACCATTCACGCATTCTGTCAAAAAATGTTAAAAAAATATTTTTATCAAGCGAAAATCTCTGCAAACTTTGGACTTTTGGAAGAGAGTAAACGAAATGTGCTTTTTGACAAATGCATTAAAGTTGCGATATCTGATTTTAAGTCCATCAATTCGCAAAGATTTGAGGATATGGCAAGTCATATGACAGAATCCAGGGGCGATTTTGTCATTGAAGACGCAATAAAATTTATTGATGGCATTATGTCAAATCAAATTGAAAGCGAGACATTCGAACAAGATTCAGTTCGTCTTTTTGATGAAGATCAGGTTGCAAATCTTGAAGATTATTTCAATCAGCGAATTATTGAATTTTGCTCACACAACAAAAAAATGTTTGCACGACTCATTGAAAATTTGAGCGAAGACAGAATCAAACTAAAAACTCATTTGAGAGTGTTTTTTGATCATTTGGATATGATTCGTGAAGATCAAACATACGAACAAAATGCCAGAATTTTTCTTGATGGTGTCAGTGCTCCTAGATATTCATATGACAAAAAAGATGAAACTGAAATTCTTGCCATAATGTTTCGAGACAAATTTAAGAAAAGATATTCTGATTTATGCAAAAAGCTTTCACTTATTGATAGAGATAAGTTGGCTGGGCTATGTGCTAATGCAAAACAAGCAATTTGTGATTTGATCGAAATTTGCAAAACTGCAAGAAATATTTACAACGAACAAAAATCAAGGAAAAATGTGTTGGATTTTTCTGACCTTGAACACAAGTTTTTGAAACTTTTGGAAAATAAAAAGGTTTGCGAAAGCATTGCAAAGCAATACAAATATATTTTTGTTGACGAATTTCAAGACACAAATCCAGTGCAGATGGCAATTTTGTCAAAGCTGGACGCTTCAACATTGATGAGTGTTGGGGATATCAAACAAAGCATTTATGGATTCCGAGGCTCAACTCCAAAAATTTTTCAAGACATGATGGAAAGGTTTTCAAATGGCGATGGGGGTGTCGCAAAAAAACTTAATTGTAATTTTAGAAGCAACAAGGATATTCTTAATTTTGCAAACATTGTTTTTTCAAAGATTATGACTGTGAATACATGTGGGATTAACTACGAAAAAGACTCAATGTTTGAACCATACACAGACTATCCAAGAATGAGCGTGCCATCAGTGGAGATTTGTTTGGTGGATGAAGTGGATGAAAAAGAAGATATTGTTGACGGCGGAGTTTATGATTTATCAAAAGACAATTCAATGTTTCAAACACAACTCAACAAGAGAAATGAAGCTCGTATGATTGCTCAAAAAATTCTCAAATTGAAATCCCAAAAAATTTATGATGAAAAACTCGGGGTGTGGAGAGATACAAATTTTTCTGATTTTATGATTTTGATGAGATCGAGAAAACAAATTGACTTGCTTTGTCAAGAACTAATTTCTTGCGGAGTTCCTGTTGTTGCTTCCAGCAAACAAGAACTTGCAAAATTTGCAGAAGTTAGAATTATTCTGGATGTTTTAAAACTATTGCAAGACAGGAATAATGACATTTGTATCCTTTCATTGATCTGCTCGTTTTTTGGAGGAGTCAGTTTTGATGAGTGTGGTCAGATCAGACAAAAATTTGAAGATGAAAAATATTTTTCTGATTGTGTCAAAAAATATGCGTCAGAAATTGATGATGACATTTCGCTTAAGATCAAAAATGCGATGAATATTTTTGATGAAATGGAAAAGAAATTCGAGTTTGAGGGCTTGGTTGCGGCGGTCAAATATTTGATTTTTGATACAGGCTATTATATTGATGCTCAAACCAAATTTGGTGGGGCTGCAAAATGTGAAAGGCTTGATGCACTCTATTCTTTGATTGAATCGGGATTTAAGCAGGTTCGTGAACTTTTGGATTATTTTGATTGTGATGACGGTCCACAAGCACCCAATTTTTCTACCGGCGATCAAGATTTTGTTGGAATTGACACAATCCATTCATCAAAAGGCTTGGAATACCCAATTGTGATTTTGTTTGATTGCGATAGAGATTTTTCTTCAAAAGAACTAAACCATGCGTTATCTTATTGTGATGGATATGGTTTTGCTGTGAAGTTTGTTGATGATGATAATGAAAAAATTAATTCGTTGCAAAAGAGTTTTGTTTTGGAACAAAGACAGAAAATGGATCTGGCGGAAGAATTGCGTTTGCTTTATGTCGCGATGACTAGAGCAAGAAATATTTTGGTTATGAGTGGAGTGAAAAATATTTCACAGATACAGAAAATTGAAGATGAATATGATGTTCTAAATATAAAAAATTACATTGATTTGGTTTTGGGTGTGCTTGATGACAAGGCGCAAAATTGCCTTAAGTTTGGAAAAGATTATTTGTTTGAAGATGAACAAAACTTTTATTCGATTGAACTTTTTTGTTCTGGGGAAAGTGAAAATGAACAAAAAGAGCAAATTCCTGCAATTTTTTCAAAACCGAATGACAATATGGTTAAGCAATTAAATCAATATATTAACTTTGATTATTCACATAAAAATAGCATTAATTTATGTCAAAAAAATTCGGTTTCAAGCCTTGCATTTGATGATGATTTTTATGCCTCAAAAAACCTTTCGCCAAAACGATTTGAAAAAACAGAGCACGAAGAGAGTGGGGTGGCTGCAAATGATGTCGGAACACTTTATCACTTGATATTTGAGAAAATTGATTTTTCAAAGCACTATTCTTTGAGTGAATTAAATCAAGAAATATCTTCAATATTAAACGGCGAAAATGTGTCACTGATTGATGCGGAAAAAGTGCAGAAAATCATGGAACTTTTGCGTCCGTATATTTCGGGAAAACTCTTTCGCGAAAAGGAATTCATTGCAAAAATTTGCCAAAGCGAACTTGTTGAGGGGGGAGAGGAAGATGCTCTCATTGTTCAAGGGAAAATTGACCTCTTGGTTTTGGGTGAAAAGAATTATATTTTTGACTATAAAGTCACGAAAATTAATGATGAAAATATGTTGATAAAAAAATATCAAAAACAACTTTTGCTCTATAAACTCGCAGTTCAAAAAGCAATAAATCAAACAATTGATGAAGTGTTTGTTGTTGATGTCAATCACAACAGACTTATAAAATGTAAAAATATTTAATAAATTATGTCATAATTTTTTATAATTTTTGAAAAAAATATTTCAAAATATTAGTTAAAATATATTCCTTGTGATATACTAACAAAAAAACATAAGGAGTGTTTGTATGTCAAAGTTGTTGTTTGATGGGATTTTTAAATTTATTGAAACCTATTTTAACGGACTTGGAAGTTCAATGAAAAATCTCGATATTTTGTTCTATGTTTTTGTTGGACTAGAACTTTTGTTTGTGATTTACTTTTTGGTTAAATCGCATTTTGCCTATCAATTCCGTCTCATTCGTGCGATTGATAAAATTAATATTTATCTTCTTAATAATTCATACATAAATGAAAATAATTTGATTGAATTTAACAAGAAAATGAAGAAAGTTCCAAAGGTTTTGAGATACCACTGGCAACAATATATGTTGTATCGTGAGCAATCTCCATCTTTTTATATGTCTTCAAATAATGTGATTGAAAAACCACTTCGTTCAAGTTCGGTCAAATATAACATCAAAACAATGAAAGCGCTGACAATCATTTTCACAACCCTTTCAGTTTTGTTTTCTGCTGCTGTTTTGGCGTTGCAACCATCTCCATCGTCCATTGTTTCACAATTTATTTTCAGAATTTTAATCATTCCATCAATGATAATATTTATTGGTTGTGTCTATGGCATCTATCAAAACGCAAGACAATCAGCAAATCTTTCTGACCTTTATCAAACATTCCACATTTTCCAAAGACTTATTGACAAGGCTGTGACAACAATGCCTGAATATGTTGACTTTGAAGTTTTGTTCACGAAGAAGGAAATTGCAAAAGGCATTCCAGCTCTCAACGAATACTTGGAAAAACGTGCACGTCAAGAGCAAGAAGAGCTTGAAAAAGCAAGACGCAATGCTGTTGACCATGAAGTTTATGATTTTGGTTCAGTTGATATTTCTGGTTCTTTGATTTTGGACAGAGCGATGAAAGAAACCGAAATATATTTGAGTTTGAGAAACAGACTCCTTGCTGAAATCCAACAAGTTGAAAGTCAAATTGACACCCTCAAAAAGTCATACGACAACACTCAACGTGAAATTCAAAGAAAAATGCAAACGGCAAAAGAAAATATTGAAAGAATCCGTATGCAACAAGAATCTTCAACAAACAGAATTGAAGGTAACTATCTCAAAAAGCAACAAGACCAAGAAATTTCAAAACTCACTCAACTTGAAAAAGATAACACTGAGGAAACATATAGATTTAATCAAGAACTTGAAGTGTTGACAAGCGAGATTGACAAAAAGAAAGCAGAGCTTGAAGAAAGAAGAAAATACATCGAAAAAGCGATGCTCGCTGAATACAAAACATATTCGACAAAAGTTTTCAAAAATTTGCTTAAAGTTGCAAACGAAAAAGAAAAAGAAGAACGCGAAACTTTGGCAGAAACAAAAGATTCTTATGCTCAACAAATTGTTGAACTCAAAGACAAAGTTCAAGAACTATCTTATGAAAACACGCAACTCAAAGACAGAATTAAGAATTTTGATAGCGAATTATCTGAAAAAGAAACTTTCTATACAAATGCCTTGATTGAAACTGCTGAAAAAGCAAAATCCGCACTTGTTGGCAAGAAGGGCGATTCAACAACCGAAGAAATTGAGATTCCTGCACAAGAGAATCAACCTGAAACAGACACAACAGTTGAACAAGAAACAACTGAACAACCTGCACCTGTGCAAGATTATGTTTCAGAAGAGCCAGAAGTTCAAGCGCCAGACATTGAGCAAACTGACAATGGTGAAAGTGAAGAGCATCCGCCTGTTGACGAGTATGAAGGCTATTATGATAGCGAAGGATATTATCGTTATCCAAATGGCACATTCTATGATCCACAAGGAAGATATTTTGATGAAACTGGGGGATATTATGATATTGACGGAAATTACCATGACCCAGACGAAGCAAAAGCACTTCTTGAACAACTAGAGAAAGAAAAACAAGAAGCTGACGAAGAAGCAAAACAGGCTGAACTTGATGCGGAAAAAGCAGTTGAGGAAAAGGCTGAGCAAGAAAAACCTGCTGAGGCTGAAGAGAGTAAGGAATCACAAACAGAAGTGACTCCAGAGGCTGAACAAGAACTCTTTGACAAGAGTGAACAACCAGAAGTCGAAACAAAAGACAACAAAACAGTTGTTCCAACATTTGTTGAAGAAAACGAAGAAGATGAGGACGAAGAGACTCCAGTCGTAGCAAAACAATCAAAGAACAAAAAACAAAAACAACAAAAAATCGTTGCAGTTGAAGAGCCGGAAACTGACGAAGGGGAAGAAGGCGACTACGAGAATTATGACGATTATGATGACGAAGACTACGACGACTATGACGACGAGGATTATGAGGTCGAAGAGCCAACTCGCGGTCCAGGAAGACCAAGAAAAGCAAAACGCGGTCGTCCAACTTCTGCAAAAGCAGGACGTGGACCAGGCAGACCTGCAAAGAAAAAAGGCCCAGGAAGACCTGCTGGTTCAACAAAACAAACCACCACTGGAAAAGTTGGTCGTCCAAAGAAGGAAGAAGTTAGAGGACCAGGCAGACCAAAGAAAGAAGAAGTTCGTGGACCAGGCAGACCAAAGAAGGAAGTTAAGAAAGGTCCAGGTCGTCCAAAGAAAGAAGAAGTTCGTGGACCAGGCAGACCAAAGAAGGAAGTTAAGAAAGGTCCAGGTCGTCCAAAGAAAGAAGAAGTTCGTGGACCAGGCAGACCAAAGAAGGAAGTTAAGAAAG
>URYH01000010.1 GCA_900552105.1 uncultured Eubacteriales bacterium | reverse complement strand
GCAAAAAATTATATCTCTAAAAAAAATAATTAATAAAAATATTGAATATTTTTCAAAAAATAATAAAAAAATAACGCAAAAAATGCAAATTTTGCAAAATAATTCTCAAAATTATTTAATTAGAAAAATTATTGCAACTGAATTAAAAGTGTTGAAACTCGCTCGAAATATGTCTGATGTTTTTGAAACTCATGTTGAAAACATTGAAAAACTTTTGGCGATGTTCTGATGGAGAGGTGTTCTTTTTTGGAGTCAAAAAAGAACCAAAAAACCTTTGGGGCGACGCAAGCCCCAAACCCCAGCGCCCTTGGCGGAGCAGGGCAAGCGGTCAACAAAAAACGAAATGCAAAAGGATTTTGTCAAATTTGGGACAAAATCTTTTTCTTTTGCGTTTTTGTTTTTTGTGTTGCATGAAACGAAAAATTTGTCAAGAGTAAATGCATTTGAGTGCGGTTGCACTCAAACTCTTGACAAACCATTCTGTTTCATGCGGGTTGGCTAACAACAAGAGTTAAGGCGAAGAGTGCCTTAACTCTTAAACACTAAAGATATAAACCGATAAAAAAAATTCAAGATTGTAAAGTTTGCCATAGATGGTCTATTATGTCTTTGGCTTTTTTTAATTCCTTAATTGCAATCTCATTGAATATCACGGAATTGATTTGTTGATTTTCCTTCTCTTGAAAATAATCGCATGTATCATCACAATGTTTTAGTCTATTATCAAGATAATATGTGCAAACACCATGATTTCTAGGATAATATCTTTCCACATTATAACCGTAATTCTGTTGATAATACTGACAGTGGGAGCAATTCATTTTTTCCATACACCTATTATATTATGGCGTTCGTCATAAGTAAAGTAATTATATGACATTTGTCATATACTAATTATATTATGGAAAATATATTCAAAGAAAGGCTGAAAGAATTGAGAGAGGAGAGGGAACTTAATCAATCGCAACTTGCACTTGAATCTGGAATTAGTCAGGCGGCGATTGCGAAATGGGAGTCGGGAGATAGAACTCCAAACATGTATTCTCTGATTATTTTGTCAAAATATTTTGGTGTCACAACTGACTATATGCTTGGACTAACGGATGATTAATTTTGATTAATTAATAAAAAATATGGTAAAAATGCCATATTTTTTTAATTTTTTTACTAATTTATATTAATTTTTAATTAATTATTAATTATTTTTTAATAATTTAATCGCTCAGATAAAATGCGTGATAGAATTTTTGTGCTTCAAAGATGTCTGGTTTTGCGGCAATTTCTGTTGGTGCGTGCATGCTGAGAAGTGGAACACCAGCGTCAATAACTTCCATGCCATATGAGGCGAGAATGAATGCAATTGTTCCGCCACCGCCTTCGTCAACTTTTCCCATTTCGGTTGCTTGATAGCTAATGTTGTTTTCATCCAAAATTTTTCGAAGTTTTGCAATAAATTCTGGGTTGGCATCATTTGCACCGCTTTTGCCTCGTGAACCAGTATATTTGTTGAATGACAGTCCGCCACACAAGATTGCATCGGTTTCTTTGTTCATTGGGCCGGGATAGTTTGGGTCAAATCCTGCTGTGACATCGCTTGAAATCATTTGAGAGTTTGTGAGTGCTCTGCGCAATTTGAGTTCACCATATTCCCCACAAGCATTCATGATTTCGGCGAGTGAGTTTTCAAAAAATTTGCTTTGCATTCCGGTTGCACCGAAACTGCCGATTTCTTCCTTGTCTACAAGCATGCAACAACATGTATGCTTTGGGTTCTGGACACGCATGAGGGCAAGAAGAGAGGTGTAGGCGCAAACTCTGTCGTCGTGGCCGTAGCCAGCAATCAATCCTTTGTCAAAACCGCAATCTCTTGCGCGTCCTGCTGGGACGGCTTCGAGTTCGGCGGAGAACAAGTCGTCCTCTTCAAAGCCATATTGTTTTAGTGCTGAAATGACAGTTGCTTTGACTTTGTCTTTTTTTGCGTCTTTGTTTGGGATTGTTCCGCCAATGATATTCAGATTTTCGCCTTCAACAACATCTTTTTTTGCGGATGGGTTGCGGTCAAGATGTGGCAAAAGGTCAGAAATATAGAATACTGGCTCGTCATCTTTTTCGCCGATTGACAAATCAATTTTTGTCCCGTCCTTTTTGACGACAACGCCATGTAATGCAAGAGGGCGAGCAACCCATTGATATTTTTTTATTCCGCCATAGCAGTGCGTGTCGACCATGCAAAACCCACTGTTTTCATATAGAGGTGTTGCTTTGATATCAAGGCGTGGTGAGTCGACATGGCTGCCAACAATTTTGAGTCCTTTTTCAAAATCTTCTGTTCCCAAAACATACAGCATGAGTGCTTTGTCCATGTTGAGAGCATAAACTTTGTCGCCAGGTTTTGGTTGGATTTTTTGATTTATTACATCATTTAGGTCCAAAAAGCCCGCTTTTTTTGCTAAATTTGTTGCAAATTTAATAACTTCTCGTTCTGTTTTGCATTCCGAGATGAAATCTTTGTAGCCTTCGCAGAATATATTCATTTCGTCCAAATCTTGTTCGTTATATTTTTCCCAAACGTTTTCTTTCATTTTTTGCCTCCATTTATTATGTGTATTATAATGTAAAAATTTCATTTCACAAACAAAAATGACGACTTTGCGACGAGGTTGAGGGTTGACAAAAGAAATAATTATATTGCTGGCGTATGGTTTTATTATATATTTTATATAATAATATAAAAACCGTTGACACGATAAAATTTTTGGATATATAATCAAATTGTAGAAATATTGGGGGTCTTGTTACGAAAAAACAAAGTAAGGGGGGAAAATTAAAGTATTATAGAAGTCAAAAACTTCTAGTGTGCGTCGTTTGTATGATGTTCCTTGTTTTTTGCAGCGCACTCACTATTTCCTTGGCTATTTTTCGAAGTGACAAGAGCGATGTTCAACAAAACTCTTTTGGTGCGGTTGTTTTGCATGATAACTCACAATATAAATACAAATCAAAAATTCAGAACAAACTTGTGGGTGAAGAGTATTTATTCAACGACATCAAACTCACTGTCGCGGACAACACCAGCCCTGTTTTTATACGCGCGCACGTATACTTCGATAGCACAAACGAAGTTGCGAAAGACAAAATCAAATTCAATAGTTTTTCGATAAAGAATCACGAGAACTACACTTGGTCACGTTTTGGTGACTATTGGTATCTTTGCGATAAATCTGGAAATCTCATGCAACTAAACTCCACCAAAGCGGGTGAAGTTTATGTTTTTTTAATTCAATCTGACGCGGTTGTTCCCGAAATGCAAGGAGTGCTTGGCGATGACGAGTTTGTTTCGTGTGAAATTGTTGTTCAAAGCTCGCTCGCGTCAAACTTTTCAAACACAACCAATTTTTCAGAGATAAACAAGTCGTTTGACAAAAATGCAGCAGAAATAACCAAAACCGGCACATATTCTGTTGTATTTAAACAAAATGGAGCAACCCTTTCGACTCAAACCATAAACTATGGTGGCAAGGCAAACATTCCAGAAGTCACAACAGCAGAAGGCGACGTGTTCTTGTGTTGGAACACTCGTGAAGATGGAAGCGGCGCAAACATAACGAACGAACAACTTGGCTACATAACACAAAATCTCACATTGTTTCCAATGTTTGAAAATCAAAAAGTTTTGGTGACAGTTGTCCAAAGCGAAGGTGGAACAATTTCTCCAGAAACTCAAATGGTTGATTGGGGCAGTGATTTGGTTATGCATTTCACACCAAACAAAAACTATGTTCTCAAACGCATTCTGATTGATGGTGACCCAGTTGGAGCAACGAGCGAATATTTGCTCAAAAGAATTACGGGAGCGGTTGTGGTTTCAGCTGAATTTGTCAGCGACTACATTGTTCTTGACAAAAACGGCGGGGCGGGCGAACAACCAAATGTCGTCTATAACGGCGATCAAACAAAATTTATGCTTGAAGGCAATGAACCAACAAAGAGTGGCAAAGAGTTTTATTACTACAGCACAAACTCTGCAGATAATGAGCAGGGACAAAATGGCGATAGATATGATTTGGGATATTGGTATGACGTTCCAAACACAAGTGGAACAACAACACTTTTTGCAATCTATCTCACGCCTTCGTCAAATTATCAAACAGCACAAAACTATGTTGTTGTGCCAAAAAATGTATCCGCAATTGCAGATTCAGCAGTCAATATGTTTAGCGGAACAAACAACACAGTGAAATTTGTGACACTCCCACGCCAAACATCCAAAATTGGCAAAAATGCTTTTGCAAACTGTTCGGGGCTTGTTGGAGTTTCGATGAGTGATTTTGTGACAAGCATTGGCGAGAGTGCATTTAAGTCAGATTCAGCTCTCACGAATTTCAGAGCACCAACATCACTTCAAACTCTGGGCAAGACTGCATTTTCAGGCTGCACATCTTTGTCCAAATTCAAAAATCTTGACACAACCAGCATTACTGAAATCCCGAACGAGTGTTTTGCTGGCTGCTCAAAACTTGAAGAAATCGTTTTGCCAGCAAATATTTCCAAAATTAGGCTTGGTGCTTTTGCTGGTTCGGGACTCAAAACCATAAACCTTGAAGACACCAAACTTGAAGAATTGGGGGATTCCGCATTCAATAGTTGCTCCGCTCTCACACAAGTGACAGTGCCATCGACTCTGAAAACAATGGGTCAAGCGGTGTTTAAGTATTCAGGAATCACTGAAGTCAAAAACTTTGCTGGAACAAGTGTTTCAAAAATTGAAAGTACGGCGTTTTATTCTTCAAAATTAATTCAAATTGAATTTCCAGAGTCTCTCGTTTCAATTGATAATTCAGCATTCGCAAGTTGTTCGGAATTGACAAGAGTTGGTGGACTTCAAAACACAAAAGTGACTCAAATTGAGGACAGTGCGTTCTCGGGTTGCTCAAAACTCAAAAATGTGATATTCCCACAAACATTGTTGACACTTGGTGGCAGTGTATATTCCGGCTGTTCGGCACTCACAAGTGTGACATTCAATTCAAATCTCAAAACAATCGGGGCGAATGCATTTGAAGGATGCTCATCTCTTTCACAACTCACAGGATTTGAAAACACAGTTGTTTCTTCAATTGGAGCCAATGCTTTTAAAGGTTGCTCATCGTTGGTTGATGTCAGTCTTCCAAACACCATTCAAACAGTTGGGGAGAATGCGTTTGCAAATTGTTCAGGACTTGCAACAATAAACTTTATCAACGATTCCAATCTTTCAACGTTGTCGGTTGCGGCAAATTCGTTCACGGGAACCACAAGTGACCTCAAAGTTAATATTTTGGACGAAAGTCACTTTGACGAATATATTTCGAAACTCAATGGAAAAGGTTTTGCTGAAAATGCCTTTATGTTCTTCTTGGGCAACATTGACAGAAAAGCCTACTACAAAAATGCCGTTTGGGAAAAATTCCATGATGCGGTCATAACTTCAACCGCGGGCGAACATGGAACAATTTCGCCAAGCGGAGCAGTTGTTTATTCGCTTGGGTCAAGTGCTAGTTATGTCATAAGTCCAGAAACTGGATACAAAATTAAAAAGATTTTGGTTGACGGTGTGGAAATTGTTATTACTGCAGCAGAAGGTGCGTCACAAAGCTATGACTTTGATGATATTCAAAAAGACCACACAATTTCGGCAGAATTTGAGCAAAGAATGTTCAAGATTACAGTCATTTGTGGGGAAAACGGCAACATTGAGCCAAGTGAAAGTGCTGATTATGCTTATGGAAGCAATGTGACATTTGTTATCACTCCAAACGACGGTTATGTTATCAAAGATGTTTTGATTGATGGTGTGTCAAATGCAAAAGCCAAAGAAAATGCAAAATACACATTTTCAAACATTCGCTCAAATCACGAAATTGAAGTGTCATTTGAAGTTGTCACTTTCACGATTGTAAGTTCTGTCGGCGAGGGCGGAACAATGTCGCCAAACCAAATCACCACAATCAAGAACTGGGGAGAGAATCATTCAGTCACATACACTCCAAATGACAAATTTGTTATTTCAACAATTGTTGTTGACGGCGAAGTAATCAATCTTTCTGAAGTTGATGTTTCAAAACCTTATACTTACACTTTTTCAAATATCACGGCAAACCATGTCATTAGTTGTCAGTTCGAATCAACTCAAAGGACTCTCACATATGACCCAAACGGCGGGACTTTTGTTTCGAACACGGACATTGATATTCCATCCGGCACAGGCAATTATAATTATAGGGCCATTGCGACAATTGGATTTGCACCAAGCACAACATATTCAATTAATTTTGCGTCCGCAACTCTTATTTCTGGAACTGCAACAGAGTTTAATGTGTTATTGTATAAATTCGGCGACCCCTCAAAGCGTTATGCAACTATCAATGTTCCATTTGGAACAAATGTTTCTGCAGTGTTCACTTCTCCTGAAACCCTCAATCCTTCTGACAATAATCAAATTTTGGTGTATGCAGGGCTTGCTGGTGCAACGGCAGGGAACAGTGTTTCGTTTAGAGGAATCACAATGAGCGTGACGAAAACCTTGACTTGGGATTCAGTTTGCGGTGTTTCACCAACACCAACAAGAGAAGGATATACTTTCAAGGGTTGGAGCACAGAAAGCGAAGGAAGCACACAAGATTTTTCAAACAAGACATATTCTTCCGTGTTTGGAAAAGAAGATGGCTGGCTTTATGCAATTTGGGAAATCAAACAATTTAAAATCACAACATCAGCGGGTGCTCATGGAACAATCACAGAGTCGATGACTGTTGATTGGGGAACAACTGCGACAGTTGAAATGAAACCCGACAAAGGTTATCGTGTTGCAACATACTCGATTGACGGAGGCAATGCAATCAATTCAACTGCCAAGGCGGGAGACAGTGATTATTATACTTTTAGAAACATCACCGCAAATCACACGATCAGCGTGACATTTGCTCCAATAACTTACACAATCAAATATAACGGCAATGGGGCAACCAGCGGATCAACAACAAGTTCATCTCACACATATGACGAAGAAAAAGAACTCACAGCAAATGGTTTCTCGCGAACGGGATATAATTTTGCTGGCTGGGCAACAAAAGATGCAGCTGCTGCAACAAATGCAACTGCTGTGACAAATGGCACATATTTGACCGGAAATGTCGGCAGTGGAAGTGACTCAATTGGGAATTATTTCACAAAAGATGCTTCATCTTCAACTCAATGGTGGGCGGGAGTGGCTTTAAGCACATATTATGTTACAGCAGGGCGAACATATATATGGACAATTGAAGTTTATCATGAAATGGGCAAAACAATGCGAAATCAAATGGATGCCAATGTGTTATATGATGGTGCAACTAACAACGATGATGGTTACGGAGGTTCTGCTGTTATCACTCCACAACAAATTCCAAGTGGCGTTTGGACAACGCTCACAATTCGAGTCAAAATTATTGCTGGTGTCACGAATCCATATATCTTTCACTCATTCTGCCCAACAAACTATGTTGATGGCACAAACTTTTCAACTCCTGCAAAAATTTATTATCGAAATAGCAGGATTGTTGAATTTGAAGCAAATCCACCTGAATATATGAACTGCCAAATAGTCAAAAATCTTTCAGCAAAACAAGGCGACGTTGTCGAACTATATGCGGTTTGGGCTGCAAATACATATGTGATGACATTGGATGAAAACAACAGATCAAATTTAAAGACAAAAAATGTAGTTTATGATCAACCTTATGGGACATTTGACGTCCCTTCAAAAACGGGATACACATATGTTGGTTGGAGAGTCGGAAAGCGCTTGATTGATGAAAAAACTTTCAATGGTTCGTCAGATTATGTTAATCTTGGCAGAACTTATATGTATACCGACAAAATCACGGTTATGGCTCGAGCTTATATGGACGACTGGACTCAATATAAAAATGGCATGAGAATAATTTCTTGCACAGAGGGTGGCGGTTGGAATCTTGAACCAGGTGGCGAATATCTACAATTTGCTATTTATGATAGTGGTGTTGGTTATAAGGTGGCAAAATCAAACATTTCATTTGCGAACTTGGCAAGTGGATGGCATACATTTGTTGCTACTTTTGATGGAGAATATGCGATATTGTATATTGATGGCATAGGTGTTGGGAAATCGGCAAAATTCTCATCTGGCAAAATTGGATATCACGCAAGCAATTCAATTCTTGTTGGTGCTGAAGCGGGCTCTTCATCTTCTCCAGTGGGATCATATTTCAAAGGGAAAATTAGTTACGTTTCAATCTTCAATAGTTCCAATTATTACACTAAAGACACTATACCTTCTGCAAAATGTCCCGCATATAACACTGTTGCGGTTGCTCATTGGACACCAAACACATATTCCATCACATTCAAAGCAGATGAGGCATCAATTTATGAAAAATATTGGAATTATGCTGGATCAACAGGTTATACAAGTTCTAATGCTGGATCATATTCAAAATACACACTTGCAGACAGCCGTAAATCTCCAACATACGCAAATGCTGTGTATGACAGCACGCTTTCCGTTTACACTCCAATTCCACAACGTTTGGGTTATACTTTTGTGGGCTGGTATTCTTCTACATCTGGCGGAGTTAAAGTTGCAGATGCAAATGGTTCGCTTGTTGCAAGTGCGACTGGCTTTACTGGTGCGATCAAGCAATGGCAAAATGCAAACAATATAACTCTCTACGCTCAATGGTCAGTTAATAAATATGCGGTGGAATATGCAATGAATGGTGGAACAAAGGGTTCAACTTCTCCATCAAGTTACACATTTGGAACGACAACAACAATTTCTGATCCAACAAGAAATGGTTACACTTTTGCTGGTTGGTCAGTTGTTGCAACTCTCGACGAAAAGAGAAGTGGTACTATAAATATGAGTTCTGGGATATTGGAATATAGTTCAAGTTATGCCAACGCCGTTTATTTCCCTCTTTTCTATCAAAAAGCAGGAGTTTCTTATACTGGCAAGTTGGGTGGAGGTGAAATTCGTTGGAGACAATGGCACACAACTGGAGGATATTCTGGAAATGCTTCCACTTCGAACACATTCGCAACAAGTGAAGCAAAATTATTGTCACTTTGGTATCATCTTGGAATGAGTGATGACACAACAACACTTTCTTGGAATGGCGGAAAATCGTTCAAGATTGACGCAAACCAAGTTGGCAAATTGACACTCACTGCAAACTGGACTCCAAACAAAATTACAATTACTCTCAATAAAAATGGAGGTTCTGGCGGGACAGACAAATTCTATTATACTTATGGAATAAACAAATTTTATTCAGATACAAATTTAACCCAAGAACTCACAAGCATGACATTCCCAACTCGTGGTGGTTATACTTTCAGCCATTACTATGGAGATGGAACATGTGGAGGAAATAAAGATGAACAATACTCCATGACGACTTCTGGCGTGACATCAGGGGATTTGTATATAGATATCTATAAAGATGCAACACTCTATGCAAAATGGAATGGAATTCAATACACAATCACTTTGGATAACAACGGTGGTTCTGGCGGAAGCCTTGGAAAAACCACATACACAACTTCGCCAAGTGCTCAAACCATTTCAATAACAAATCCAACGGCAAAAACAGGTTATCATTTTGATCATTATACCTTTAATGGATATTCTGGTTCAACTCCATCAGTTTCGGGAACTACTTTGACAATTCCGGCAAACACTTATGGGAATTTAACAATAACTGCAATTTGGAGTCCAAACACATACACGGTTCACTATTCGCCTTATGGTTCCACAATTGAGAATTTGCTTCCATTTGATCCAAGTTTTGAATCAACAGCAACTGGAACAATGAGTGGTTGGACGAATCAAGCAGGAAACGCAACAATAAAGGTTGTTTCTGGCACTGCTTATGGTGGAAGTAAATCACTTGAAATTGCAGGAGCAGATGGCGGAAGTTATAGAATTTATCGAACTTGTCAAGGAGTTATGAATGGTACTTATAAATTTAGTGCTTATTTGAAAACGAGTGGCACAGGCGGCATAAAAATTGAACTTTATGGTGGCGACTATAATTGGTCGGGATATCAGAAATCATATACCGGCAATGGCTCGTGGCAACGTCTTGAAGTGTCAATACCAAAATTGACTTCAGACACAACAATCTATGCTTTCCTATATACAGGTTCTGCAACAACATATTATGATGATGTATATCTAACCAGGTCTGCTCAATTTAGTTCAACTTTGTATGAGGCAACTGCAACATACGATGCGGAAATGCCTAAAGTCACTTTGCCAACCAGGGCAGGATATTCGTTTGGTGGTTATTTCTCATCGGTTCCATCCTACACAAACCAGTCTTCTTCACAAAACAACTTAATGAGTGATTCTTCGCCAACTTGGAGAATTGGAATTGGGACTTCGTCGGGGTATTCATCATCTGCACTTCAAGTTGGATATATGCTGAAATTTTATTTCACATATTCAACCACGGCGACACTGAATTCAATTGACATAAATGATGTTAATTACACTGATTATTGTGTTATTGATACAACTGGCACAAAGAAAGTTGTTTATGGCATTGTCACATTAACAAGTTTGGGCTATGTTAATCAATATAGTTTCATTGATTTAAACTTTTCAGAAAATACATCCGTTTCCGTGACAGTGAATACATTGGCTATTTGCTCAACAAAAAACATACAATATTACACATCAAAAGGAAGTAGTCAAAAAGTTTACAAACTTACGCAAGGTATATCTTTGTATGCCGACTGGCTTGTATCAAAACAAACTTACACAGTTTCTTGCGAAACAAATCTTTCAGGATGGAATGCTTGGACTGTTGGAAGTTCTGCTCATACAAATTGTTTCATATATGATGGCGACACAATTTTCTGCAATGGAGTTTCTGGATTTGAAAATTTATATATTCCAGTGACAATACCTTCTGGCTGGACAACAACTTTCTCGTGGTATTGCAATATGCCAACAATCAGTGCAGACTATGGAGGTATTGGTGCAGGGAAAATGCGTGTTCAATTGCTAAATTATGTTCCAACTGATGGCAGCAATGTCGGAAATGAAAAAGCTTATGTCGAAATGGCTTCTGATGCGTCCAGCAACTTTTCAATGACTTATTCAACAGCGGGAACTTATTATCTTGTGTTCAACTTTGGATTCTGCAATGACGGAAGTTTATTAGAATATATGATTAGAGATGTGGAAATGGTTTCAACAAAAACAGCCACATCGTCAGTTACGCTTCCAGCAATTTCAACAAGAAAGAATAACACGGCGAACTGTTGGTCTGGTGGCTCTAATTATAAATACTCGGCGAACAGCGTTTTACCTGTTAACAACAATAAAACATTAACAGCAGAGTATACGACTAATAAAGTTAATGTTGGATTCTATGTTGAGTCAAAAAGTTATTGGAGTGGTGCGTCAATTTATATTAATGGCACACAAAAATATTCAGATAGCCAACTCAAAGTTGGATCGAAAATATCTGCAGGAACTTATGATGCAGGAACAACTATCGAACTTCGCGCAACTGTAACAAAGCTTGCTGAAGAAAAGAAAGAATATGGTGTCGAGTTCTGGGGTAGAACCGCTATTAACAATAGCACGACTTCCTCGCAATCAGTTACTGTTACTGTTACTCTGAATGATGATGACTTGTGTTGGGTTATTGGAGATTATATTAATAACTGTGTTGCTGAAGGAACATTGATTACACTTGCTGATGGCACAAAAAAGAAAGTTGAAGATTTAACGCTTTCTGACAAGCTTTTGATTTTTAACCACGAAACTGGAAAATATGATGTTGCAAGCATTAACTTTATTGAAAATGATGGCAGAAAGATATATGACATAATTAATTTGAAATTCTCAAATGGTGTTACATCTCGTGTTATTTATGAGCATGGTTACTTTGATTTGGATCTAAATAAATATGTTTATATAAGGGATAATACTTACAAACAATATATTGGACATAGATTCTATTCTGAAAATGGTGTTGTGACTCTTGTTGACGCCTTTATGACGACAGAGAGAACGGGATGTTATAGTCTTGTCACATCATATCATTTGAACTACTTCACAGACGGCGTTTTGTCGATGCCTGGTGGAATTAGTGGATTGTTTAATATATTTGAATATGACGAAGATTTAAAGTTTAATCAAGATGATATGAAACTTGCAATTGAAGAATTTGGATTATTTGAATATGAAGATTTTGCAGACTATGTTTCAAAAGAAGAATTCGATTCTTACCCAACAAAATATCTCAAAATTTCTATGGCTAGAGGGCTTATGACATGGGAGGACATTGAATATCTGATTGCAAGATATTGCAACAAATGATGGAGAAAACATGAGAAAAGAATTTAAGCGAAAACTGAATAGGAGAGAGAGTTGGATAGCGGTTATGCTACTCAGCCTCTTCTGTGCGCTTATTTTTGGAATTTGGATGAGTAGTGGTGCGTGGTTTGGCGATCGTGACAGGGCAGATCTTTCTGTCACGCTTGCGACCATTGAAGTTGATGGCAACACAAACGAAAGTTTGAGAAAAACTGTTTATGTTGCTCTTCGCAATCAACAAATTTTGAGTGAGGACATCACGTTCTGCATCACGCCACGCAGTTCTGAATTTTATGCTCGAATTGGAGTGTTTGTGACAACAGACTATCCAACCAGTGCGGTTGCAAAAGATGTGATTAAATTCCAAAACTTTGTCCCAACCGAAAATGAGGGATACACTTGGGTTCGCGATGGAGAATGGTATTATTTCTGTGATCAAAACGGAAAACCTGTTCCGCTCAGTCACAAAGATTCCGGGAAAGCGTTTGGGTTTATGGGCAAAGAAAGTTTTGTTATGCCGAATGGGCTCAGACCACAACACTATGCTTCTAATGACACAGTTGAGCTTGAAATTCGAATTGAAAGTGTTCAGGCGAGAAACGTTGAAGACGAGAGTGTCACAAAACTTGCACCATTCTTCACGACGCAATATCCAAAAGATGATTTTGTCGTCACATTCAAAGACCAAAACGAAAACACTCTCAAAACTGTGACAACAAAATACGCAGGAGATGTCACGCCGCCAACCGCTGCGAATGTTGCCGGAAAAATCTTTGAAAGTTGGAACACTTTGAAAGATGGAACGGGTGCGGATATCTCGGGCGAAGAATTTAACAATATTTCACAAAATCTCACGCTTTATCCAAGATATAAGAGCAATGAGGTGACAGTCACGGTTGTTCAAACTGCAAACGGAGAGATAACCCCAGGAACAACAACGACAATTTATGGAGATACGCTGAATTTTGATGTCAAGGCAAATGGTGGATATAAAATTTCTTCAATTTTGCTTGGCGGACAAAGTGTTGAGATAAAAGACGAAAATGAGCAAACAGTTGTTGTCCAAAACATCATTGGTGACACAACGCTCACTGCAACTTATGCACTTAAAGACTATTTGATTTCGGTCATGAGCACAGGCGATGGTGTGACGACACCAAACACAAATCAAAGCGTTAGATTTGGTGATGACATTTCGTTTACCTTTGTTGCAAACGAAGGGAAATATATTTCATCGCTCAAAATTGACGGGGTTGAAAGAATCTCGGGTGTTTCGACCAAAAATTATGAACACACATTTAACAGCGTGTCGGCAGACCACTCGGTTGATGTTGTGTATGAAACAAGCATCTATTCAATAACAACAAATGTTGTTGCGCACTCGGACGGATATAATTATGGAGAGATTACGCCGACTGAAAACACTTGCGCTCATGGAAAAAGTGTTAACTTCACGGTTTCGGCATTCTCTGGGGCAAAAATTTCTTCAATCAAAGTCAATGGCGTTGAAAAGCTTGTTGGTGGAAATGATCAAACAAAAACAAATATAAATGTTGCACCAACCTCCGACACGCTGGTTGAGGCCACATTTGAGCCGCTTTGGAAGATGACCAAAATAGATTCAAAATTCTACATAACTGAATATCTTGGGAACAATGAAAACCTTGTTGTTCCGGCAAGGATTTATGATGCGGCAAGCGGGGCAGATGTCAATGTTTATGGCGTGAGAAGTCTAAACTATATGCCAATATCGCTCACACTTTCAAGCGGCATTGAATATGTTGGCGGAAATGGATCAAACAACATTTTCTCAACAACCGAAGCAGGTGTGACAAGCATAACTCTTCCAAACTCAATCACAACAATTGATTCTCGTGCGTTTTTGGGGTGCTCTGAGATTGTGAATTTTGGAGTGCCAAGCAAATTGCAAAAAATTGGGGATTATGCCTTTGCAAATTGCTCAAGAATAACCTCATATGACCTGCCAAAAACATTGCTTCAAATTGGTGTGGGCGCGTTTGACAGCAATGTCAACATGAGTCAACTCACATTCAATTCTGTTGCCGCTCCAACAATTGCGGACGGAAGCATATTCGCTGGGACGACATCAAACCTAAAAGTTCGCGTTCCAGTTGGCGGAAAAGCAAGCTATGTTTCGAATCTGTCAAATCGCTCATTTGCCGAAAACACATATATGTATGGTTTGACGGGAACAACGCCAATTGCAATATATAAAGATAATATATTTAGATATATATACTATATTGATATACTAAACAGCTCTGGCGGAAGTTCAAATCCACCAACCGGGCGTGTTCAAGTTTATCAAACACAAAATTTTAGTGTGACATTCACACCAAGCGCGGGAAACCGCATCGAAGCAATTTATGTTGATTCATCTGACGAAAATTTGATGAGTGTTGCCGAGGGTGACAGTCAGACATATGTTTTTGAAAACATTCAAAACTCACATCTTATTGAGGCGGTTTATTCAAAAATGTATGTCCGTCTTGACATCAATGGCGGAACGGGCAAACAACCGCTTGTTGTGTATAATGATGACAAGTCACAATTCAAAATCAACGACAACATTGAGCCAACAAAGAGCGGCAAAGAATTCTATTATTACAGCACAAACAAAGATGATAATGAACGAGGGCAAAACGGAATGCGTTATGACCTTGGCCTTTGGTATGATTTGCCAAGCACAACCGCAAGCACAACGCTTTATGCAATATATCTCACTCCAACCTCATACACAACAACCAGTCAATATGTTGTTGTTCCAAAAACTGTTAACGCAATTGCGGGCAGTTCTTCAAAAAATATGTTTGGCTCGTCGTCTGATTCGACATTGAAATATATCACGCTTCACAGAAACACAACAACAATTGGCTCATACGCTTTGTATGGCTGCAAAACACTCACTGGCATTTCGCACAGTGACGGCGTTGTTGCGCTTGGTGACTATGCAATGGCGGGCTGTGTTGAGCTTGTGAAATATAGATTTTCACCACTCACGCAAAGCGTTGGAACATTTGCGTTTGCTTCTGACACAAAACTTGAAAGTGTGACAAATCTTGAAAATACTCAAGTTTCTCAAATTTCTGAAGCTATGTTTTGTGAATGTTCTTCGCTATATGAAATCTTGCTTCCAAACACAATTACTTCAATTGGAAATGAAGCGTTTGCAGCATGTGAAAAACTCACAAGCGTTGATTTGTCAAAAACAAAAACTGCAACAATTGGAGTGAAGGGATTTGCTTATTGTGGCAATTTGTCAAAAATTCAATTCCCAACAACATTAACTCTTATTGATGACGGAGCATTCGCAGAAGATAAAAATCTGCGTTCAGTGCAAAATCTTGAAAAGACCATTGTTTCAAAGATTGGTTATGGCGTTTTCGAGGGCTGTTCAAACCTTTCAAGCGTAAAACTTCCTCAAGCATTATCAACACTCGGAGAGTCCGCATTTGAAGGCTGCTCCAATCTCACAGCAGTTTCTGGTTTTGAAAACACGGCGGTCAAAATTCTTGAAGCAAGAACATTTGCAAATTGTTCAAGTCTTTCGACTTTGTCACTCGCAAGAGGATTGACAGAAATTAAGACTGAAGCATTGATTGGCTGCTCCATACTTCGAAATCTTGACACACTCTCAACAACAAAAGTGACAAAAATTGGCGTCAGAGCACTCAAAGACACCGCGGGACTGACATCAATTTCACTTCCAACATCAACTTTTGTTTCATTTGCACAAAGTGCATTTGAAAATTCGGGAGTGCAAAAAATTAACAATCTCAAAAACTGCTCAAAATTTAAGAGTTTTGGAGCATCTTCTTTCATGAATTCGGGACTAAAAGAAATTGAATTCCCAAACTGCACTTTTTCAATTGAAGCAAGTGCATTCAAAAACTGCACGGCTCTCACAAAAGCAACATTCAACAGCAAAACTGCACCAACCGCTCAAGAAACAAGCTTTGAAGGCACAACAAGTGCGCTACAAGTTTACATCCCAAACGGCAGCATCGATGCGTATGCACCACTTTCTCTTGGCGGACTTCACCACAAAGGCTTTTCGTCTGGCTTTGACACAACCCTTTCAGACTATAATGTGGTTGAGTATATTGAATCCACGGGCACACAATATATCGACACCGGACTAACCATGGAAAAAACTGACACAACACGCTTTGAAATTTACGCTCATTTGGTCAACAATAACTCATGGGGCGGGGTTAATGCCTACATGCAATATCAAGCAAATTTGGGTGGTGGACAAAAAGGCTTGTATGAAGTGCTTTATGACGGCGGAACTCACAATGAAACAGTGCTCTTTAATGGAGTGAACAAGTATAATAAAGATTGGTCAGGTTATGCGGGCGATAACAACAAAGTTGTGATTATAGGAATGGGGAACAAAGACAATGCTTTGTGGACTGGCAGCAAACAATCTGGCAAATGGTATTATGTTAAATTCTATAAAAACGGAAACCTTCTTCGCGACTATGTGCCATGTGTTCGCAATTCTGACGGAGTTGCAGGACTCTATGACAAAGTTGAGAACAAGTTCTACACAAATTCGGGCACGGGTTCATTTGGCTCTGGCGCAGCAACGGGTGACGCGGTTGAAGAATATCAAAGAGTGGAATATATTGAGGCGACAGGGACTCAATACATTGATTCTGGCTACAAGCCAACAAGTGAAGTTCTTAAATATGATTTGGAGTATGCGATAACTTCTTCAACATGTAATTTTTCGATAATGGGAAATAATGATGACACAGATAAGTATTTTGGCATACAATTCTGGGGCAATCAATTTTATGTCGGCACAAGTCGAGCACTTTTGTATAAATCATGGACACAAAATCAAAAGTATCACAAAATTGTTGAAGCAAATAATGGAACATTAACAGTGACAACTGATGGAGTTAGCGAATCAACATCTTATGTCTCTTCACTATATAAAAACTCATCAATAGGATTGTTTGCATGCAAAGGCGACACAAAAGTTGTGTCGTATGGTCATGCAAGGATATATTATGCAAAAATTTATGACAACAATATTCTTGTTCGTGACTTTGTTCCAGTTGTTCGCTCGCGTGACGGCGTGGCGGGGCTTTATGACATGGTTGGACACAAATTCTATGCAAATGCCGGCTCTGGCTCGTTCAAGACGGGTGGGGTGATTTCTGCGGACAAAGGAATGTCAAATGGTGCAACAATGCATTATATTGGAAAATCTCAAGTTGTTGCGACGTGCATTGAAGACATTTTCAAAAGGCATTTTGACATCACAATGTCAGACGCAACCTACTATTTTGACGCAAACGAAACAAGGACGATTGAGATCAATGAAGAACTCCCAGCAGGCGCCGTGGTGAAATACACTTGGAAAAAATCAAGCGGGGAAACGGGCTCTGGCAATTCGTTCAAAGATGTTGGAACCTATCATGTGACAGCAACGATTGCAGGGGGCTACTATGCAACAACAACGGCGACCGCAACACTCACCATTGTTCAACCTTCTCTTTCTGGCATCACATTCACAGACAAAACATTTGTTTATGACGGGACAAAAAAGAGCATTGAAATCACCGGCACACTGATTGAGGGCGCAAGTGTTTCATACTCAATAAAAGGTGTTAACGGAGAAAGCGTTGATGCTGGTGCAACAAACGGAACAACTCAGGTTGGCGTCTACGAAGTGACGGCGACATTTGGCGGCAATTTGGCTGGCAACAAGCTTGTTGCATATCTCACGATTCTCAAAGCAACACATCGCGTTACACTTTCAAACAAAACTGTCACATATGATGGCAACGCACACACTCTTGCATTGCCAACACTTCCAAGTGGCATGTCAGTTGCGTCATCAAGCGTAAGTGGCAAAGAATACGATGACAACCACAACCCAACAAAACCTGTTTCAGCAACACAAAATGGGGGAATGGTGACAAGAACAAATGCCGGGAACTACACAATCACAGTCAACTTCAATGGTGGTCGAAACTATAACGACATATCTTCTTCCGCAACGCTCATTATTCAAGCCGCAAACCTCACAATTTCTTTCGCAAAAACCAATGCCTACAACGGACAAGGTTGGGTATATGATGGAACAACCCATGAAGTTAAAGCAACTGTTTCAAATGGAGCAAATGTTCCAATATCTTATTCCTATACGGGCACGCTTTCACGCTCTGACAACAACTTCCGTGATGCAGGAACATACAATCTCACCGCAACGCTCAACGCTGGACCAAACTATTTTGCTGCTTCCGCTTCCGTCACATTCACAATCACAAAAGCAGATCTCTCAACAACATTGAATAATGAAACATTTGTCTACACAGGAAGCCCTCACACATACACTCTCACAAATGGAATTGTCGGAAAAGGCAATGATGGAACATTTGCCGTTTCAAGATGCTCCATTGTCTATTCTTACACCGGAAGAGAGTTCGCTGCAAGCGACACAAACGACATAACAGAGCCAACTGGTGGCAAAGTGGATGTCAACGGAAACACTGCAACAAATGCCGGCCGGTATTCCATGAAACTTGTTATCACGGCGCCTTTGACGCAAGATACCAAGATACAAAACTACAACCCACTCACGATCACAGGAAAAGATAATTTCAAAATCCAAAAAGCAAAAGGTTGGTTTGCTCTTGACAATGTATATGCTTTATCCGACACAACTTTTATAAATAAATATACTTTTGACTCAAATGTTCAAAATGAGCCCCAATTGACATTTTCATCAAGCGACCCAACAAAAGCAAACATAAGTAGCGCCGCAACTGGTGCAGTTTATGTGACAACAGATGTTGTTGACAGGACTTCATCAACAAGCAATTCACAAGTTGTTATAACAGCAACAAATGCAAATATTTTGCCAACAAGTTTTATAATTAATTTGATTCCGTTCAGATATGATTCTTCAAAATCTGCAATCATTCAATACACCAGCTCAAAAGGCAATGATGGAGATGCAGTTGTTTTCCCAGCACAACTCACTCCAAACAAAATCACATACAATACAATAAGTGCTGAAAAGGAAACTCTTGACGTAAAAATGATTGACTGTTATCAAACAGGTTGGATAATAAAAACAAATCATCCAGCTTTGTCTGCAAGCGTCACCTATGGTGTTGTTGATGTTTCGTCAGGCATAACTTCAATCGGCGAAGATGCGTTTAATGGCGCAAAAATGACATCAATAACTTTGCCTTCAACAATAACATCAATTGCTGATGATGCTTTCTATCAATCAACAGTTGTGAGAATGACATTGAATTCAACAACAATAAACTTTGGCACAAATGCATTCAGAAGCATGAATAATTTGAGCGTCATTCAAAACAATCAAGCCCTTTCAGCAGCCTTCAGTTTGAGTCGTATAAATAGCAAGGTTTGGAGATTCTCCGCAACGGCTCTCAACGAAAGCAACATAAATCTCAGCAGCACAACAGCAGTTTCTGAACTGAAAGCGAAAGGTTATTACTATGCAATTGCAGACAATTCTGTTTCTGTTGAAGTTGTCAACACGGCAACAACTTGGTACTCAACATTAAGTGCAGCGTTTGATTATGCAAAAGGCAAGACGGCAACTGTTTATGTTTGGAGAAATTTGAGCTTATCAAGCTCAATCGTTATGGAAACAGACTCAACAAACATAAAACTCACAGCACAATATGAATGTATCGTCACTCGTGCAGCGGCAAACTTTGATTTATTCCATGTTGGATCTGGTTCAAAATTGAATTTGTCATCAGGCATTATTCTTGATGGTGCAAAGGACACCTACACAACAAACACAACAACCGTTGTTTATGCTGGGTTGGGTCAATTTGTCATGTCTGGCGGAATAATTCGAAACAATCGCTCTCAAAATGGCGGAGCCATCTATATCAAAGAAAATAGATCCTTCACAATGGAGGGTGGAACCATCCAAAACTGCGTTGGCACAGATGGTGCTGGTGCAATTCATATGGAATCCGGTTCAACATTCACAATGACGAATGGAACAATTAAAAATTGTGAGGCTGAAAAACTTGACGGCGGGGCAATTTATGTTTCAGCACTTGCAAAAGTTTATCTCAATGGTGGAACTATAGAAAGTTGCACAGCAAACAATAGTGGCGGAGGTTTGTTTATAACCCCTGATGCTCAAGTATACTTAAGTGGTGGAAAAATAAATAGTTGCACTGCATCAACATTATATGGAGGAGCCATCTATAATAATGGGACCTTCACAATGAATAATGCATATTCGAGTATTGGTGGAACAGTGGACAATCTGTTATGGGCAAGCGCTGCAAAAAAAGGTGGGGCAATTTATAACGATGGAGAAGGAGAGCTTAAATTGTCTGCAGGAAAAATTATGGGGAAAACACTTATTCTTGAAGAATATCAGGGAAACAGCACTGGTGAAGGAGGAGTAATATACAATGTTGGTTCTGCGACAATTTCTGGAGGTATAACAATAAATGGAATTATTAACAAAGGCAATGGCGGTGGAATATTTGTTGCCGGAGGCTCAGTTACAATAAACTCTGCAACAATTACGGGCAAGGTGACTTCTTCCGGCGCAGGTGGAGGTGTTTATGTCTCTGGTGGAATTTTCATCCTTGATGGCGGCACAATTAATGCCTGTTCAGCAACCAATGGTGGTGGTGTTTATGTTGCTGGTGGAACTTTCAAACTTAATAGTGGCACGATTGATGGTTGTTCAGCAACCTATGGTGGCGGAGTCGCAACGAGTGGGTCAGGAAAGTTTGATATGACGAATGGCACAATTTCAAACAACACTGCAAGTGAAAATGGTGGCGGTATTTGGTGTGACACGGCTGGTTGGACAGGTTCCGCTGCTGATACAAAAATCAGTGGAGGTTCAATTTCTTATAATTCTGCAGTTGATGGTGGTGGGATATATTTAAATAATCCTGCTGATGGTTATAGTTCCATCCGAACGCTTTCAATTTGGGGAGGTACGATATCCGGAAATGAAGCATCAAATAATGGTGGTGGCATTTATGTAGATATTTTAACAGAAATATATTTTAGTCACGAGAGCCAAACACCCCATTCACCTGTTATAACTTCAAATGTAGCTTCAAATGATGGGGGTGGAATTTATATGAATACACCAAACAAATTCTATTTTTGGAAAGGAACTACTATTACATCAAATACTGCTCTTAATGGTGCTGGAGTCTTTATAACAACAATCGAATTGAATACCCTTTTTAAAGATTTCAATGGAACATTTTATTTTAATGATATAAAAATTTATAATAATAAAAATGATAGTGGTCAAGCTGTTCAACTAACATTGTCTGATTACTACAACTATACAACATATGTATTAACTGGACGAACAAAAATTGAAGGGCGCGTTCAGATGGCTTATAAGAGCGGTTTCTCATTAGGCGATGCAGATTGGTCCAACACAACTGTTATAGAAATTGAACCGCTTGGCGACTTGGCATCAGAATATGGCTACGACATAAAACATAGATTGTTGCGGAATTTAAATAAATCGATACGACCTACAGATGCTCCAAAAAACAAAAAACAATATTTCACAACGACCAAAGGAAAAATTATAGATTCAACATATAAATTTGACAATTATAATTCATGTTCGTCTTTGCTTATTGTTAAATAATAAATTTAAATATTGACATTTCAATGTATTCTTGTATAATAGAAGCAAGAGAAACAAGGAGAATAATATGGGCAAATTCAGCAAAGGAAAGAAAATTGTAATTGGACTTGTTGTTGGAGTTTTGGCAACAACAGCAGTTGTGTGTGCAACAGTCCCACAAGTGAGAGAATCAATCAAAGATTTGATAAGCAAAATAAAAGGTGAGCAAACACCAAAAGAAAAAGAAAAGCAAGACAAAGAAAAAGCACAAGAAAAAGCCCATGATGACGATCACTATCAAAATCTCACTGATGATGAAAAGAAAGATTTTGACAAAAAGTTGGATGAACTTGTTGACAGCGATCACTACAAAAATCTTGATGATGAGGAAAAAGATAAACTTCTTGACAAGTTTGTTGAGTCTGAAAAAGTTCAACAAGAAATAAAAAATGACAAACCAGACAAAAAACCTGCCGAAATTCAAACCAAAATCGAAGACAAACAAACAGAACTTGAAAATGTTCAAAAAGAAATTGAAGATTTGAAAAATTCTGGTGCAAGCGAAGAAGAAATTGCCAAAGCTGAAGAAAAGCAACAACAAGTCGAGGAACAAATCAAGTCGGCAGAGCAAGAAAAAGCGTATTGGGAAACTGTTGAAACTGTCAAAGAGTCAACAACAAACAACGTAACTTTTTCCATTGAGAATCCTGGGACGACAATCAGACGCATAAATGGAATTTACTCTTATGAAGGAAATGCTTATTTTAACATTGATGCTGTCAAAGAAGAAATTATTGATGGCAAATCATATTATTCACAAAGCAACCAATTTTGTCGTATATCAAAAATAGTTAATGGTGATGAAACATATGAAGAGGTTCTAAAATTAATTTCTGAAAGCGGTAGCATATGGGTTGAAAAAACTTGTATAAACAAAAATTCACAAGAGCAATTAGACAAGTTTGACGAAATAAAGAATGGAATCTCAAGCCTTACAGGGCTTGAAAATCTTGGTTACACATTAAGCGTTGTTGAGTCTTGGGAAACAACTGATTACTCCAACCCTGAATATATAGTCAAGGCACAAAGTGAGGATGATGAAAGATGGTATATGGTTACATATGAGCCAGATCTCGATATATATAGAAGACAATCAATTAAAAAAATATGCCCAGAATTTTGGGCACAACTTGAAATTGAGAGATCTCAGACTGCAACAACATCTGCCGAGGCGCAGGCACAAGCGGAGATTGAAGAGATTTCGACAAGAAATGAAAATGGCAATGTGACAGGTTTTGATTGGAATGCATACGCGGACTTGATGAAACAAAAAGAAGCGGAGAAAGAAGCAAAAGAACTTGAGCAAACCGTGACTCAACAAGAAAGTGTGACATACTCTGATCAAGAACTGAGCCTATAAGGTCGCGTCGGTGACTTTTTGAACTATTATTGAAAAATGACATCTTCAAAGGAATGGAGCCCCGCTCCATTCTCTTTTATTAAATAGTCAACCGCGCGCATAAGTCCGTTTATGTATGGTTTTCTTGAATAACTTGAATGAGTCAAAATAATTTCCTCGTCGTCTGCCAAGAAATGGACTTCGTGGCGTCCAAAAAGCGTGCCTCCGCGAATGGAATAGGAGTTTATGACATCTTCTTCAAAGTTTTGGCACGAACTCGTTGAAGTCTTGTTGTTGTCTTCGTCAAGCATTGCAGAGATAATTTGTTTTGCAGTCCCGCTTGGAAAATCTGTTTTGTGCTTGTGATGTGCTTCAACAACTGCAATTTCGCCATCAAATTTTTTTGACATCGTCTTTGCCAAATTTTTGAATTTGATGACATTTTCAGAAAAGTTATCGCACTTGATAATCGGAATTTTTGCCGCAGCAAATTTTAGTTCGGACGCAAAAAAATCGCCTTGCCCTGTTGTGCCCATAATGAGTTTTGTGTTGGATTTCACACAATAATCCAAAACGTCCAAACTTTGATTTTTATTTGAGAAATCAACAACCAAATCAACTTTTTCGTTCAAATCGCCAAGTTTTTGAAACTTTTTGCTCAAAACATCAACTTCTCGCACTTCATACCCTTTTTCTTTGAGCCTTTCGCAAATGAGTTTCCCCATTTTGCCATATGCACCAACAACCGCGACAACACTCATATTTTCACCTCACATATTCTTTATGCTTGAAAAACAACTCTTGTTAACTTGACAATAAGTTTGACTTTTGTCATATTTTATATATGAAGAAAAATTTTAAGTCCATTTTGTTGGTTGTTGCTCTTGTTGTTCTCGTGCCACTGCTTTCGGGTTGCACTCTTTTTAATTTTGATCTCGACAAAATCAAAGAACAACTTGAACATGAATACGATTTTAATGGTCAATATGTTGTTGAAACGTATTATGAAAATTTGAATCAAGTTGAAATAACAAATCAAAAAGAATGCTTCTATATATATGAAATCAAGGATAATTCAACTTTTAATATCACTTATAAGGGCGAAACACTTGAAACATATCAAATTGAAGCATGCTTTTGTGGATATTTGACATTTGCTGACCGCCAAGATATTTCTGCAAAATTCGACGAAAACGGAAAAATGACAATAACCCGAATATATGATGACAAAACAATTCGCCTTGTATGTTTGCGTTCGGTCGGACATCCAGAAAAGTTTATCGGCACATATTCCTTCAAGTCTTTCCGCCGCAACGACGCAACAATCACAACTCCACCACAAAACTCAAACTATCCAGAACCAAACGACTATTTTGAACAAAGTCAAATCACATTTGAAATCGGCGAAAATCAAACCATAACAACAACTTTGGGCACGGGCGAACAAATCTGCGAAACATTTGTCTACACCGACACAAACCTTGTCATCACTCCAACCCAACGTCTCAAATTTGTTTCTGGCGACCTTGCAAAAATAACAATCGTTGACGAAACTCTCAACTACACTTTCACCTATTCAAAAAGTTAAAATCGTGCCCTATGCAAAATTACAAACAGCCGAATTGTCATCGTGAGACGCCACCCCAAAGCACTGCAATCTAACGATCTGATAGATTCCTAGAACGCCTCACTCTGCTTGCCCGTCTCGGAATGACACCCTTAGCATTGTCTCCTGCTATCGAGCACAAAGTGCGACATCCGGGTAGTGGAACGGACCGCGTCGGACCAGCGGAGCACAGCAATCCAAGTATCCAGATTCCCAGAATGCCGTTTTGGTGGTCGGCACTCGGAATGGAAATCAGTTTGCGAGAAATCTCGTCAAACCTTGTGTAAACTCTCACAAAATCACAGAAAGGTCAGGCAAGAAAGGGCAATTGCAATTTGTCCCAAGTAGTATACTGCATGATTGAGTATGCAGAGCAGTTTGTCGTTTTCTTTTCCGCCAAAATACATTGTGGAAAGAATGAGATCTGAAACAAAAATCAACGAGAGTCCGAGTGCGATTAACCAGAAACTTGGTGTCAAAACCGCACAAGTGATTGCATAGAGCATGACAAATGTGAGAACAAACGAATATGCAGCACTTTGCCATTTGAATTTTCCAAAATCAAGTTTCATGAGCGGGGAAATATACTTTATTATTGCGACTGTCAAGAACGCCGCCACGCCCAAAGCGATAAAAAGTCCCCAAACATTAAACGCTGTTTGGCACAAAACAAGGTATATAAAGTAAAATATATGTCCGACACCAAAAGCGAGCATGCCCCAGTTGAGATATGTGTCGGATTTTTCTTTTTGAACGACTTTGAAGTCAAGCAAAACATCGCCCGCAAGACCCATCACAAGTCCGAGTATAACAAAGATTGATTTCCAGTCGGTAGGTGCATATCCAAAAAACATCACAAGTCCAAGTCCCACAAAACCAACCGATGCGAGTGCTTTGAGATATAGTGCGGTCATTCCACCTTTTTGCACACGCACGATAATAAAAGTTGTTGCAAGCAAGGCACAAATAATTCCGCCGACAATTGCATAAATCATATTTCACCTCTAAAAAAAATTTTATCACAAACAACATTAATTAACAAAAGAATGCAAAAAAATTGCAAAAAAAGTAGCAAAAATGCTACTTTTTTTGTGAATTTTCTTCAATTTTGTGTTTTGTTGGTGCAGGTTGTTCAATTTCGCGAACATATTCTGCTTGACGTTTGAGATGTCTGAACTTTTTGAATTTGCTGAATTTTGGAACATAGAGTGATGGCTCATAAGCAAACAATTGCTCATGCTGAACGAGTTTTCCTTCTGCTCCAATAATGTATTTGCATTCAAGAATTGATGTTGCAAAATTTTTGATGTCTTCGTTTGAAACATTATTATATTTTTCAAGCGCTTTGTCGAGAGAATAAATGCCCCAGTTTTCTTTCAAATATTTTGCGTTTGCCACTGTTTTGAAGTTGCTGCTATCTTTTTGCAAAATTAGTTCAAGTTGAATTTGTGTTTTTGCTGAAATCAGTTCTTCTCGGCTTATGCCATTTTGTGCAATGTTTTGGAATATGCTTTTGATTTTTGTTAGACATTTTGAAACTTCTTGATTTGAACATTGAAATTCAAGAATGGCAACATTCCAAGCAGATTCTGTATAAATTGACACATTGTAGACCAATGGCTCTTCAAGGCGCAGTTTTTCGTAAAGAACGCCACCATATCCATTGAGCGAATTGACAAACACATCTGAAATTGGGTTGTTTTTTATTTTTGTTGGATAGAATATTGTCACAGACGTTTGCATGTCATCGTTGTTGAGAACATAAAAGTTGTATTTTATGGGTGCGCTGATTTCTTTTCGTTCATATTTTTGTTTCGGAGTTTCGTGGTCAATCTTTGAAAAAATATGTTTTTCAACAAGTTCGTCAACTTCTTCAAACGACTTGTTTCCATAAACTGAAATAACCAAATTTTCTGGGATATATTCGCGTTTATAAAATTCTTTTAGCATTTCAAGATTTGCCCCTTTGATGCTTTGTTTGTCGCCTTCAAGAAATCTTGGGTATTGATCGTTGAAGTGAATTGCCAACATGTTGTCGATTAAATTATCAAAATTATCTTCGACACCATGCTCTTGCAAAATAATTTTTTTCTCACGCTCAAATTCTTCCTCTGAAAAAGCGCAATCAAAAAGTCCTTCGCACAGTGCTTCAAAGCATTTGTCAAAATCTTTGCTGAGTGAAACAAAAGAATATTCCGTCACATCATAACCAGTTGACGCGTCGAGATCAGAACCCGAAAGCAAATATACTTGGTTGATTTCTTTTATGCTTCTCTTGTTTGTTGATTCTCCAGCAAGCATATGCTCCAAAAAGTGCGCATAACCTTGTTCATATTCTCTTTCATTGAGAGCGCCAACATTAAAGTGGAACAAGCATTCACTTGAAAGGGCGTTCGGATTTGTTTCAACAACAAGTTTCATGCCATTTTGATAGGTCTTTGTTTTTATCATATATGCTCCAAGTTTTATCTAATATATATCTATAATACTATATTTTATTTTTGTTTTCAAGGGCTAATTTCTTGTGTTGGAAGTTGCATCAAACCATTCGTCTGGTGGATTGTTGCCCCATGCGGTGATATAGGAGTTGTCGCGAGAATCAATCGCTTCGGCAAGAAGTTTTATTGTTATTGGTTTGCCGGCATCAGCATTTTTGAAAGTGTCGGAGAAGGTGATGACGGTGACAACACTCACAAGTCCAACCACTTCGCCATTATATGCTCCCGTTCTGCAAAAGTAATAGTAATCGTCATGTCCTTTAACCCAATCGCTAACACCACTTGTTTGTGACAAAGTGACTGCAATTTTATCTGTTGCGACACCATCGAGTTCTGTGGTGATTTTAACCCTTGCATAACCTCTTATGCCGGTGTTTTTGATTGAAAGATTGTCGCCAGGGAGAGCGATTGTTTCGCCTGATGAAATGTGTTTGGGGAGTGGCAGAGATTGAATTTTGTTTCCGTGTCCGTCAGTCCATTCAAGGTTTATTGCTTCAACAACAATTTGATTGCCAATTGTTCCACTTTGTTGCAGCATGGCGTAGGTGATTGTGCAATAACAAAGGATTGAGATGACAAGTGACATCGCAATTGCAAGTATCATTATTCCTTTGAATTTGCCAATTTTTTTGAACACGCAATTCTCCTTTACGAAAAATTATTCTTGGCACGGTCAAGCCAATCTGTTGGCGCATTGTCACGCCATGGGTGAGAAGAGTAGTCAATGACTTTTTGTTGCAAAATTTCCGCATCAACGCTTATGCGAAGGTTGAGTCCAGCATATAGGTCGTTTGTTGTTGGGTCATCATCAAATGTTATTGACGAAATAAAGTTGAGTGTGGTGATATCTTTTGCGTTTGCGTCAAAGTAGTAGCATAATCCGTGCTGATCTGGCACAAAGCCACCTTGACTTGTTGATAGGTTTGGTGTCACATTGTCGGGAACGGTGCATTTTGTTTCGTGGTTGTCATAATATGAATAAGCAATTTTGATTCTGACCACAGAGTCGACATTTGCGGAAAGAGTTATGGAAATTTCACATTCTTTTGTCGAACCCTTTGAAAAAGGCAGGGGTGATGAAATTGTTGGATTTGTGATTGAAACAATTGTTGCTTGTCCAATTTCGACAGTTTCTTGAACCTCTTTTTTTCCTGAAAGATATGCAAAAGAAATTGTAAGCGACAAAAGCACAACAAACAGCAAAAGACTAATCGCACCCCAAATTGCGGACGATTTTAATGATTTATTAAAGTTCTTGTGCAGTTTTTCTTTCATTTTCACCCCAAAATGTAATTTGATGAAGCATTTCCGCCCTTAAAGAAGAAGACACTTGTCAGAATTGGGTCCCAAACATTATAGTTCAATTCTTCATTAAACACAATCCTAAACTCACTGTATTTGCCAACTGGTGTGACAACACTAACATATGTTTGATGCCAAACAGTGTTGCCGTCAGCAAGCTTTTCTTCGACTTTTGTGTTGGTTATTCTTTCCCATTTTCCATATTGGTTTTTGCCCATAACGAACACGATTGGATTTTTGAATGGTGCATTGGTTGTTGCGTCAACATATTGCGACAAACTGTTATAGTTATACATTAAGAAACCAAAACGGTTTGATTTTGCTTCATATGTGATTTGAGTTAGAGTGCCGGAAAGAGAGGGCGCGATGCCACTCAAATTATTGTCGACATATTCTTGATTGAAGCGAGCGAGACCAGTTGTGTCATAACCAAAATACCCAGTGTATTTGTCAAGATATTGAGCATAAGCCGTTAGGTCGACAAAGTTGAGTCGTGCGTCCGAGTTGTCGCCATTCTCGGAATAAAGCTTTGAATAACTTTTCATTTTTGATGTGTCGACAAGGTCGTCTCGCCAAATTACTGTATCTTTGTATTTGTCCCAATCGAGCCCATGTGTGTCGACATAATATGACGAGTAGACAAGTTTGAGGGGATTGGTGAAATAGTCAAATCCGTCAATCATGCCTTTCATATACCAAAAACCTTGAGAAAATGTTCCGTCTGGACGAATAAGCCAGAGACCTTGACAATCTTCAACGCGAGGCTGGTCACCAACTGGAGTTTGATTTGTGACATTGGTATAGATTTCCCAATATGTGATTTTATAAATTCCCCAATTGATCGCTTCGGTGATTGTTGTCTTGACATGGTGGAAATTGCGCTGATTTTCTTTTGTTTCGTCAGAACCAAACTCAGTTATCATCAAATTCTTTATTGGGTTGTTTGCATCTGTTCCGAAGTTCCAAATGCAAGGCTTGTAGTTTGGGTCACTTGTCGGCAAGAACGTGCGGTTTTGTTTGACATAATGCCAAATGTTGTCGAGAAACATTGTTATTGTGTATGCGTCAGTTTCGGCGTCCCAGTTGATTTCTGTGTTGTTGCCTGTTTCTGTCCAAATTGAATACCAATCAGAAAGTGAGTATAGGTCGCAATATGTGTTCGGAATAATGGCGGAGTATGCTCGAGGTCGATTTGGCGTCCAAGGCACTTCTTCGGTCGCTGCATTAACTTCAAAATTGCCATAAACAACAGTTGAACTCGTGATGCCACGTGTTGCAAACTTTTGGCGTCCCAAGATTATGCCGTCTTGACGAGCATTTATGTATGCGGTGAAAAATTCAAGTGCAAGTTGTTGACGGCGGTTGACTTCCGCATCTGAAATTGTGCCACGAAGCGCTTCAATATAGTCCCAGCAATATGAACCAAAAGAGTTGTCTGCTTCCCAATTTGAAAGTATAAATATTTTTTGTTCATTCCTAAATTCAAGCATCAGGTTGTCAACAAGTTCAGCAAACTCATTTCGAACCATGTTGAGATATGGTTCAAGTTCTGTTGCACTTCGCCCATCATAGGCGAGGGTGTTCCAAGGGCAGGTCGCAAATTCATATGCAACCAAAACAAAAGTTTCGAGGTCGCTTCTATGAAAACAAGAGAGGAATGGTTTTGTATACAAGAGGTCTGTCATTGAGTAAACTGTTTCTTTGCTCCAATCATAGTTGTATGGATACATGCTTGCATAATTGTTTGAAAAAGAAAGTTTATAAACTGTTGAACCCAAGTCTTTTGCTGTGATGTTTGCACCTTCTTCAATATGGTTGGCGTCTGTAAAATTATATAATCCGCCCCAGTTGACTGTCCCAATGATGTCTTTGTTTTCATAACCATATGGGGAAGTGAGTGTTTGTTCATTCGAAAGTGGCGCAAACTCGTGATTTTTCAGTTCTTTGTTGACCCCAGTGTAAGTTTTGACTCCGTCAACATATTGATAGTGGTCGATGATTTTTACATCGTTTGTTGATGTTTGTTCTTGCGTGGAATCATAGAGATATTTGTCTGCAATTTTTGTGAGCATGATGTCAATTTGAATTTGATTGCTCAAAATGTTAACATCAAACAATCCGGTTGTGTTTTGCACGCCATCAACGAAAATTTTTGCTTCATAATAGGTTGGAGTCACAAAATTTAACAACCACTCGCCAACAAAGGTTTCGTTTGAAAGATTTATACTTGTTTTTTCGCCGTCTTGAATTTTTGAAGAAAATTTATGCCCAGTTGGTGAAACGCAAGCGAAATATAAACTGAGATTTGGGTTTATGTCATATTGAGTTGTTTTTTGATTGTTTAATGAAAAGACAATTTCACAATCAAAATGTTTGGTGTATTTTGGATAGAAAACAACGCGCTCTGTCACACCATTGAGCGTATAGGTTGAAACATATTCTCCGTTCTCAACTGAAATCAGGGGAGTTCCGCTTTTTGAGAAGAATCCGTTAAATGTGTATCCAGACCTTGTGAATTTTGATATGTCAGGAGCTGTTATTGTTGCGGTGGTTGAGACAATGCCTTCTTCAACTATATTGTTTTGCCAATCAACAAAAGCATAGTATGCGTCGGTTGAAATAAAGCAAGCATAAACCACTGTGTCTGTTGCTGGCATTGTGAAAGTGAGATTGTTTGGGTCAACTCCGTCTCCGCCGTCTTTGAGGAAATCTCCAATTTTCCAGCGTGTGAAGATATAGGTTGTTGAGTTATATTCAATTTGTCCGTTTTCATTGACTGTTGCAGAAAGTGTGATTTTGTCGCCAACAAAATAATTTTGTTGATTTGGCAAAATTGAAATTTCGGTCATATTTGGATTTGTTGGAACACCAGACGGAGAAACATTTCCGTCATATGTGAGAACCGTGAGAGTGAGCGGCGCTTTTTCGAAAACAACATAAATGCTGAGTTCATGTCTTGGCATTGTGACAACATATGTGCTTGACGATGAGAGCAAATCAGAATATTCATAAGTTCCGTCACTTTTTCTTGTTCTTGTTCCATAAAATCCGTTTATTTTGTATCCAGCATTGGAAGAGGCGGTGAGTGTGACATTTTGTTTGTATTCAAGATAGTCGGTTGCTTGCGAACAACTTCCCATTGTTGTGTCATTAACATACACACGCAGCAGATATTTTTCTGGAATAAACTTTGCAATAATGTGAATGTCTGAGTCTGTGATTGTGTAGTTGAAAGTAATTTCTGTGGAAAGAACTTCGTTTGTGTCAGCGTTTATCCAGCTTTCAAAAACATATCCAAATTCTTGGTGAATTTCTGAAATTTGGAGTGTGTGAGTTGTGTCGTAATCAAAAGCCTGTTCAAATGAATTTGTCACATTTCCGTCAACTGTGAGAGTTGCTGCTTCGTCATGACTTTTTGTCACTTTGAGAGTGTATTGATTGATTGTGAAATGTGCGTAGTAGTTTGCGTCAGCAATCACATTTGACAAAGTCCCCGCAACACCAACAATTGTGCCACCGTTTTGTGCTTCTGTGCTCCAACCGTCAAATGTCCAACCGCGCCTGGTTTGTTCAGCGGGGAATTGGACGGCGTATTCAGGATAGCGAGTTGTTTGCGATGCGACAACTGCGGTGTTGGTGTCGTTGAAAAAGACAACCGTAAAGTTTTCGTAAAAAACGCGAAGTGCAGGGTAGCCTTGATTATAGAATTCATTATTTGCAGCAGGATAGCCCCAAATTCGATTTGTTGTGTTGTCAGAAAAATCCCATGTGTCAAGTGGCGAGTTTGTGTTTGATTTGAGGGTGTCAGAACTCACAACATGACAGTTGGTTGCTGTGGCTTGTGCATCGTTTTTGTTTTGATAGTTGAAAAAACTATTTCGACTCGTGTTGCCCCCAGCGCTACTCCAACATGTTTTTGACAGGACTGCGCAATTGTTCACTGACCCTCTGTATGGATAAGCAACAATACCCCCAGTTTTGTAATATCCTTCAATTGATCTTATTGTCCCAACAGAATAACACAACTCAATTGTGCCAGCCAATATGTTTGTTGCAATTCCTGCCGCACGAATTGAGGCGGAACTCCATCCGCTGCTTCCTGATGAAGTGACATCTGCAGAAGAATAACAATTCTTTATTATCCCGCTTGAGTTGACAACAAGTCCGCCCACAAAGCAATCACGTATTGGGCCTCCAACCTTTCCATAGAGAGATCCCGAAACAAAGCAGCCGCTTATTGTTGATGATTCTGTTGCATTGATTGCAAGTGTTGCAATGTTATACTCATCTGTGGAAGACGAAGACGCTGTTGAACTGATTGAAACATTGACAAACCCAGAGTTTATCCATGTTCCGGACAATGTTTCGATCAAAGCAAAAGTTTTTGTTCTGTTAACGTTTGTGATTCCGCTCAAAGTGTAGCCTTGTCCATCATATGTTCCAGCAAAAGAGTTCATCATATTCCAATAGTGTGCGGACAAATCAATGTTTGCTGTTTGTTTATAAAAAGCAGTGTTCCATTGTGAATAGCCGTTGTTGATGCCCCACGCAATGTAAGCAAATTTCACAGCGGTGTCAATGACATATGGATTATTCTGTGTGCCGCCACCAGTTATGACCGCGGAAGAGCAGTTGTCCGACCAATTCCCGCTCGCTGCTTCAACTTTTGAGATTGTGTTTGATGAAAATAGAAATGAACACCCACAAATTGCGAGTGAGAAGAAAAATATGAAAGCAAATACAATGTTAAAACCTTTTTTCTTCATTTTTTGTCCCCAAGCAAAAAATTCTTATCAGTAGTTTAATTATATATATAATAATTTATACCATCACGCGCGCTTTGTGCAAACAAATTTGATATATTTATTCACTTTTATTATCTATTGGAACTTCACAACAAATTCAAAAAAAACATAAAAATCATCATGAGAATATGTGATTGTCATAATGATTTTTTTGGCGAACTCAAAAAAGAAGAACTTCAAGATTATGTCATTGCTTGTCAAAAAGCAGGCGTTCGGTTTTTGAGTGGCTCGTTTTGGACAACAAAAAAACAAGGCGACATTTTGCATGAAATTGCATCAAGAAAAGATGCAATCAAGCATGGAAAATGCTTTGCTTTGCATATTGAAGATTTGGGATTTATTCGTGACGAAATCGAACTTGAAAAACTGATTAAAACAAATCCATTTTCATGTTCTTTGACATGGAATTCCGACAACAAGTTTGCTGGTGGAAGCCATGGGGAACGGGGAGTGACAAAACTCGGTGAAAATGTGATAAAAAAACTCGAAAATAATCACATTTTATTTGACTCGGCACATCTCAACAAAAAATCGTTTTTTGACGCACAAAATATATCAAAAAATCCACCATATATTTCGCACGCTGGTTTTTGCTTTATTCGAGATGACAAAAGGAATTTGGACGAAGAACAAATCAAATTTATTGTGAAAAATAAAGGATTTATTGGGTTATTTTTTTATGATAAATTAAGCATGGCAAAAGACGCAGATAAATCCTGTTTTTCGGTCAAAAATATTGCCGAAAATTATGTGCGTTTTGTGGACAAATTTGGTTGTGAAAATATTGGTGTCGGTAGTGACTTTTATGGCATCGAAAACCCACCAAAATACCTAAAAAATTATTCTCAATTTCAAAATCTAATATGTGAACTAGAAAACCTCGGAATGAGTGAGGAAGAGATGGATAAAATATTTTATAAAAACTTTCAAAACTTTTTGTCAAAATGCAAGTTTTGATTATACTAAAAATATGAGACTTGATGACTTAAAATTTTTCAATCAATCTGCTCGCAGTCTTGCTCCACTTCTTTTGGGCAAGATTTTATGTTGTGAAAAAGATGGACAAGTTTTGCGTTCAAAAATCACAGAGGTTGAAGCATATTGCGGAGAAGAAGATTCGGCTTGTCATTCTGCTCATGGAAAAACCGAACGAACAAAAACCATGTGGTGTGATGGCGGAACGGTTTATGTTTATCTTTGCTATGGAATGCACAATATGCTCAACATTGTTTGCGCGGGTCAAAGACCCGAGGCGGTTTTGATTCGGGGAGTGGAAGACGCAAAAGGCCCTGGACGTGTCACAAAATATTTTGGAATCACCAAAGAGCAAAATGGTGTGGATCTCAAAACTTCAACCACGCTTTGGCTTGAAGACGCACCAAACGAAACCCAACTTCACACTGGACCTAGAATTGGCATTGACTACGCCCGCGAGCCCGACAAATCCGCCCCTCTCCGCTTTTGGATTGACTAAACACTCGAGTATTAAAAGTGTTTTTATCGCATACACTTTTTATGTTTATTGAAGTGTGATACTTTCAAACAAAAAACCGAGTTGAATGAATCAATCTCGGCTTGTTTGGCTCCCCAGGTCCGGTTCGAACGGACGACCTACCGGTTAACAGCCGGTTGCTCCACCGCTGAGCTACTGAGGATCATCTTTTGAAGACTTATTTATGTTAGCAAATTACAAATCTGTTGTCAATAGAATTTTATATTTTTTTCATGTTTTTGCGGTTTAATTTTGATGGACTTATGCAATTTCAGCAGATTTTTGAAAGAAGTGTATTTAATCATTTTAGTTGTTTGACAAAAGTTGCATATTTCACTATATTAAAAATAATAAAGCACAAACTATTTGAGAGGCGAGTGTGGAAGAGGAAAAGAAAGAGGGTTTGGAAAATGTTGAGGGGCAAAGACGTTTGCCTCCGCGTCCCATGCCACCACGTCCGCCTTTGATGAAAAAGCAAATTGTGATTGAGGGCGAGAAAGAGCAAGCAGTTGTTGAAAATTTGCAAGCAGAACAAACAAAAAACAAAGTTGAAACCAGCAAGCATGATGAGCCAAAAGTCGAGCCAAAACAAAATTATGATGTGCCAAGTCGCAAAGAAAAAAAGAGCCAAGAGCCAGAGCTTGTTCGTGAACAAAAACCAAAAGTTCGAATTGATAAAGACAAGGACAAGGCAGAAAAGAGAACGCATGAGAGAGCATCAAGCAAATTTAATAAAAAGAAATTTTGGTTGATAACAAGTGGGATTTTTGTTGGCATTGGACTTGTGGTTGGGCTCGTGTTTCTGATTATTTCGTACCTTCCAGCAAAGCCGCTTGCAACTCCACAAAATCTTATGATTTCCAGCAATAATGAAGCTGTGTATGTGACATGCGATGGTGTTGCGGGTGCAACAAAATATATTTTTGAAATTGACGGAAAAAAATACGACAGCAAAACCCCATCATTTGACTTGTCAAAACTTGTTGAACCAAAAGAGTATTCAATCAAGGCTTATGCAACTGGTGACAAAAAGGGCAGTTTGAGCAAGGCATCAAAAACAATAACATACGATTTGCGTAAAAAAATTCAAACACCAATTATTCATTTTTTCGAAAGTGGGTCAAGCGTGTTGTGTTGGTCGGAAATTGAGGGCGCAACGAGTTATGAACTCTTTTATAACAACCAAACCAAAGATTTGGGGCGTAAGTTGAGTTTTGACCTGAGTCTTTTAGGTGGTGGCGAATATTTGGTGCAAGTCCGAGCAAAAACAACAAAAACCGGATATGTTGAGAGTGATTTTTCGAACATTTTGAGATATGCGGTTTATGAAAAATTGCAGGGGATTGCAGGCAGGGTTTTGCCAAATGGCAAGATTGAAATAACAAGAGTCGAAAACGCATCAAGTTATGTCGTGACAATCAATGAAAAAACATTTGGCGTTGAAAAGTTTGATGAAGACAAATATATCGTTGAATTGAGTGTCGCAGGAATTGCACCGAACACAACAATATCCTATTTCAAAATTGAGGCGGTTGGCGAAAATTATTTTATTTCAAACAGTGTCGAACTTGATCCAGCAGTGAGTCTTGAATAAATAGAGTTATAAAAAACATACTAACACAAAGGAGTATGTTTTTTTGTTGGAAAAGCAATATTTTTCAAAATTTGATGAAAAATTAAATAATTTTAAGGAAAAACTACAAAATAATCCCGATGTTGTTGCTCGGGATATCTCTGTTTGTGAAAAAAAAGTTGGTGTCATATATCTTCAAAGCATGACCGACAAAAAGCTGATTTCTGAGAGCATTATTGCTCCGATTTTGGAAGTTGAAAAAAAGGAAGACCTTTCAATTCAAAACATAAAAGAGTCCGTTTTGCAAAATTTGGAGTGCAAAGACATTGATAATTTTTCTGATGCTCTGAAAGCGGTTGTTGAAGACAATGTTGTTATATTTGTTGAAGGAGAAGAAAAATATCTCAAAATTGATGCCGAAGATTTCACAACACGTCAACCTTCCGAACCTCCAACATCGTCTGTTCTTCGAGGTCCGCGTGAAGGATTTACTGAAAATATCAAAACAAACATTTCAATGATTAGAAGAAGAATCAAAAGTGACAAGTTAGTTCTAAAAAATTTGTTTGTTGGGAAATATTCAAACACCCAAGTGAGCATTATGTATCTCAATGGTGTTGCTGACAAAAAAATTTTGAAGCAAATTGAAAAACAAATTAAAAAAATTGATATTGACGGCATTGTGTCGTCATACTACATTGAATGTTTTTTGGAACAGCGCCCATATTCTCTGTTTAAGCAGGTTGGGTCAAGTGAAAAGCCAGACATCATATGTGCGAAAATATTGGAAGGTCGCGTTGCGATTTTGGTTGACAACAGTCCGATTGTGCTCACTCTTCCGTTCATTTATGCCGAAGAAGTTCAAGATGTAAATGATTATTATGGAAGATTTTATTATGCGACTTATATGCGTTGGGTTAGAATTTTGGGTTTGTTTATGGCGGTTATTGTTCCGGGAGCGTATCTTGCCATGCGACTCTATCACTACAAAATCATTCCACTAAAATTTTTGATTACGATAAGCAACTCCAATCAGGGATTGCCATTCACGCCATTTATTGAACTTTTGTTTATTCTTATTCTGTTCGAAATTCTTTATGAGGTGAGTTTGAGACTTCCAAAATTTTTGGGGCTTGCAACAAGCATTGTCGGAGCATTGATTTTGGGAGATACAGGCGTTAAGGCAGGGCTTATTTCTCCGCCCGGGGTCATGATTATCTCGATGAGCATTATTGCGGTTTATACGATTCCTGATCAAAATATGCAGTTGAGTTTGATTCGTTTTGTTTTTTTGTTGCTTGGTGGCACGCTTGGTTTTTGGGGAATGATTGCTGGAATAATTTATTTTTGCAACTATATGAATGAACTCAATGAATACTCAGCACCATATCTCGCACCAATTTCTCCACATATAAGAAATGATCGAAAAGATGCAATGATGAAAGCGCCACTAAAAGAAATGACAACACGTCCAAAAGCATTCAAAAATGTAAATAAGGTGAGGTTGAAAGATGACGACAAAGAGTGAAATCAGCACCAGACAACTCGGCATCATGATATTTTATGCTTTTTGCGGGTTGAAGTTTATTAACCTTGCATCTTTGGTTTATCAAAAAATTGAAGATGTGGCATTTGTCATTATATTGTTTTTGGCACTTGTTGATGTCATGGTGTTTTTGTTGGTTTTGGTTTTTATAAAGCGGCATCCGGGAGTGTCATTCTATCAATATTTGTCGAGCAAAATTGGCGTGATTTGTGCAAAAATAATTTATTTTTTGATTTTTTTCTATTATTTGATGCGTTTTTCATCATTTATTTCGGCAAACTATGATTTTTTGCGAGATGCAATATTTTCAAGTGCTGGAAAATATTTTTATCTTTCAATCATAATCCCTGTCGTTGTTGCACTTGGATTTTCATCAATGAAAGCATTTTCGAGAACGTGTGAGTTCTTTTTTCTGATTGTGATCTCTGGTTTTTTGCTCTGCGTTGCTTTGGGATATTTTTCAGGGTCATTTTCATTGCCATATTTAAGTCTTGACACAACTGCCGGTGAGTTTTTTTCTGTTTCGCTGGATTTTAATTATTGGTTTGGCAACAGTTTGTTTTTGTTGCTTTTTATGGATAAAATCAAAGTTGAAAAAAATTTTTTGAGAAGTTCAATATTTTTTACCATTTTTTCTTTTGTATGTGTCATTATTTTTGTTTTTTGTTTTTATGGGGTTTTTGGTAGAACTTCTTTTATTCATCACTACACAATCTATGACGTCGCGGTTTTTGGCCCAGAGACACTTGATGTTGGAAGACTTGATTTCATTCCAGTCATAACAATGATGTTTTTTATTATTTTGCAAAGTGGGATTATGTTTCGTGCGGTTTTGATTAGTCTTGAAGATTTTTGCGGTGCGAAGCACGAAAGGAATGTCGGAAGTGTCGTGATTTGTCTGCTTGCGAGTTTGGCACTAATATATTTCTTTTTTGTCAATGAAGACAAGACATTTTCATTTTTCCAAGGTTGGTTCAAGTGGCTGTCACTGATTTTGGCATTTATTTTTCCAATTTTGCTTTTGTTTGATATCCGAAAGCAAAGGAGGAAAAATGAAAAATAAGTTTTTGAAAATTTGGAAAGTTGTTTCCCATATGCCGATGTTTTGGGTTTTTGTTCTGTTGATGGCCATATATATGCCGACAGCAATTTTATTGCCCGCCGAAAACGATGTTGTTGTGGTCTGCACTGGAATTGGAATTGACAAGGCGGACGAGGGGATTGAACTTTCACTTTTGACCTTGATTCCTCAAAATTCTTTAACTTTTGCGGACAGTTATCGCCTTGTTTCAGCAAAGGCGAAAAATATTGCGCTTGCAACAGACAAACTCATAAATTTTCTCGGCAAAAGGGTTGACTTTGCACATGCGGCATATGTCGTGTTTGGAAATGAAATATGCAAAGAGGGAATAACTGCCATCATTGAAGATTTTATGCGATTAAATGATATTGGGACAAATGCCACAATTTTGACAACAAATGTCACAGCAAAAGAAATGTTTGAGACAACCAAGCAATTTGACACCAATTCAGGAGAAAAAGTCAAAGATATTTTGTATAACAACAAGCGTAGTCTGATGGACGTAAACACAAGCATTGATAGATTTTATAACAACTATTTGTCCCAATCTTCTTGCTCAATCGCGAATATGATAAAACTCGTCGACTCACAGGGTGAAGGGGTTGAAGCGACCAATCAAAATGGAGTCGCCGAAGGAGACGAGGGAACGGGCGGTGGAAGTTTGTCAAATACAAAAAAAGTGTCAAATGATGGCTCAAGTTCAATTTTTAAAAAAGCGAAAAAAGTTATGGACCTTGAGATGGAACAAACCCAAGCACTAAACCTTGTTAACTCAAGTGCATATGAAACGCGATTTGTTATTGAAAATTATATAACCGAAGACGGGAACCCGCTTGACGTGTCTTTTGAGATCTTGGAAAAACACATTAAGACAAATGCAAAAATTGAGGGCAACAAAGCAAGAATTGATTGGGAAATATATTTTGTTCTTGATGTTTTGGGTGTTGAAAATGAGGCAAATGACAGAATTTATAAAAATCCTCAAAAGAGTTTTGATGACGAACAAATGCAGCAAAGAATATCAGACAAATTCAAAACCGAATTTTTTGGAGTCTTGGACCTTTTGAAACCAGGGGACTTGGACTGCATTGGTGTTGGTGAAACATTGAGGAGATGCGGGGCAAAAAAATATCGGGAGTTTGTTGAAAGTTTGGGGCCAAATCCAAACATTCTTGAAAATGTTGCGTATTCAATAAATATTTCAATTTCAACAAAATAAACAACATCAAAACGTTCCGCAAAAAAAGTATAGGCAATTTGCCCATACGTTTTTTAATCTTTTTTTGTTTGTTTTAATCTGGTATCATTAGAAACCATATGAATTGCTAATGAATTGGTTTTGTTAAATAATCTCGAAAGGATTCTTTCGCCATATCTATCGCGAAATTCTGACGGGGTTAAATTTGTTGAAAACACAATACTTTTACCCATGTTATATCTTTCGTTCACAATGAGATATAAATATTCAAGCGTGACATTTTTGTAAATTGGTTCTGTTCCAAGGTCGTCAATAATCAAGACATCGCAATCAAGATATGGAGCGATAATGTTTTGTTTTGAATCTTCAAATGCTTTATGATATTCCATAAATACATTGTTAAGGTTAAATGAGGATGTAAACATAACAATATTACCAAGATTAATTAATTTATTTGCCATGGCTTCTGTGAGGAAAGTTTTTCCGACGCCTGTGTTTCCAAAAAGTCCAATATTTTTATATTTTGTTGTTTTGAATTTTTCGCACCATTCTTCCATTTTTTGATATGCAAGTTTGATTTTTTCGCGATAGTTTTCTTCAAACAGATCAAAGTTTGCGTTGTCAAATGTTGCGAGGTTTCTTGCAGTTCCCGAAAGGTTCAAAAGAATTGATGTGATTATTTCTTTGAGGCATGAGCAAGGTTCATTTTCGTCAAACCCTGTGTCGTGACATTTTGGGCATGAGTAGTGTGGAGCGATTGAAAAGTCTTTTCCAAAGTTTTTTTCAAGAATTTCTTGTCTTTGTTTTTCGAGTTCTTTGAGTTGTTGGGTTTCATCTTTTGAATCTTTTCCCCAAAACTCTTTTTTTGAAATTTCAATTGTGAGCGAGCGCATGAGTTTGTCAATTTTTTCAAAGTCTTTGTTTTCAAGCGCGACTTTATAGTTGGCATCGGCAATTCTTTCAGCAGATGTCTTTCTGTCTTTTAGTGTTTTTAGGGCTTTGTTCAAAATTATTCTATTCATAAAAACCTCACAATTCACATTCTTCGAGTGCATCATAAAAATCATTTAATTTTTCTATCGAAAAATTCTTAGATTTGATTGCAGCAGGATTTGATTTTGCGGTGGTATCAGCTGGCGGTGTTTGAGATTTTGCTTGCTCCAAGGTTTTGACACCATTTAGTGACCAAGTTGACAAGATTTTGTTCATATATTGCATTGGTTGGCTTTTTCCTGCGGCGATTGAACAAGCATAATTAATCAAATCTTCACCCATATTCCACGAGTTTGTCCAAGTTGAATAAAAGTCGCGGTCAAACGAATTGACAAGTCTGGACAAGCCAAGATTTTCGAGAATTTCTTTGATTTTGCTGTCAATTTCACGCAGAGACGTGATGTGTTGAGTGAGTGCATCGAACGACACGAGTCCAAGTTTGAACATTTTTGCAACCAAATCGTCCATTCCAGAAAGTGTTCTGATTGAATGAGAGAAACAATATTTTGCGAGCATTTTTAGAGCGTCATTGTCAAATCCCAAGTTTTTCCACTTGCAGATATAGTTTTCGACAACAATATCAAGGTTTTCGTAATACAAACCAAGTTCTCGATTGATTTCTTTTGCAAGAGAGATGAGATTTTCTCTGTTGTTTTCAAAATCTTCAATTTCTTGAATTGTAAATAGCTTCATTTCGTAATATTTAATTAATTTGCCGTCCAGCATCTCAAATGAAAAACGAGGGTTTTTCTTTCTGCTTGCTTTTGCAACATAAATGATTGCACCCTTGTCAAATCCAAGGTTTTTTGTCCATTTTGTGAAAAGCTCATTATCTTCGTGGGTTGGTTTTCTTTTTGAACCAAGTGCCTTGAAGATGTCGGCAACATCAGAGCCAATGAGTTCAAACTCTTTTAGTCTTTCTTCAACCTTGTCGGTTGTTGTGATGTTTTCTTGTGCCCAGTTTTTTGCAACAGTTGTTATGTATGCGTGTCCAACATTCGTGCCTTTGAGCCCCACACAATAACTCATAATCATCAGCAAAGCTTCTGGCTCAATGTGAAAACTTTCAATCACAGTATAATACTCCGTGTATTCGTTTGGAGTTATCATTCTGCCAGTTATGATTTCTTGTGCTTGGGCATTAAAAGTGCTGTATTTGTCTTTATTAAACTTTTTTGAATTGTTGATAAAGTTTTTGAGTGGCATATATTTTACTGAAACAGGGTAGGTCGAAAGAACTTGCACAAGTCCTTGTTCTTGCCAATATAAAAATGAGTCCAAAATATCTTGCTCGCTCATTGAAAGCACTTTTGCAAAACTTTCGAGCGTGTTGTCGTGTGCGTTTGAGTGAGAGCACATATAAAGCCCATAAATATACACTTTGACAGTCCCTTCTGGAGCATAAGGCAAAAACTCGTTAACGAAAATGTTATCGAGTTCAAGTTTGTTGTTGATGATTAGTTCTGAAGAAAAACTGCAAAGCCCCATATTAACCTCTTTTGTTGATGTTGTTTGTTTATTTATTGAAATTCTTTGATTGCCCGTCTTTGCAGGTCCATCTCAGAATGACATTTTGATATTCATATTGTGCAAATATTTTAGCATATAAAATATTTTAATACAATCAAAAATTTGAATTTGACAAAATTTGAGCGTCTTTTAAAAAACCCTGCAGACAAGGCAAGAAAATATTGCGCCAACAATCGTGCAAGCAAGAGCGAGAGGGATTGCATAACCAAGCCTTTTGACTGAGGTTTTTGAAAAGTAGATTGAAGCAATATAGAATGTTGTTTCACTGCTTCCAGCAATCACACAGGCACATCGAGATATGAATGAGTCTGCTCCATACTGACTGATTATGCTTTCGAGAATTGCGATTGAGCCACTGCCAGTGAAAGGTTTGAGAAGAACGAGTTCAATGATTTCTGCGGGCATTCCGATCGCACCAAAGACTGGCGAAAGCACACGAACGAGAAACGATGTTATTCCACTTGCACGCAAAAGTCCAACGCAAACAAGAATTGCCGCAACATAGCAAAAGATGTCAATTCCGAGCATCAATCCTTTTTTTGCACCAACTGTGAAACTGTCATAACAATTAACTTTTTTAATTTTGCCATATATGAGAACAAAAAGGAAAAGCGCGGGCATGATATAAGGCGTCATTTTTTCCTCCTTTGTCGTTTGAGTTTTTCAATCAGAAAAACAAACACAATTCCAAGCCCGGTTGTGAGAATGGTGGAAAGTGTGGCTGGAAGAATGATGTCCGCCGCATTTTGACTTCCCGCCGCGAGTCTTAGGCTTATGGCGGTTGTTGGGAGGAGTTGAATTGATGTTGCGTTTATGATAAAAAGCATAATCATGCCAAATGTCGCTTTTCTGCTCCCGTCGTCCATCTCTTTCATCGCCTCAATTCCGGCGGGCGTTGCGGCAGAACCCAACCCCAAAACATTCGCAGCAATATTGAGTGAAAGTTGCTGCTGGGCATATGGGTTGTCCGTTCTAAAAAGTTTTTTGGTTATAGGGCGAAAAAGTTTTGCAAGTTTTTCGGTTGCTCCCGACTTGTCCAAAATCTCGAACATTCCAAGCCACACAGCATACATTGAACAAAGATTGAGGCAAAGCGTGAGCGCGGAAGAGGAGGAAGAAAGCATGGTTGAAAGAATGGTGTCGGGACGCGTTATCAAGAGACACACAAAGCTGATTATCATGAGGGTTATCCAAATTATATTCATGAAGTATTGTATGAATGCTTGTCCGCTTTGTTGCCAACTTTTGCCAGTCTTTGTCTTGCCTCAAAGAAAATCGCAAACGTAAAACTTTTTTTGTTTGCCGTTGGTGCAAATAATGTTGATTAAACATAAAATAAATTAAAAATAATTGAAAATAATTATTAATTAATTCAAAAAATAATTAA
>URYH01000009.1 GCA_900552105.1 uncultured Eubacteriales bacterium | reverse complement strand
AATTTGGGCTTAAAAAAGAATGAAGCAATAAAGCTTGTAGCCCGCATAAACAAAGAAGATAAAGACAAAATTTATAAATTGTTTTTTTAATTAAAAAATTAATTTTAATTTTAAATAATATTTTTTTGAGGTGAAAAATGAAAAAAGCAAAATTTATCACAATTGAGGGCGGAGAAGGTTGCGGAAAATCAACGCAAATTGCATTCATCAAAAAGTGGTTTGAGGAACATGACTTGCCTTATGTTCTCACGCTTGAGCCTGGTGGCAGTCCACTTGGCATGGAACTAAGAAAAATACTAAAAAATTCAACTTATGAGTTTTCTGACCTTGCAGAACTCTATTTGTTTAATGCGGGGAGAGTTGAACATATCGACAAGGTTATTCGACCAAACCTTGAAAAAGGTGTTTATGTCATTTGTGATAGGTATTTTGATTCATCAATTGCCTATCAAGGAAATGCCAGAGGACTCGGATATGAAAGGGTTAAAAACATTTGCTTTGATGCAGTTGGATATATGATTCCAGATCTCACAATTTGGCTTGACCTTGACCCAGAAAAAGCGTTTGCCAGAAAAGGTGGAGCAGATGAAGGCGACAGAATTGAGCAGACAGGACTTGATTTCCATAAAAAAGTGTATGAAGGATACAAAAGACTTTATGCCGAATATCCAGAGCGAATAAAGCGAGTTGACGCGTCACAAAGCGTTGAAAACGTGTCAAAACAAATCGATAAAATTCTGGAAAATCTTGTCAAAGACAACAATCGTGTGAAAAGTATGTGAAAAAAACCACACAAAATCATGGAAAATCACAAAATGTAAAAAAATGTTTTGTGGTTTTTTTTGATTATTATATAATCAATAACGAATAATAGTAGTAATTGGGGAGACAATGCGACAAAACAACACCTTTTCTTTGAAAAAAAGAAGAAACAGAATAGTCATGTATTTGTTGATGGCAATAATTGCTGTCGTTGTCTCTTTTTCTGTTGCCGGTGCGTGGTTTATTGACCGCGACACTGTTGACAGCACAATGGATATGGGTGGAGCGGTTATTGTCAAACTTGTTGGCACTGGAGAAGACGGGACAATTCAAAATTTCAAACAACTTTACGATTCAGATGGTGGGGCATATCCTGGCGACAAAATTCTTGATTCAATCAAAGTTCAAATGGGCGAAAAAACAGAAGAGTCTGTTTTGCGTGTTCAATATTCTGTTGATATTCTCGACAAAGAAAAAAACGTCAAAACACAAGATTTGACAGAAGCTGAAACAAAACTCGCCACACTTCTCAAAAACGATTTGAGAGCAAAGACAACACTTTTTAGTTCGGATTGGTCGCAAACAACAAGTGACTGGATATACTACAAACATCTCGCAAGCGGAAAAACAAAACCGATTGACCTTTTTGATGAATATAGTTTGCCACTTCCTGATTCGGAAATGGACAATCAATATCAAGAACTCAGTTTCAGGATTTCGCTTGTTGCTGAAGCAATTCAAGCGGCAAACATCATGAGCCATAATGAATGGAACGATGACATCACAAACCTTTCCGACTCCGCACTCATGGAAAGAGTCATCAAGTATAATGGCGAGAGATTTGCCGAAGTTGACGAAGTCTTGCCTTATATTGAAACAACAGGCGGACAATATATCGACACAGGATATGCAGCCAATTTAAATACGGCAGTTGAGGTTACTTTCCAAACAAACTCTGGCGACAAGTGGCTTTTTGGCTCAAGAACAAGTGGTGGTGCTTCAAATACATATGCTGTTCATGTCAGCAGCATGAATTCAATTTGGTTCCAAATGGCAAATGATTCTTCAAGCACTCAATTTTCAGTTGGCAATATCAAAGATAAACAAACAACAATAACAGTCAATAAAGATGCGGCATATTTGAATGGCACACAGATTGCAACTGTTGGAAGAACATCGTTTGGAGATAACACGCTTTCACTTTATCTCGGCGTCATCAATGCCAATGGAAGTGGAACAGATAGACCTTTTGTTGGAAAAATTTACAGCATGAGAATTTGGGATAACGGCGAACTTGTTCGTTTCTTTGTTCCAGCACGTGACAAAGATGGGGATATAGGTTTTTATGATCTTGTCACACATCAAATGTTTTTGAATGCTGGCAGTGGAAATTTTGCTTATGGACACAGCATCAACTATATTGCAAATGGTGGAACAATTGCCACAAATGCTCCAAAAACATTTGTTTCGGGCGACTTGCCAATCACACTCCCAGTGCCAACCAGGGCGGGATATGAATTTGGCGGTTGGTTCCTTTCCTCAGATTTCTCGGGGGCGGCACAAACAACAATCCCAGCAGGAACAAACAATAATGTTTATGTTTATGCAAAATGGATTAAAACATACAACATCACATATCATCTCGGGGGTGGAATAAATGCAGAAGATAACCCAACTGAGTTTAATGAGCGAACATTGCCTTTGACACTCAAAGCGCCAACGAGAGACGGGTTTACATTTGGGGGCTGGTATCAAAATCCAGCATATTCTGGAAATCAAATGACAACAATTGATGCTGGAACAGAAAAGAATGTTTCGCTTTGGGCAAAATGGAATGCGATTGAATACTCTGTTTCATATGTTCTTAACGGTGGAACAAACAGCGACCAAAATGTCGCGACCTATACAATTCTTGACACTCCTGTCAAACTTTATAATCCAACTCGTGACGGTTATTTGTTTGAAGGATGGTTTGCATCAAGTGATTTTTCTGGGGAGAGAATGACATATCTTTCAAAAGACAACCTTGGAGATGTCACACTCCACGCGAAATGGTCGCTTGCATATACGATTACATACAACACAAACGGTGGTTTTAATGATGGGCGAAATCCAAGCGTATTCACCGAAAACACCGAAACATTCACGCTTTTTGAGGCGGAAAAAGTTAATTACTCTTTTCTTGGTTGGTTCGACAACGAAGAACTCACTGGAACTCCAATCACACAAATCGCAAAAGGCACAAAAAACAACATTGTTTTGTGGGCAAAATGGAGTTCAACACAAATCACTGTGACATTCAATCCAAATGGTGGCGGTGTTTCACCATTGACAAAAGTTGTCAAGAAAGGCGGGACATATGGCGAATTGCCAACCCCAACAAAAGCGGGCTATACATTCAATGGCTGGGGTTTCGCGATGCCGTTATCAGTTGGAGCAAACACAGTTCGTCAAGATGACTACACCATTAAATCAGGTGCCACAAATGATGATACATACTTTTGGGTCAATCAAAATTATCATTTAACTATTGGCAATCAATATGTTGTTAAGTTTTATGCAATCGTTGATCCGAACAACACTTGGAGACTTTCTCCTCAAAATAGAACTCCGGAATTTTCATTAAAAAATGGTTATAATGAAGTCACCTTTGTTGCGGGAGATTCGCGCGGATTCTTTTTCGATGATAAAAATACTGACCCCGATCATCCTTTTATAATCACAGATGTAATTATTGAGGCACAAACAGAAGGTGAGGTTATCACTTTCTCAACAACCAAATATGTCAACAGCGAAACACAGTTAACACTTGAAAACAACCACACACTTTTTGCTCAGTGGACGGAGAATGTTTATACTGTCACATATAATCTTGACGGCGGAACAAATGCTGCGGGCAATCCCGCAACTTTCAAATGTTCAAATTTGCCTATTGCGCTTCTTGACGCAACAAAAGATGGCGAATATTTTGCAGGTTGGTATTTGGATGCCGAGTTCACAAAACGCGTCACAAAAATTGATGCTGGTTCACTCAAAAATGTTGAACTTTGGGCAAGATTCAGTCAAAGTCCACTCGTGTTTGATTTGGTGGGCAGTTCCGCCTATTCTGTGCGTGCGGCAAACACATCGATTTCGGGGAATATTGAAATTCCGCAAACATATAATGGCAAGCCTGTTGTTGTCATTCAAAACTCTGCTTTCAAAGATTGTTCCAATGTGACATCAGTTTTGATTCCAAGTTCAATCAAATCAATTGGCATCAACGCATTCGAAAATTGTTCAAATATCACTGAAACCACAATTCCAGAAGGCGTGACACTCATTGGAAACAACACTTTCAAAGGTTGTGAAAAACTTGCAAGCGTGACACTCCCAACAAGTCTTGAAAACATTGGAGCAAATGCTTTTGCAGGTTGCACAAGTTTGACATCAATTGTTTTGCCAAAAAACATTCAAGAAATTGGAGCAAATGCTTTTGGAGAAACTTCAAAATATGGCAACAAAATCGAGATGACTTCGGAATTTTGGACCGCAGCGCATTATCAGTCGCAAACGAATCACGAATTTGGGACAGGTGCCAACATTGATGGACAAAGCGAAACATATGTCAAAATCAACGGATATCAACAAAACGAAAGCATCGACACTGCTTGGCGAATTGAAATGCAAAACGCAATCAATGTTGTCGGCGGTAAAACATACACGATAAGTTTTTATGTTAAGGCAACAAATTGGGCGACAAGTCCATTTTTCAGAGTGAATACCGGCGGTTGGGATTCTTTGATAACTTGGTCAACTGGAACACAAGGTTTGCCAAAGCAACTGAATTTTGCAAGCGATGGACAATGGCATAGAATTGAATTTTCCGTCACTGCTCCTGCTGGTGCAACGACAATGAAAATTCGTCTTGGAATGGATACTCCAAATTTTTATGGGGTTGACAGCACTCTTGAAATCGCACATTTCGTCATTTCAAAACCTCAAACGTTAACAACTGTTGAGGTTCATGGTGACACTCCTGCAACTTTGAAAACTGGCGTATTCCCTTCAAGTGTTTCAAAAATTTATGTCAAACCAAGCCTGGTTTCAACTTATAAAGCTGCATGGGCTGAATACAAAGATAAGATTGTTGGGTTCACTGAGTATTCAATAACTTATAATCTTAATGGTGGAACAAACAGCGCCAAAAACATTTCTTCGTTCACGAAAATTGATGTGCCAATCAAACTTTATGATCCAACAAAAGAGAATGCGGATTTCTTGGGCTGGTATGCAACATCAGATTTCTCTGGCGAAAAAGTCACCGAAATCACAACTGCTTCAAACGTCACTCTTTATGCTCGTTGGGACCTCAAGATGACAATAACCTATGTTCTCAACGGCGGAACAAACAATGCATCAAACCTTTCAACAATAACTGAAAGCATGCTTCCATATTCTCTTATGCCTGCAAGCAAGCAAGGTTATGCTTTTGTTGGCTGGTTCATTGATGAAGGGCTCTCTGAACAAGCAACTGCAATTTCTGCGTTTGGAGACATAACTATTTATGCTGCATGGGAGTGGATGGACCCAAATCTTGTGTTCACGCTTAATCCAGATGGAACCGCTTATTCTGTTAAAGCAAAATCAACAACTATTAGTGGCCAAATATCTATTCCTGCAACATTCAAAGGCAAACCAGTTAATGAAATTGAAGCCAATGCTTTTGAAAATTGTTCAAAAATTACAGACATCTTTTTCACTTCGAGCATACAGACCATTGGAAGTTCAGCATTCTATAACACCGAAATAATTACGTATACTAATGCGTCATCTGGAGCAAATATTTGTGAGGTTAAAGGTTTGCCTGTGACAAGCGGTTCGTGGAAATATGCGGAGAAGCTGGATAATAGTTTGATTATAGTAAAATATTTAGGGAGCTCCTCAACGGTTTCAGTTCCAAATTTCCTCAATGAAAAAATCGTCAAAAATATTCATAGCTACTGTTTTAGCAGCAAGGATAAAATTCAATCCATCACAATTCCAAACAGTGTGATAAGCATTGGAAGTGGTGCATTTTCTGGTTGCAACGGATTGACCAAAGTGAACATCACAGATCTTGCAGCATGGTTCAAAATCACATTTGACAATGAATATGCAAATCCACTGAATTACGCACATCATTTGTATCTTAATAACACGGAACTGACAGAGATAACAATTCCAAATTCAATCACAAAGATAAATGCAAATGTGTTGGCGGGTGCAAGTTCAATCACTTCGATTACAATACCAAGCAGTGTGACAAGCATAGGTAGTTATGCATTCTCAAATTGTAGCGCAATGCAACGTATATTTATTCCACGGAATGTAACTGTGATTGAAAACTACTCCTTTAATATGTGGATGAAATCGGCTGTTATTTATTGTGAAGTAGATTCAAAACCAAATGGTTGGGGTGACTATTGGAATAAATATGAGCAATTTACAGTAACGGTCGTTTGGGGGTCATCTGGCACGCCTTTGATTGAATTTGGTTGGGAATATATTGAAAACAGTAGCGGAACGATTACTATTCTTGCGTATAGAGGTTCTGAAAAGGAGTTGGCAACGCCTAAGACATTGGCAAATAAGACTGTGAGCAGAATAAACGGATATTGTTTTTCGGATAATAAATCAATAACGTTAGCAATTATATCCGATGGGGTGGAATACATTGGAGAAAGAGCATTCTATCAATGCACCTCGTTAAAAAAGGTTTATATATCAAAAAGCGTGCAAACAATATATGCTCCGAGTTCATCCGAGCTAGTGTTTGATGGATGTAATTCTGATGTTGTCCTTTACTGTGGGGCATCATCCAAACCAAGCGGTTGGGGAACGTATTGGAATTATTATAATTATTCAAGTAAACTAACCACAATGTGGGATGTCGCGGGATTTCCACAACAAAACGCAGACTGGGAATATGTGGAAAGAACTGATGGAACAATAAAAGTGCTTCAATATTTGGGTTCATCCACGAATGTTATAATATCAAAAATTAACAATAAAGAAGTTTCTGAGGTGTATAATGGATGTTTTCAATATAAAAGCAATATTATTTCAGTAACAATACCAAATAGCGTAACAAGCATTGGGGAGTCGGTATTCCGTGGCTGTACTTCGCTCGAGAATTTAACCATTCCGTTTGTCGGACATAGTTCAACATCAACTGGAAGCGAAGGCGTTTTTGGATATATTTTTGGATACACAACTCAAACAGCAAACTCTGGCTATGGCAGTTCAAGTTCATCTTTTACAACATTAACAACTGGTTCGGTTGAAAATGCTGTTTGTTCTTGGACTGATAAAACATATTCGTATAGAGTAAAAACTGGAGGATCTGTATTATTTCCAAAATATACAACTTATTATGGATTATGCAGTTATTGGTACTACATTCCAAGTTCACTTAAAAATGTTACTGTGACTGGGGGAAATATAAATACAGCAGCATTTTGTCGTGTTCCAAATATTAAGGTGACTTTGAATGGTGTTGCGACTATTGGAACTTATGCATTTTATAACGGAACACCAACTTCAATAACAATGTCCGAAATTGTGACAAAAATTGAAGAGAATGCATTCTCTGGTTGCAGTGGATTGACTTCAATTAACATTCCAAGCAGTGTCACAACAATATCTGCATCCTCATATTCATATTCGCCATTTTATGGCTGGAATAGTTCGGCGGTTATATATTGTGAAGCATCATCAAAGCCAAGTGGCTGGGGAGCGTATTGGAATTATTATAATTCCACTAATGCTTTAAAAACGTATTATCAGACGACAGATTGTATTCATGAAGATGGAGTATGGACTTATGATTCAACTGGAGAAATTAAAACTTCTGATGATATTACTTGGATTGTTGATGTTGAGGCAACATTTGAAACGGATGGAAGTAAGCACGGAAACTGTCCTGTTTGTGGGCAGACAGTGACAGTTGTCATTCCAAAAATTGTCAAAATGACAATATCAAATGATTTGTCTTATCCTTGGACTATTACAAATAATTCTTCTGCAGTTTCAACTAATAAGTCAAATAATTCGTCTTCAACTTTGATTTTGACTTTTGGTGTTAGCGGAAAAATTAGGATAAAATATAAAACTTCTTCTGAGCAAAATTATGACAAATTGACCATAACGCACAATTCAACCCCGATAGGAACTTATTCAGGAACCAGCCAGTCCACATTTACAACGCTTGCCGATATAACATTTTCATCTGGCGACACGATTAAGTTTACTTACAGCAAGGATGGATCGCAAAGCAGCGGCAGCGACTGTGCTTGGGTTGAATGGGAAATTGTGGAATAAAACAGTGGCGGAAGCCGCTGTTTTTTGTTGCTGTGTGGTGAGATGATGTTGGTTGTCAAATAAAAATGACATTTTACTAATAATAATATACTTTATTTATATACTTAACTTCTATAATTAAAAAAGTGGCAAAAATTATTTTTGGAAATGGTGAAAATATTTTTGAATTTGTGTTGACAAGCATTGCAAGATGGGGTAGAATGAAAGAGCTGTGAAAATTTGGGTTGATGTGAAAGATTGCTAAATCCCAGACAAGCGGGGTAGAGGGAACTTTCACGGACAAGTTCGAACAACGATTTCGAGCGACCGTTTTCCGCTTTTTATTTTGAGTCGCAGCGCGACACACACGGAATAGTGTGCCGAAAACTCGAAAAAGTGAACATAAACGGGTTTTGCTATTACAGGAGGTAAATTATTAATGGCAACACAAAAAATCAGAATTAAACTTAAGGCCTATGATCACTCCTTGTTGGACCAAGCATGTCTTCGTATCATCGACATTGCTGACAAGGGTGGAGCAAAAGTCGCTGGGCCAATTCCACTTCCAACAGACAAGGAAGTTGTGACAATCATTCGTTCACCACACAAACACAAAGACAGCCGTGAACAATTTGAGTCAAGAACTCACAAACGTATGATTGATATCTTCAGCCCATCAGGCAAGGTTGTTGACGCTCTTATGAAGCTTGACCTTCCAGCTGGTGTTGATGTCAAAATCAAGTTATAATCAAGTCAAGGAGAGAAAGAAAAATGAAGAAAGCAATATTAGGCAAAAAGTTAGGCATGACACAAGTCTTCACTTCTGACGGCTTGGTTGTGCCAGTCACAGTTGTTGAGGCAGGCCCATGCGTTGTTGTTCAAAAGAAGACAGCAGAGCATGACGGTTATGACGCAACAGTTGTTGCATTTGGAGAAACAAAAGAAAGCAGAGTAAACAAACCTGCAATGGGCATATTCAAAAAAGCAAACGTTGCTCCACACAAAATCATGAGAGAGTTCAAATATGAAAACCCAGAACTTGAACTTGGCTCAGTAATCAAATGTGATATCTTCGCTGAAAAAGATATGGTTGATGTCACAGGAAACACAAGAGGCCGCGGATTCACAGGCGTTATTCAAAGATGGAATCAACACAGACTCAAAATGACACACGGTGTTGGCCCTGTTCATAGAGAAGTTGGTTCAATGGGTGCGAACTCATCTCCATCACGTGTTTTCAAAAACAAGAACATGCCAGGACATTATGGCAATGAACAAGTGACAATTCAAAATTTGGAAATCGTCAAAGTTGACGCAGACAGAAATATCCTTCTTGTCAAAGGATGCGTTCCAGGACCAAAAGGCGCATATCTCGTCATCAAAGAAACGGTTAAGAGATAAAAGGAGAAGAGGACATGCCAAAAGTTAAAGTATTTAATATGGCAGGCGAATCAGTTGGAACACTCACTCTCAAAGACGAAGTGTTTGCAGTTGAAGAAAACTTGCCACTTATTCATGAAGTTGTTGTTGCATACAATGCAAACCAACGCCAAGGCACAAAAAGCACTTTGACTCGTTCAGAAGTTAGAGGACACGCAAAGAAGCCTTACAGACAAAAACACACAGGTAATGCTCGTCAAGGTTCAACAAAAGCACCTCATCAAATCGGTGGTGGAGTTGCATTTGCACCAAAGCCAAGAGATTTTTCAAAGAAAATCAACAAACAGGCAAAACGCCTTGCATTCCTTAGTGCACTCAGCACAAAGCTTGCACAAAACGAAATTACAGTTGTTGACGAATTCAAATTGAATGAAGTTAAGACAAAAGAAATCCAAAATTTCCTTAACGCTTTCAAATTTGACAAGAGTGTTGTTTTGGTGACAGAAGACAAAAACACAGATATTCTTCGTGCCGGAGCAAACATTCCAACAGTAAGCGTGACAACAGCAGACCTTCTTAACACATATGAAGTTGTTGCAAACAAAAACGTCGTTTTGACAAAAGCTGCAATCAAATCAATTGAGGAGGCATACGCAGAATGAAAGCTTACGAGATAATCAAAAAACCACTTATGTCAGAAAAAAGTTATGCTGGAATCGGCGCAAAAGTTTATACATTTGTTGTTGATAACAATGCAAACAAAGTTGAAATCAAGAACGCAGTTGAAGAAATCTTCAAAGTTCAAGTGGAAAAAGTTAATACAGTGACCGTCAAAGGACACAAAAAATCACAAAACACAAGAAATGGAAGAACAGTTGGCAAAACAAGTGACATCAAAAAAGCAATTGTCACACTCAAAGCTGACAGCAAGCCAATCGCATTCTTCGAAAGTTTACAATAATAAAGGAGTATAAAAATGGCAGTTAAAAATTATAGACCAACTTCAGCTGGACGCAGATTTGTCAAAACTCCAACTTTTGAAGAAGTGACAAAAACTGAACCAGAAAAAAGCTTGTTGGTTTCAAAAAAGAAAAATGCCGGAAGAAATTCATATGGCAGAATAACAGTTCGTCACCATGGTGGCGGAAACCGTCAAAAGTATAGAATCATCGATTTCAAACGCAACAAAGATGGAATCTCAGCGAAAGTTGTTGGAATCGAATATGATCCAAACAGAACCGCTTACATCGCACTTCTCAGTTATGCTGATGGAGAAAAGAGATACATTTTGAGCCCAATCGGACTTAAAGTTGGCGACACGGTTATGAGCGGCGAACACGCAGATGTAAAAGTCGGAAATTGTTTACCTTTGAACCTTATCCCAGTTGGAACAATTGTTCATAACGTTGAACTTCAACCAGGAAAGGGCGGACAATTTGCAAGAAGTGCAGGAGCTGAAGTTCAACTCATGGCAAAAGAAGGCAAGTATGCAACTCTTCGTATGCCAAGTGGTGAAATGAGAAAAGTTACTCTCACATGCCGTGCAACTGTTGGGCAAGTTGGAAACCTCGACCATGAACTCGTATCTTTGGGAAAAGCGGGAAAGAAACGTCACTTGGGTGTTAGACCTTCAGTTCGTGGTGTTGTTATGAACCCTAACGATCACCCACACGGAGGTGGTGAAGGCAAGAGTCCAGTTGGTATGGCAAGTCCTGTCACACCTTGGGGTAAACCTGCTCTTGGATACAAGACAAGAAAGAACAAGAAAGCTTCTAACAAGTTGATTGTTAAGAGAGTTAACTAGGAGATGAGTTATGAGTAGATCATTAAAGAAAAAACCTTATGTGTATCCAGCGCTTTTTGAAAAAGCTGTTGAAGCACAAAAGACAGGCGACAGAAGACCAATCAAAACTTGGTCAAGAGCATCAGTTGTTTATCCTGAATTTGTTGGATTGACATTTGCTGTTCACAATGGAAAGAAACACGTTCCAGTTTATTGTTCAGTTGAAATGGTTGGACACAAACTTGGCGAGTTCGCTCCAACAAGAACATTTAAGGGACATGCAGGCCAAAAACAAAAAGGTGGCGCTGCAGGTGCAAGAAAGTAGGAGGAGCATGAAATGGCTACAAGAATGAGAGAAAAATCAGCAAAAAGAATTCAAAACAAAGATGCTCGTCCATACGCAAAAGTTAAATACGTTCGTATGAGCCCATCAAAAGTTAGAATTATGCTTGATGTTATCAGAGGAAAAAGAGCAGTTGAAGCAATGGCAATCCTTGAAAACTCAACACAAATTGCAAGAGAACCACTTGTTAAACTTCTCAAATCTGCAATCGCAAATGCAGAAAACAACAAAGGCATGAACAAAGATGACCTTGTTGTTGCAGAATGCTATGTTTGCCCAGGCCCAACACTCAAACGTATGATGCCAAGAGCAAAAGGCAGAGCAGACAGAATTCTTAAAAGAACATGTCATATAACAATCGTCTTGGACGAAATCAAATAAGGAGAAAGCAAATATGGGACAAAAAGTTAGTCCAATCGGACTCAGAGTCGGAATCAACAAGTCATGGGATTCATCTTGGTATGCAAACAAGCAAAATTTTGCTGACTTCTTGATCGAAGACGAAAAAATCAGAAAGTTCATCAAAAAGAACTACTACCAAAGCGCAATCGCAAAAGTAGGAATTGAAAGAACTGCAAACAAGACAATCGTTAACATTTATACAGCAAAACCTGGAATGATTATCGGAACAAAAGGTGCTGGAATTGAAACAATCAAAGCACAACTCGCAAAAATCATCGCTCCAACAAAAATGCTCATCATAAATGTTAAAGAAGTCAAAAAACCTGATCTTGAAGCAGTTTTGGTTGCAGAAAATATTGCAACACAACTTGAAAAAAGAATTTCTTTCAAACGTGCAATGAAACAAGCCCTTTCTCGTGTTATGAAAGCAGGAGCAAAAGGATGCAAAGTTCAAGTTAGCGGCGTTGTTGACGGTGCAAACACAATTGCAAGAACAGAAAGATATATGGAAGGCTCACTTCCACTCCATACTCTCAGAGCAGACATAGATTATGGCGTTGCATCAGCATTCACCAACTATGGAAAACTTGGAGTTAAATGCTGGATTTACAAAGGCGAAATCCTTGGCAAAGAGCCTCAAGAAACAAAGGAGGTAAAAGCTAATGTTAATGCCTAAAAGAGTGAAACGCAGACGTGTTTTCCGTGGAAGAATGAAAGGCGTTGCAACTCGCGGTAATAAACTCGCTTATGGCGACTATGGAATTATCGCAACAGAGCCATGCTGGATTAAATCAAATCAAATCGAGGCAGCTCGTATTGCAATGACCAGATACATCAAACGTGGCGGAAAAGTTTGGATCAACATTTTCCCAGACAAACCTGTCACAAAAAAGCCAGCTGAAACCAGAATGGGTTCAGGAAAAGGCGCACCTGAATTTTGGGTTGCAGTTGTAAAACCTGGCAGAGTTCTCTTTGAACTTACAGGAGTTGCTGAAAATGTTGCTCGTGAAGCTTTGAGACTTGCTGGACACAAACTTCCTTGCAAAACAAAATTCGTAAAGAAAGAAGAAGCAGTTGAGGGAGGTGTTGCAAATGAAAATTAATGACATCAAAAACATGACAACACAAGAACTTTCAAGCAAACTCAATGAACTCAAAAACGAACTCTTTAATTTGAGATTCTCACATGCGACTGGAAACTTGGCAAACCCAATGCAACTCCACAACGTAAAAAAAGACATCGCAAGAATCAAAACAGTTCTCAGAGTTAGAGAAATCGCTGAAGGCGATAAGGAATAAGGGGTGAAACATGGAAGAAAGAAATAACAGACCAGAGCGCGAAGGAATTGTTGTCAGCGCTGGAAAAATGGATAAAACAATTGTTGTTGCAATTGTTTCAAACAAAAAACACCCTATTTATAAAAAAGTCGTTAAATCAACAAAAAAATTCAAAGTGCACGATGAAGAAAATATTTGCGGAGTTGGAGACAGAGTTAAAATCAGAGAAACTCGTCCACTCTCAAAAGACAAATATCACACATTAGTCCGCATCGTTGAAAAAGCAAAGTAATCCAAAAGGAGAAGAATTATGGTTCAACCACAAACAAGATTGAAAGTTGCCGACAACACCGGCGCAAAACAAATTATGTGTATCCGTGTTCTTGGTGGCTCTTTCAGAAGAAGCGGAAATATTGGTGATGTCATTGTTGCATCAGTCAAATCCGCAATTCCAGGTGGAGTTGTTAAGAAAGGTGATGTTGTCAAAGCAGTTATTGTTAGAACATCAAAAGGACTTCGTCGTCCAGATGGAACGCATATCAAATTTGACGACAACGCAGCAGTTATTATTGATAATCAAAAACAACCAAAGGGAACTCGTATCTTTGGACCTGTTGCCAGAGAGCTTCGTGAAAAAGATTTTATGAAAATCATTTCACTTGCTCCTGAGGTTTTATAAGGAGAAAAGACATGATAGTAAAAAAAGGTGATCAAGCTGTTGTTATTTCCGGAAAGGAAAAAGGAAAGAAAGGAAAAGTTTCTCAAGTTATTCCAACAACAGGCAAAGTTGTAATCGAAAATGTTAATGTCGTTTCAAGACACAAAAAACCTCGTTCTGCTCAAGAAAAAGGCGGAATCATGAAAAAGGCAGCTCCAATTGATGCATCAAACGTTATGGTTGTTTGCCCAGCTTGTGGAAAAGCAACAAGAGTTGCACACAAGATTATTGACGGCGAAAAAGCACGTGTTTGCAAAAAATGCGGAGCAAGTCTTGACAAAGACATGAAAAAACAAGTAAAGAAAGACGTAAAAGCTGAAACAAAAGCAGCAAAAGCAGAAGCAGTTAAAAAAGAAACTGCAACAACAGAAAAAAAGTCGAAATCAAGCACCGCTGCAAAAAAACCTGCAGCAAAAAATGCTGAAAACAAAGATTAATTGAGGTGACAAATGAATAGAAAACGCGAAATGTATAAAACACAAGTTGTTCCTGAATTAATCAAGATGAACGGCTACAAAAACATCAACGAAGTTCCAAAGCTTGACAAAATTGTTCTTTCAATGGGACTCGGTGAAGTTAAAGACAATTCAAAAAGTTTCAATATTGCTTTTGAAGAACTTGCAACAATCGCTGGACAAAAACCAGTTGCAACAGTTGCAAAAAAAGCAATTTCAAACTTCAAATTGAGGCAAGGTCAAAAGATTGGCGCGAAAGTAACTTTGAGAGGCGAAAGAATGTATGAGTTCTTGGATAGACTCATTTCAATTGCTCTTCCAAGAGTTCGTGACTTCCATGGCGTGCCAAAGAAAGGGTTCGATGGCAGAGGAAATTACACAATGGGCATAAAAGAACAACTTATTTTCCCAGAAATTTCCTATGACAAAATCGAAAAGGTTAGAGGATTTGATATCTGTTTTGTCACAACAGCAAAAACAGACAAGGAAGCGCTTGACCTTCTCACTTTGTTGGGAATGCCATTCGCAACTAAATAAGGAGATTTGATATGGCAAAGAAAGCACTTATTGAAAAACAAGAAAGAACTCAAAAATTCTCAACTCGTGAATACACAAGATGCAAAATCTGTGGAAGACCTCACGCAGTTTTGAAAAAATATGGCGTATGTCGTGTTTGCTTCAGAGAACTTGCTAACAAAGGCGAAATCCCTGGAGTGAAGAAGGCAAGCTGGTAAGGAGGAGGAAGAAATGATAGTTACAGATCCAATCGCAGATATGCTTACAAGAATTCGCAATGCAATTAATGCGAAACACGAAAGCGTTCTCATTCCTGCATCAAAAGAAAAACTTGCAATCGCAGAAATTTTGCTTGAAGAAGGATACATTTCATCTTTCGAACTTGAAAGCGCAGGCGCATTTAAAAACATAAAAGTTGTCATCAAATATGACGCTGATAACCAAAGTGTTATCCAAGGAATAAAGAGAATTTCAAAACCAGGACTCAGAATTTATTGCACAGTTGACAAAATCCCACAAGTTATCAATGGTCTTGGAATTGCAATTCTTTCGACAAACAAAGGAATTATGACCGACAAGAAGGCACGTGCTCAAAAAGTGGGCGGCGAAGTGCTTTGCTATGTGTGGTAATAGGAGGAAATTATGTCAAGAATAGGTAGAAATCCAATCCATATCCCACAAGGCGTCAAAGTTGAAATTGACGACAAGAATGTTGTTACAGTCACAGGTCCTTTGGGAACATTGACACAAAAAGTTGATGACGTGATCGCAGTTAATCAACACGATGGAGTTGTTGTGCTTACAAGAGCGAACGACGAAAATGATGTCAAAGCAAAACATGGCCTTTATAGAGCACTAATCAACTCAATGGTCGAAGGTGTTTCAAAGGGATTTTCAAAATCTCTCACAGTCAGCGGAGTTGGTTATAAACTCAACAAACAAGGCAACAAACTCACAATGAATATTGGATTTTCTCATCCAGTTGAAATTGTTGAAGTTCCTGGAATTACAATTGAAGTTCCAGCGGCAACAGAAATCAAGATCTCGGGAATTGATAAACAACTTGTTGGTCAATTTGCAGCAATGATCAGAGATAAAAAACCTGTTGAACCATATCATGGATATGGAATCAGATACAAAGACGAAGTTGTTATCCTCAAACAAGGAAAAGCAGCTGGTAAAGGCAAAAAGTAAGGAGGTATGAAAAATGATTAACAAAACAGATAAAAATGCAAATAGAATAAAACGTCATTTCAGAGTTAGAAACAAAGTTTCTGGAACCTCCGCTTGCCCAAGACTCAACGTCTATAGAAGTTTGAATGGCATCTATGCTCAAGTTATTGATGACCAAAAAGGAATTACACTTGCAAGTGCTTCAACACTTGACAAAGAAATTTCTGAAAAATCTAAAGAACTCAACAAAACAGAACAAGCAAAACTTGTTGGAACTGTTGTCGCTGAACGTGCAAAAGCAAAAGGTGTTGAAAACGTTGTTTTCGACCGTGGCGGATATGCTTACACTGGCAGAGTAAAAGCTTTGGCAGACGGCGCAAGAGAAGCTGGTTTGGTGTTCTAGGAGGAAGAAATGGCAAATTTAGACGAAGTTAAAAAAGAAAGAAAAAACAACGAAAGAAGAAGAGAACCAAGACGCGAAGAGAGCGATATTGAAAAATCACTCGTTTGCGTTCGCCGTGTCACAAAAGTTGTTAAAGGTGGCAGAACAATGAGATTTTCAGCACTCGTTGTTGTTGGTGACAAAAAAGGTTCTGTTGGACTTGGAATCGGCAAAGCTGGTGAAGTTCCAAACGCTATTGAAAAAGCAACTCAAAATGCCAAGAAAAACATGAAAAAAATCAACATTCTTGGAACAACCATTCCTCATGAAGCTGAAGGAAAATTCGGAACAAGCAGAGTTCTTCTTCTTCCAGCAAAAGAAGGAACTGGTGTTATCGCAGGCGGTTCTTGCCGTTCGGTTATTGAACTTGCTGGAATCAAAGATATTGTTACAAAGATCCACGGATCAACAAACAAAATCAACTGCGTAAAAGCAACCGTTAATGGTTTGACATCAATCATGACAAAAGAACAAATCGCTGCACGTCGTGGCGTTTCTGTTGAGTCATTATAGGAAGGTGCAAAATGGCTAAAAAAGAAACTCCAAAAATGCTTAAAGTAACTTGGGTTAGAAGCACAATTGGATATAACAAAAAACAAGCAAAAATTATCCATGCACTCGGCTTTAAGAAATTAAATACAACAAAACTTTTGCCAGACAACGAATGTATTAGAGGAAGTTTGTTCCTTGTTAAACATTTGGTTAATGTGGAAGAAGAGTAGGAGGAAATATGGAATTACAAAATTTATCTCCAGCACCTAATTCAAAACCAAAATCATTCCGCCGTGGTCGTGGAATTGGTAGTGGACTTGGAAAAACAAGTGGCGCAGGACACAAAGGACAAAACGCTCGTTCAGGCGGAGGAGTTAGACCTGGATTCGAAGGCGGACAACTTCCACTCATTCGTCGCATTCCAATCAGAGGTTTTAACAATTACAACTTTGACAAAGTTTATGCAACAGTTAATGTTGGTGACCTTGACATCTTTGACGAGAACACAGTTATCACCGCTGAACTTTTGTATCAAACAAGAGTTATTGGCAAAATGCAACCATATGGCTTAAAAGTTTTGGGTGGTGGAGAACTCACAAAACCACTCGTTGTGAAAGCAAACAAATTCACAGCTTCAGCAATTGAAAAAATTGAAAAAGCCGGCGGTAAAGTTGAGGTGATTTAATGTTTAAGAAGTTGATAGAAGCATTCAAAATAAAAGAAGTGAGAATAAAAATTATTTTAACTCTCGTTCTTTTGTTGGTTTTTAGATTTGGTTCCATGCTTCCAATACCTTTGATTGACAAATCGGTATTTGCAGGCGCAACCAGCGGTTCAAACTCATTTTTGGGACTTTTGAACTCAATCAGTGGTGGTGCACTTTCAAACGGAGCTTTTCTTGCTCTTGGTGTCACGCCATATATCAACGCTTCCATCATCATGCAACTTCTTGCCGTTGCAATTCCAAGTCTTGAAAGACTTGGCAAGCAAGGGGAAGAAGGAAGAAAAAAAATCAATATGTATACAAGAATTTGCGCATTGGTTTTGGCTGTTGCTCAAGCAGTTGGAATTGTTGTTGCTTATTCAAATTCAATCAGACCTGACTATTTGTGGGAAGGCGCACCACTTTGGCTTGCAGCATCAGTTGTTGTTGTTATCCTTATTGCTGGTGGAATGTTCACAGTTTGGCTTGGTGAAAGAATTACTGACCTTGGAATTGGCAACGGATTATCACTTTTGATTTTTGTTGGAATTCTCTCGTCAGCAGGTTCATCACTTATTGCAACAATCTCACAAATCAAGAATGATGTTTCAGTTATTTGGGATCTTGTTATATTTGCTGTTGCTTTGGTTGTTATATTTGGACTCATTGTTTTTGTTGATATGTCGGAGCGTAAAGTTCCAGTCCAATATGCAAAACAAATCAAGGGCAGAAAAATGTATGGCGGACAAAACACACATATTCCAATCAGAGTTAATGCTGGTGGAGTTATGCCAATCATTTTTGCTTCAGCACTTCTCACATTCCCACAACTCATAATCAGCATTTTCTGGCCAAACTCAAATGCGATGGCTTGGTATAATGAATGGCTCGGAGCAGGTTCATGGATTAACATTGTGCTAACTGCAATATTGATTTTGTTCTTCTCATACTTCTATGCACAAATCACATTCAATCCAGAAGACATTTCAAAACAAATTCAACAAAACGGCGGATTTATTCCTGGAATCAGACCGGGAAGACCAACCGCTGACTACCTTAAAACAATAAACAACAGAATCACACTCTTCGGAGCAATATTCTTGGCGTTTATTGCCCTTATTCCAAACCTTGTGTTCAAAGGAATTTGGGGAACATCGGGTTCACTTGTTAATGCGTTCAGTGCAACAGGACTTCTCATTGTTGTTTCGTGCGCACTTGAATTCGACAAACAACTTGATGCACAACTTCTTATGAAAAATTACAGAGGTTTTTTGAGGTAATATGAAATTAGTTTTGATTGGCGCTCCAGGAAGCGGGAAAGGAACACTTGCAGGTTATTTGAAATCAAAATATGGTTGGCTTCATATTTCAACAGGAGATATTCTCCGTGATGAAATTTCGAAACAAACCGAAATTGGACAAATTGCGAAAGACTTGATTGAAAATGGCAATTTTGTTCCTGACCAATTGATTACAAAAATGGTGGAAAATCGTCTTGAACAAGATGATGCAAAAGCGGGATTTATTCTTGACGGTTTTCCAAGAACCATAAATCAGTTCAATTCAATGCTTGGACACATTGAAATTGATAAAGCAATATTTCTTGATACTGACGAAGATGTTATCATCAATCGTTTGATGTCAAGAATTCAATGTCCAAAATGCAAAGAGGTTTACTCCACACGAACACACTCGCACGACAAATGTTCAAAATGCGGAGAAAAACTTATAGTCCGAAAAGACGACAATCTTGAAAGCATCAGACATAGGCTTGAAGTTTATGAAAACGAAACAAAGCCAATTGTTGATTGTTTTCGAAAAGAGAACAAACTTCTTGATATTTCTGGAAATCTGTCGCCAGATGAAACTTTGATACTCGTTGAACGAGCACTTGGACTTGGGGAGGAAAAATGATAACAAAAACACCTGCAGAAATCGTTTTGATGCGAAGGGCGGGAGGAATTGTTAGAGATGCACTAAACTATGCAAAAACTTTGGTGCGCCCAGGAATAACAACTCGTGAACTCGATGAAGAAATTTCAAAGTTTATCGAAAATCAAGGAGCGTCACTTCCTTGCAAAGGTTATGAGGGCTATCCCGCTGGAACTTGCATTTCGGTTAACGAAGTGGTTGTTCACGGAATTCCTGGAGACCTTGTGCTTCGCGAAGGTGACATCGTCAGCATCGACCTGGTGGCTTCATACAAGGGTTATTGCGGAGATGCGACAAGAACTTTTGCGGTTGGAAAAATCTCGCCACAAAAGCAACGTCTTATTGACGTGACAGAAAATTGTTTCTTTGAGGCAATAAAAAATCTCAAAGCGGGAATGAGAATTGGTGACATCTCATCTGCCGTTCAAAAGTGTGCAGAAAGTCACGGATACTCGGTTGTTAGAGAACTTTGCGGTCATGGCATCGGCAAAAATATGCACGAAGACCCTTGCATTCCAAATTTCGGAAAAGCAGGGAATGGGCCAGTGATAAAAGCAAATTGTTGTCTTGCAATTGAGCCAATGATTAACATGGGGAAAAAAGACATTTGGCTTTCAAGTGATGGTTGGACAGTTTCAACAAGAGATGGACACCCATCAGCCCATTATGAAAACACTGTGCTTGTCACTGAAAATGGTGTGGAAATTCTAACACTTTGAGGAGCATATGCAAGAATTTGTAGTTGGAGATTTGGTTGTTTCAACCGCTGGCCATGACATGGGGCAGTTTTATGTGATTGTCGATATTATTGACAAAAACTATGTTGCTCTCGCTGACGGGAAAAACAAACCAATCACTTCACCAAAAAAGAAAAAAATCAAACATATTTTATCACTAGATTGTCGTGATGTTGATTTTGAACAAAAAATCTCAAAAAAAGACGTTGATAGCAACGCATATATCAAAAAAATTCTAAAAAATTTTGAAAATTCTTAAAAAGGAGATTGTATGTCGAAAGAAGATGTGATAGAATTTGACGGGGTGGTGGAAGAAGTTCTGCCAAACACGACGTTTAAGGTCCGACTTTCTAATGGGCACCTTATCACTGCCTATATTTCGGGAAAACTTAGACTTCACTACATCAAAATCTTTGCCGGTGATAAAGTCCGAATTGAAATGAGTCCATACGACTTGTCAAAAGGAAGAATCACGTGGCGTGACAAAGCATAAAAGGAGAAAAGTTATGAAAGTTTCAGCTTCTGTTAAACCAAGATGCAATGGATGCAAAGTAATCAAACGCGAAGGAAGAGTTATGGTTATTTGCTCAAAAGACAAAAGTCACAAACAAGTTCAAGGCTAAAATTTGAAAAATCTCGCAGCGGAGGCGGCTGGGTGAGTTTTTTGCTTTATAAAAACCACTTCTTCGGTGCGTCAAAATATATCTTAAAAAACAAACAAAAACAAAAACGGAGGAATATATGGCAAGAATTGCTGGCGTGGATTTGCCAAACGACAAAAGAGTTGAGATCGGCTTAACATACGTTTATGGTATTGGCCGTGTCACATCAAACAAGATTTTGGCTGAAACAGGGATTAACCCTGATATCAGAGTTAAAGATCTTGATGAAAACGATGTTGCAAAACTACGTAATTACATTGAAAAACACGTTGTTGTTGAAGGTGAACTCAGAAAAGAAGTTTCACTCAACATCAAAAGACTTTCAGAAATTGGATCGTTCCGTGGCGTTCGTCACAGAAAAGGGCTTCCAGTTAGAGGTCAAAACACAAGAACAAATTCAAGAACACGCAAAGGTCCAAGAAGAATCGTTGCAAAGAGTTCAGTAAAAGGTAAATAAGGAGAAATAATATGGCTGCTACAAAACAGACAAGAAAGAAAAGAGTTAGCAAGAACATTGACAAAGGTCAAGTTCACATCAAAGCATCTTTTAATAACACAATCGTAACATTTACCGACTGCCAAGGCAATGTTCTATCTTGGTCAAGTTCAGGTAAACTCGGTCTTCGTGGTTCAAAGAAAAGCACACCATTTGCTGCTCAACAAAACCTTGAAGATGCTGCAAAAGTTGCAAAAGAACACGGAATCAAAAGTGTTGAAGTTTATGTCAAAGGTCCAGGCGGCGGAAGAGAATCTGCTATCCGTGCACTTGGAAACTGCGACATTGATGTCACACTCATAAAGGACGTTTCGCCAATCGCTCACAACGGTTGCAGACCTCCAAAAGTTAGAAGAGTTTAATAAGGAGAAAAAAATATGGCAAAATTAATCGGAGCAGATTGCCGTGAATGCAGACGCGAAGGTTGCAAATTGTTCTTGAAGGGTGAAAGATGCACCACAAAAAAATGTGCTATGGAAAGAAGACCTGTTCTTCCTGGACAACATGGCGCTTCAAGAAAGAGAGTCACAGAATATGGACTTCAACTTCGTGAAAAACAAAAAGTTAAAAAAGCATACGGAATCTTGGAAAAACAATTCAGAAAATACTATGAAGAAGCAGAAAGAATGAAAGGCGTCACAGGTGACAACATGCTTTCTCTCATTGAAAGAAGACTTGACAACGTTGTTTATCGTATGGGTATCGGTTCAAGCAGAAGTGAATGCCGTCAAATCGTTAACCATGGACATATCACAGTCAACGGAAAACGCGTTAACATTCCTTCATATATCGTTAAAGTTGGCGATGAAATCGCTGTGAAGGAAAGCAAGAAAGATCTTGAAATGTTCAAAGAACTCAAAGGTATGAAAATTGTTATGCCAAAATGGCTTGAATTCAATAGTGATGAACTCAAAGGAAAAATCTTGGCATTGCCACAAAGAGATGATATTGACTTGACTATCGAAGAAAGTTTGATTATCGAACATTATTCAAGATAATAGGAGGGATTTTGATATGATGGAAATTGAAAAACCAAAAATCACTTGTGAGGAAGCTGACAACGGCAGTTTTGCGAGATTTACCGTTGAACCACTCGAAAAAGGATTCGGAATCACTCTTGGTAATGCGCTTCGTCGCACATTGCTTTCATCTCTTCCAGGTGCAGCACCAATCGCAATCAGAATTAATGGTGTTCAACATGAATTTTCAACAGTTTATGGTGTGACAGAAGATGTTGTTGACATTGTTCTTAACATCAAAGGACTTGCTGTTAAATCAAGTTCCACTGATAATGATTTCATGACAGTTTTGCACCTCAGAAAAAACAAAGCTGGCGCAGTTACTGCTGCTGATTTTGAAGCAAACGATCAAATCGAAATTCTTAATCCAGATCTTTATATCTGCACAATCGAAGAAGATGTTAAGTTTGAACTTGATGTCATGATTGCAAGAGGAAGAGGATATGTTCCAAATGCAGAAAACAAAGAAAGATTTGATGATGTTGACTACATTGCAATTGACTCCTTGTATTCACCTGTAAAAAAGGTAAATTACACTGTTGAGAAAACTCGTGTTGGTCAAAAAATGGATTATGACAAACTTATTCTTGAAATTGAAACAAACGGAACAACATCTGCAAGAGAAATTTTGAGTTTGTCAGCAAAAATTGTTCAAGACCACTTGTCACTATTTGTTGATCTTTGTGAAGCAATGGCTGGAATGGATATTCTTATCAGCAAAGACAACGACAAACAAGTCAAAGTTCTTGAAATGCCAATTGAAGAAATGGATCTTTCAGTTCGTTCTTACAATTGTCTTAAACGCGCAAATATCAACACAGTTGAAGATTTGATTAAAAAATCAAAGAATGACATGCTCAAAGTTCGTAATCTCGGACTTAAATCGATTGATGAGGTTGTTAACAAACTTGAATCATACGGCTTGTCACTCAGAAACGATGAAGATTAAAAGGAGTTAATATGGCAAACGAAAAATTGGGAAGACCAACAAAAGAAAGAATGGCTGTTATGAGAAATCAAGTGTCATATCTTCTTTGGAATGGAAAACTTGAAACAACATATGCAAAATGCAAGTCAGTTCAAAGCATGGCAGAAAAAATCATCACTCTTGCAATCAACACATATGAAGACGTTGTCACAGTTTCAAAACAAATCACTGACAAAAACGGCGTAAAAGTTGTTACAAATGTCACAAACGATGGTCCAAAGAAACTTGCAGCAAGAAGAAAAATTATGTCACAACTTTATGATATTCAAGAAGTTCGCGGCGAAAAAGAATCTCTTGCAGCTTTCAAAGCAAAAACAAAAGATATCAACCATCCATTGATTGAAAAAATCTTTAACGTTTATGCTCCAAAATTCGCAGCACGCAACAAAGAAAAGAATTGTGCTGGCGGATACACAAGAGTTCTCAAACTTGGTGCTCGTCGTGGCGATGCTGCTGAAATGGGTCTCATTGAAATTCTTTAAAAAACACAAAAAACAAGGCTATAACAACCTTGTTTTTTTGTTGCCGGTTTGATGAATGCTGTTTGTTAAAAAATGTTTAGTGCTCTATCTTTTGTCATAATGAGAGAAAAAACTGATTGAAACTGCAAGGGACAAAGCAACGCCAACAATCAATATAATGCCGAGAGCATTCTGAACTTTGAGGGCTTGAACAGGTTGCGAACTATCGAATTTTATAATGTCGAGAACAAGGCCAATCAAAAACAATGAGAGCGCATTTGAAATTTTGAAAACAAACGTCATGACGCCGGAGAACATTGCAGTTTGATTTGTGTTGTTCGCCGCGTTCTCTTCGGCAATAATGTCAGAAAATATTGAACACGGAAGACTATAGAGAGAGCCTGAACCAAAGCCACAAATAATTACCAGAGGTATGCAAATAAAGAAGTTGACAACAGACTGAAAAAATGACCTGACGAGAAAAAGAACCGAGAGCAAGCCCACGCCAAGAATTATTATTGTTATAAACAAAATTAAAGTGTTTATCTTTCCTTTTTTGTATGCAATTTTTGAAATAAATAATTGAGAAAATATTGCTCCAAGAAGCAAGCACAAAAGCAATATTGAAATTTGATATGATGAAAAATGAAAAGAATATGTGAAAACATGAAGTCCGAGAGAAGTTAACATTGCAGTCGCAAGAGTTGAAATTGAATAGCCAACAATCATTGCACAGTATCTTTTGTTTTTGAAAAAATCAAAAAACACAGAAAAAGCAGTCCAAATTGATTGTTTTTTTTGAAAAAGCGGGTAATTGAGCACGATTTTCTTTTTGTTTCTTCTATTCAAAGTTGCAATGCAAATTATTGTGGTAAAAATAATAAGTATTGATGTGCATAATCCAATTTTGATATATCCAAGTTTCTCAGTTGTTTTTTCCATGAAAATCATCATCAAAACTGATGGCAAAATCATTCCGATTAGTGAAAAAACTGATTTTGCTGCTTGAATTGAAGTTGAATCGTATTTGTCATTTGTCATCTCATATCCAAGCGCAGAGTAGGGTGTTGCAAAAAATGTTTCTGCTGTTTCATAAATCAAAAGTGCGATAAGAAGCCAAGCAAATTTTTGCCAATTGCTAAGATTGAGAGGTAAGCACCAAATAAGCATGTTGCTCATCGCCATAAAAAGACTTGCGACAAGAATGAATCGTTCTCGTCTTCCAATTCCACAATCCCCAGAGTTGTCTGAAATATATCCAACAATTGGGTCAGTGACCGCGTCCCAAAATGTTCCGATTGCCACGCAAAGACCAACAAGTGTTCCGGGAATTCCCGCAACACTTGTTCCAAAAAACATAAGTAAAGTTGAAATGGTTTGAGAAACAGCTGAAAATCCAAGGTTTCCAAAGCCATATCCAACCTTTTTTGACGAACTCAGTCTCTCCACATAATAAGGTATGCAAAGACAAGCAGATTAAGAATTAATTATCAGATAGCTCAAACATTGAATATCCTTGTTCTTCATGACAAAGAGGGCAAGTCTTGAATGCGTTTTTGCTTGTTTCTTCATGTCCGCATTCCGTGCATTTCCATTTGTAGGCTTGAGGAGATTTGTATAGTTTTCCAGAGTTCAGTTTTGTTGCAATTTCCTCGTTCATGAGATGATGACATCTCTCAACTTTTGCAACAAGTTCAAATGATTCTGCAACGTCTTTAAATCCCTCGTCTTTTGCGATTTTTGCAAATGCTGGATAAACATTCTTAAACTCAACATATTCTGTTTTTGATGCAAGTTTCAAACCTTCTTTGAGATCACAAACAGGGAAAGGATAACCTGCATTGATTTCAATGTTTTGTTCACTTCCGCCAAGATTTTGAATGTGATTATAGAATGTCTTTGCGTGCGACATTTCGTTTTTTGCCTGTTGTTTCATTAGCGTTTCGATATATTTGTATCCTTCTTGCATGGCGTTTTGAGCAATAAATTGATATCTTGCCCCGTCAATACATTCACTTATGAATGCTCTCGCCAAGTTTTTTCTTGTTTCACTTTTTAAAAAATCTGTCATAATTGCCTCCAAAATAATTGTTGTCAAAATAAAATATAATATACTTGAAAAAATATATAGATAGTTTGCTTTTTTCAAAATTCTTGGTTAAAATAAAAATATGGGAAGAATGGAAAGTAAAAGCACAATCGGAGTGAAATATTATGATGTGCTGTCAAAAAAAACATTTGGTGATATTGCAGCGCTCGACAGACGTTTGCCTCTCTATTCGTTTGAAATTCAAGGTGGGTCGCGTCTTCGCGAAACATATTTTGACACGCCTGGAAAACTTCTTGCAAGAGCAGGGCTGACGCTTTGCAAGGTTGTTGAGGGAAACAAAGCATGTTTTATTGTTGAGAAGCAATTTTCGAGTTCGTCAAGACTCACTCTAACGCACCGAGAAGAAAAAATTTTTGTCCAAGACATTGAGCCAAATGATGACGTAAAAAAACACATGACTTCAATCATTGACGGCATCACATCAATGTTCACAACAAATTTTTCTGTTGATCTTGAAAACGTTCTCAAAACTGTTCAGCCCAAACTTGATATACTCACACGTTATTCGCAACTCAAGGTGTTTTCAGGCAATGGCTTCAAAGGTTTAATCAATTTTGAAGAAGTGCAATTCAAAAATTATGAAACGAGGAAGAATGTCGAAAGACTTATGATGAAAGTCCAAATGACATCAAGTCAAACATTCATTTCAACATTTGAAGATTTCAACAAAGAACTTCAACGCTTATGCAAAACAATTTTTGAGATTAACGACACAAAATTTCAAATTGCACAGCGCGTGACAAATCCACAAACAAATACAAATAATGGGAAGAAATAAAATGTATTATAAATATTTTAATGAACAAACAACTGGCAAACAGGTTAAACAAATTTTGGTTGATATTCTCAAAAGTGTCATATATGCATTTATTTTGACATTTATATTATCTTTTATTATTGGTTTCCGCCCAGTATATATCATTGGAGATTCCATGACTCCGGAAATTATGAAACACGATGTCATACTTGTAAAAAAAGTCGCAGCAGATGAGATTAGGGTTGGCGATGTCATTACTTACACTGGTGGTTCAAGTGGAGAAACTAATACAACCCACAGAATTTATGGAATTGTCGACGGTGTGTATTACACAAAAGATGAGCCAACCGTGCTTCAATGGAAAGCGGAAGGAAAAACATTTGAAGATGTGAAAGAAAAATGTGAGCCAATCAGTTATTCACAAGTCAAAGGACGATACTCAAATAGGCTTGTTATTATGGGGGATATTGTTGAATATTTGACAATAAATAATGGCAGAAAACTCAATATTGCTTCAATTATTGAAGTTGTTTTGACAATCACTGCACTTTCATTTATTATTTCAATTTTTAAAAATACAGATGATAAATATGACTCAAGGGGCTGATAGCCCCTTTTTTGTTGCAATCCTTTTTGGCAAAAGACATTAAGGTGAAAAATCGTGTAAAAATGTTGGACAATGTCGAAATAAGTTTGGTATAATAAAGATATCTAAGGAAATAATTACCTTGGAAAAAAAGAAAGGAGAAAGTTTATGAATAAGGGAGAATTTCTTAAATCAATCGCAACCAAAGCAAACTTCACAGCAAAGGAAGCAAACGCAGCATATGATGCATTTGTAGACACAGTTGTTGAAGCATTGAAAGCGGGAGATAAAATTCAACTTGTTGGATTTGGTTCATTTGAACTCAAAACAAAAGCAGCTCGCACAGGTATTAACCCACAAACAAAAGCAAAGGTTAAAATTCCAGCAAGCAAAGCGCCAGTTATGAAATTTGGCAAAAGTTTCAAAGACCTTTTCAACTAATAAGTTTTCAAGGTAAAAAAGAATCTGCTCAGTTTGAGCAGATTCTTTATTTTTATTATTTGGTTATTTTCTAATAAAGAGAACACCCATACATTCGGGTCCGCAGTGACTTGCGATGGTGCAACCAGCAAATGTTTTGTAGATGTTTTGAAAACCATGTTCTTTGAGAAGATCATACACCAAGTTCGAAACATTATTTTCGTCGCTTGAAAAAGTGATGAAAACGTTTTCTTTATCGATTTCTCCATTTTCTTCAAGCAGAGCGTTGGTATATTTGAGCATAGTGTCAGAAAATTTTCCCATATACTTTTTGCCAACTCCCATTTTGCCATCAACAACATGGATTGATGGTTTGATTTTGAGAAGGTTTGCTCCAAACATTGCAACCGCTGAGCATCTTCCACCTTTATAAAGATACTTCAAATTTGAGATGATGAAACTTGCTTGAAGTTTTGGAACAGTGTCAACAAGTTCTTTTTCAATTTCGTCAAGGCTTTTGCCAAGGCTCACGAGCTTGCACGCTTTGAGAACAAGAAGTCCATATCCAGCTGAAAGGCTTTTGCTGTCAACAACTTTGACATTATCAAATTGTTCCGCTGCAACTTGAGCATTTGAACAAGATGAAGACATTTCGCTTGAAAAAGCAACATGGATGATTGCATCTGCGTCTTTTAGAATATTTGCAAAAAATTCTTGATATTCATATATGCTTCTCGCGGCGGTTTTTGGAAGGACGCCCGTTTTGTCGACATAAGCAAAAATATCTTTTGTTGTCACATCAACATTGTCAGAAAATTGGTCTTCACCGAGATAAATAATCAGAGGCATGACCCTGATGTCATTTTTCGAAATCAGTTCTTCTCCCAAGTCGCAAGTGCTGTCACATGACACTACTATTTTCATAATTTTCTCCGTTTGTTATTGTTATTTTTGTATAAATATATTATAATTATTTGATTGTTAAGTCAAATATTTTTAGGCGCTGGAGATAAAATGGAAAACAAAAATCCGCATATCAATCACAGAAAAAGATTATATGCATTGACTGAAAAAATCGGCATAGATAATTTGACAGATATTCAAGCCATGGAATTGTTGCTGACATATGTTATCCCAAGAAAAGACACAAACGAAATCGCTCATGCACTTCTTGATGAGTTTGGAACTTTCGCAGGTGTTTTGGAGGCTCCAATATCTGCACTTGAAAAAATTTCAGGGGTTGGACACAGAACGGCTCAAATGATTTCTTTCATGAAAGGGTTTTTCTTCCTGTTTCGCACATCAAAAGAGAAAAACAAGAAAGTGTCTTTTGCTTCAAAAGGTCAAATGATGAGTTATATTTCAAATTATCTTCAAGACTCAAAGAACGAACAACTCTATTTGTTTGGAATGAACTCCAAGAAAGAAGTGATAAAGGTTGCAAAACTCGCTGAGGGTGATGAAACAAGCGTTGTGGTTCTCCCAAGAGTGCTGATTGAATATATTTCTGCTCATCGTCCATATTCGGTTGTTGTTGCTCACAGTCACGGCTGCAATTCACCAACACCTTCAACTGCCGACATTGCCGCATCAAACAGAATTTCAACAATTCTCAAAGCGAGCAATGTCATATATTCTGATTGCATAATAATTTCAAATTCAGGCACATATAGTTTTCTGGACAACGCTTTGATTTTATAAACAAAAAAGATAGCCGTGACAACATGGCTATTCAGCAATAAAAAACTCGCCGACGGGCGAGGTTGTGGTGCGTCTGAAGGGACACGCAGTCAAGTGAGAACTTGACTCCGCCGACGGGCAAGGGGAGACGGGCGCCAGCCCCAACGAAGGGGGGTTCCAAACGCAGAAGCGTTTGATGGGCAAGGCCCAAGAGGCCTTTCAGCAATAAAAAACTCGCCGACAGGCGAGATTTTGGTGCGTCTGAAGGGACTCGAACCCCCAACCCTCGGTTCCGAAGACCGATGCTCTATCCAATTGAGCTACAGGCGCAAATTCTTTCGACAATAAATTTAACAAGATAAAATTTAACACTTAAAAATTGTGTTGTCAAGAAAAGAGCGGGGTGTTATAATATTGGCATGGATATGCATGTCAATATTGACGAGGGACAGCCACAAAAAAAATATGGAAAAGATTATATGAATGCTCATATCATGCCAAAATGGCTTAAAATCTTGAGCAACATATTCTTTTTTGTCGTCACAGTTTTGGCGCTTGTGACGGCGGTTTTGGCGTGTATTTTTATCAGAACTTCTGTCAAAGGTCCTTCAATGCAACCGCTTATCAATGCCAACTGGTCGGAAGAGAATCAGGTTGAAGACACTGTTATGATAAACAGACTCAAAAAAGGTGAGAGAGGCGATGTTATTGTTGTTGACAGAACAGAAGAGAGTGACGACCGCTATGTCATAAAAAGACTTATTGCAACCGGCGGAGATTATGTGGCTATTGTTCCAATTAAGAACGAAAGTGGACACGAAACGGGTTATTATCACATTCAATTAATAAAAAAAGGCGAAACAACACCAATTGTTGTAAGCGATGGAATAACCAACATGACAAAGACCTATGAAAAATTTAATGCACTCAAATCAGACGCCAATTTAAAATTTAAAAAGATTGATGGCATTGATTATTTGTTCGTTGAAGAAGGAAAAATATTTTATCTTGGCGACAACAGAAATATTAGCCGAGATTGTTCAACATATGGACCAGTTGAGGCAAACAAAATTGTCGGAAAAGTTGTGTTGATTGTGCCTCATGGACAAAATGTTTTTAAAGCGTGTTTCAACTATTTCAAAAAACAATTATTCGGGTGATTTAAGTATTCAATAACTTTTGGTGCAGCGAGCAAAAACCACGGAGCAAAAATCTGTGGCTTTTTTATTAAGTCGATTGTGAGATTTTCGATGTCAATCCATTCAAGTTCCTCAACTTCGTCTGGATTGATTTTGTAATTGCCATCAAACTCACCGACAAGGACATGGTCATATTCATATTCATAGAGATGCTCGTCAAATTGGTGGAAATAAGTAAAACAAAAAATTTCTTTCAAATCTCCTTGCAAAATGCCGACCTCTTCAAAAAGTCGTTCTTTTGCCTCACTCACAATATCGTTGCTTTGAGGATGAGAACAGCACGTATTTGCCCAAAGACCGCCAGAATGATATTTGTGCATTGCTCGTTTCTGAATCAGCAGTTTGTTGTCGTGATACAAAAAAACCGAGAACGCGCGATGAAGCACTGGCGAAGTGTGTGCGGCTTGCTTTTCAACTTTACCAATGGGATTATCAAACAAATCAACTTCCAAAACATATTTTTTCATACTATATTATATCATATATTTCGTTTAATATCACAAATAAAATTGGATTGTTGCAAGAAAATGGGTATTGACACTGATACAAATTTGTATTAATATAATTTCAAACATTGGAGGATAATATGTTTGATAAATATAATGAAAAGATTGAAGAAGAAAGCAAAAAATATGATGCAGAATCGCGTGCAAAATATTTTGAACATTGGATGAAATATGAGAAATATGACGGACAAATTGCAAAATATTCAGATCGACAACTCAAGAAAAAATTTAGAAGCATCTCAAGAACGTTGGCAGTCCAAGACAGAATTTTGAGAGGCTGCAAATGCCGTATCCGTGATGACGGATTTGATTCAGCAAAAACAATAGTTGCGTGTGTTTTGGGATGTATCTTTGGTGCAGGATGCATTGCTGTTGGTGCGATGGCGCTCAAACAAGACCCTGCGTCCATGTCTTTGGTTGAAAGCGGAGCATCACTTTTGAATACAACAACCGAAACTTTTTCAAAAGGTTTTGGTGGAACGGTTGTTGGAGTTGGGGTACTTGATATTGGTTTGAGTATTATAAATTCAAAAACTTGTTCCAAAGTGACACATAAATTATTAAACGAAAAAGTTCAAAAGAACACAGTTAAACGAGATTTCATATGTGAAGAAATGGACAAACGCGGAATCTCATACGATTTGGAACATCCATACACAAAATAAATAAAAAGGGCATTTATTTGCTCTTTTTTTGTGCTTTTTGACAAAATATATTTCATTCGACACAAATGTGGTTGAGAAATAATTTTTATTATGTTATACTCACATAATCGGAGAAAAAGAAATGAAACAAACACCAGTAAAAGGCACTTGCGATTATTTGCCAAACGAAATGAATATTCGCGACAGAATGCAACAAATCATTCTTGATACATACAAGTCTTGTGGATATATGCATATCTCAACGCCAATTTTGGAGGATATTGAAAATCTTAACAAATCTGACGGCGGCGACAACTTGAATTTGATTTTTAAAATTCAAAAGCGTGGCGACAAGCTTGAAAGTGCGATTGAACAAAAAGATTTTGACAACCTTTGCGACTTGGGACTCAGATATGACTTGACATTGCCACTTTCAAGATTTTATGCCAACAACAAGGACAAACTTCTCACACCGTTCAAGTGCATTCAAATGGATAAGGTGTATCGCGCAGAACGACCACAGAAGGGCAGAATGAGAGAATTTGTTCAATGCGACATTGACATTCTTGGAAGCGATGACAGAATTTGCGAAATTGATTTAATCTTGACAATGTCAAAAACTCTCAAAAACTTGGGGTTAAATAATTTTTCAATCAGAATTAGCGACCGTCAAATTCTCAAAGCTTTGCTTGAAAAATTTGGGTTTGTGAGCCAAAGTTTTGATACGGTTTGTGTGACTCTTGACAAATTGGACAAGATTGGTGTTGAAGGTGTAAGAAATGAACTTGCGACAAAGAACTTGCCAGAAAGCGCAATTCAACAGGTTGTCGAATTTTTTGAAAAAGATATTACGCTCGAACGAGTTGAAAACGAGATTGGTCAAAATTCAAACTGTGACAATTTGAAATATATTATTGACGAAGTTGCAAAAGTTGACGATGTGGAAATTCGCTTTGACCCAACTCTTGTTCGCGGTCAAGGTTATTACACTTCAACTGTTTTTGAAATTGAAAGTAAAGATTATTCATGTGCGCTCGGTGGTGGCGGAAGGTATGACGGTCTGATCGGGAAATTTGTTGGAGTGCCTGTTCCAGCGGTTGGATTTTCAATTGGATTTGAAAGAATTTTCTCACTCCTTCAAAACTCTTCAAACTTCGATTCAAAACCAATGCTCGCTCTCATTGTTGATGAAGGCAATCTGACAGAGGGGTTCACACTTGCAAATGAATTAAGACAAAACTATGATGTTTCAGTTTTGAAAGCCCCAAACAAAGTCGGGAAATATCTCAACAAACTCAAAGAAGCGGGATTTTCGTTTTTTGTCAACCTTTGTCAAGATGATGAAATAAAACCATTAAATTAGGAGAAGATATGATAAAAATTATTTCTGATGACGCATGTGACCTAACAAAAGAAGAACTTGAAAAATATGACATCGACATCGTTCATTTCAAAATTTCGGACGAAGATGGCAACAATATTGAATCAGTTGAACAACTTTATGAAATGGAACTCGGCGACCCAAAAATGAGATTTTTTTCGGCATGTCCTTCGGTTGATGAATACTATCAACTTTTTAAGCAGTATGCTCAAAAGGGTATGGATATCATCAGTGTTTCAATCAGTGCAAAGTTTAGCGGTTCTCATAACAGTGCGTGCGTTGCTGCCGAAATGATTCGAGAAGAGTATAAAAACATCAAAATCATGGCAGTTGACTCAATGAAAAACAGTGCAACACAAGGCTTGTTTGTCATCAACCTTGCTCGCCTTGCTCAAAGCGGGAAATCATTTGAGGAAATCAAAAAGTATATCGAAGATGACCCTGACAGTGGCAAAATCTTGTTTACTGTTGGAAATCTCAACTATCTTATTGCAGGTGGAAGAATCGGCAAACTCAAAGGTCTTGTTGCAAACAAACTCAACATCAAGCCAATCATAACCATGAAAGACGGAGTGCTTGCTTCTGGCGGTTTTGGAATTGGAATAAAAAACACCTTGAACAAACTCATTGATATGGCAAAATCATATTTTGAAAAGACAAAACAAAACATCAAAGAGTTTATGTTTTGCGTTGGCTTTGGTTGCGAGAGGGCAGAAGGTGAAAACTTTTTGAAACTTTGTAAAGAAAAACTTGGACTCAGCGACAACCAAATCAAAATGAATCAAATCGGCTCAACAACAATCGTTCACACTGGACCACACACCTATGGCTTTGCGTTTATGAAAAATGTGTAACAAACTTTTTGATGGAGACACACAAAAAATTGTGATGTCTCTTTTTTATTTATCTTTTGTTTTAAAAAATGTTGAAAATTTTGCTTTTTATATAGTGATTTTGTCCAAAAGATTTTTTAGTTTTGAGATAATGCTGTTTGTTTGTGACAAGGGAATGGGGTGTGGAAGATTGTCGCGACCAAGTTCCACTGTCACCGCTGGAATGTTTTGCGACATTTCGCACCAATCAGAAAATCCTCCAAAACTGCCGCTCGTTTTTATTTTTGGAAAACCAGTTATATTTGAAATTTGGGAAGCCAAAATTTTGTCTTTACCTTTGTTTTCATTTTTCAAGAAATCGCCAAAATAGATGACCTCGCCCTTTGTGTGAAGGTTGAGAGCGAATCGGGGTCGAAGGCGTCGAGTGAAATTTGTGAGTGTTCGAGTTTCAATTTCGCTTTCGGGGCGTGGTCCAATATAGTTTTCGTAATGTGGCTGAAAAAGATTGCTTTTTCCTTTTCCCCAATTCGCGTCAAAATTGACATTGATGTCCACGAGGTTTGCATTTGCTTTGTATTGTTTTTGTTTTTCAGACAAAACAATTTCCACTCCGTCTGGATTGACGAGCGGAATAAACCAAACACCTTTATTCTTGAAAGAACACACTTTTATCATCTCATAACCCACAGCAGTTGACACATATTCTCTTGCATGAGTTGAAGCGGTGAGTAGAATCTGAGGTGCATCAAACTTTCCGAAATGAAAAGCAAATATTGGTTTGTTTTTGACGCTTTTGCCAATTATAAGTTTGAAATTTGAAGTTTTTTCAATATCTTTTATGATATTTTGCAAATCAATGAAACTATCCATTTGTAATTATTCTATGTTTTTTTCGCAAATTGGTGTTGACATGAGTGTGGTTGTGTGTTAACTTTTTTATGTTTTATGAAAGATAAAACGAGCGAAATTTAATATTTTGACCCCCCTAATAAAAATTTTATTAGGGTCTTTTTGCTTTCATAAATTAAATTTACAAAAGGAGAATTGGTTTTGATAAAGGTTAAAAATCTAACCAAATATTTCAAAATCTCAAAGCGTGACAAAGGCTTTTGGGGTGCTTTGAAAGGATTGTTTGTCAGAAAAAAGATAATCAAGAAAGCACTTGATGGCGTGTCATTTGAGATTGCGGACGGCGAGATTGTCGGATATTTGGGACCGAACGGGGCAGGGAAAAGCACAACAATAAAAATTATGTGCGGAATTTTGACCCCAACGAGCGGGGAATGTGAAATCAATGGTTTTGTTCCCTACAAGCAGCGCGAAAAATATGTCAAGAACATTGGCGTTGTGTTTGGGCAACGGTCACAACTATTTTGGGACGTGCCTGTGATTGATTCATACTACTTGCTCAAAGATGTCTACAAAATTCCAAAAGACAAATTTGAAGAAAGGCTCAAAATGTTGACGGAGACGTTGGAGCTGGAAGAACTTCTTGACATTCCACTTCGCCAAATGTCACTTGGACAAAAAATGAAATGCGAACTTGCGGGGTCTTTGCTTCACGACCCAAAAATTTTGTTTCTCGACGAACCAACAATTGGACTTGATGCCGTGAGCAAGTTGCAGGTGCGAGAATTTATCAAAAAGATTAACAAAGAACTCGGCGTGACAGTTATCCTCACAACTCATGATATGAACGATATTGAGGCGCTAACCAACAGAATTATTCTCATCGGCAAAGGCAAAATCTTGTATGACGGCAGTTTTTCTGAAATCAAAGAAAAATATCGAACAGAAAAAATTCTCACCGTTCAATATGCCAAAGATTATGAAGATTATTCGCTCGAAGGTTATGAACTTCTCGAAGTGATTGACAAAACAGCAAAATATAAATCTCACGGAGAGTTTCACTTGCCAAAATTTACGAATTTCGTCAGCAAAAAGTTTGATGTTGTTGACATTCAGGTTGAAGATTTGGGACTTGAAGAAATCATGTCAAAACTATATCAGGAGTTTGAAATATGAGAACATATTTTTCAATCTTCAAACTCAAATTCATAAATTCTTTGCAATATCGAGTGTCGGCACTCGCGGGACTTGCAACGCAGATTTGTTTTGGGCTGATGTATGTGCTTTTGTTCACCGCATTCTACAAAATGGGAAATATCCCCGACAACTTTTCGTATTCGCAAATGATTACATATCTATGGCTGCAACAAGGTTTCTTCATGTATTTTGGACTGTTCGCACAAAACAAAGATATGACAAAAGGGATTGTTGAGGGGAATATAAGTTATGAAATGGTGCGTCCAATGAGTTTGTATAACAACTGGTTTGCAACACTCTATTCCGAACGTCTTGCAAAAACTTTGCTTCGAATGGTGCCGCTCATTGTTATTGCGTTTTGTCTTCCTTCTTCAATCAGACTTTCGCTCCCAGCAAGTTGGGGTGCATTTGGATTGTTTTTGATTGAACTTGTTGTTGCAGGATTTTTGGTTGCGGGGCTTGGAATGCTGTGTTATGCGCTGCTATTTCGGACAATGACACCAAATGGAACATTTGCAATATTTTCGACGATCGGTGCATTTTGTTGCGGAGCAATGATTCCAATTCCGCTCATGCCTGTTTGGATTCAAAATGTCATGAACTATCTTCCTTTCAGATATCTCAATGACTTGTGTTTCAGAACATATTGCGGAAGCATTGACATAAAATCGTCTGCCATTCAACTGGGAATTCAAATTGCCTGGACTGTTGCAATAATTTTGCTGGGAAAACTTTTGTTTAAGTTAAATCTCAAGAAAGTGGAGGTTCAAGGCGGCTGATGAAACTATATTTTTCTTTTATGAAAATGCAAATCAAAAAACAACTGCAATACAAACTTTCGCTTGCGCTGATGTTCTTTGCACAAATGCTGACCACAGTGCTAATGCTTCTCACAATTTATCTGCTCATGGATAGATTCAATGTGGTTGACGGGTGGAATTTCAAACAAATTCTTCTCACATATGGCGTGGTTATGTTCGCGTTTTCGTTCACTGAATGTTTCTTTCGTGGCATGGATACATTTGCCAGTTTCATCAAGAGCGGGTCTGTTGACCGAATGCTTGTCCGCCCAAGGGGGATTGTTCACCAGGCACTATGTTGCGATATTGAACTCTCCAAATTTGGGCGATGCATTGTTGCAGTTGCGACACTGATTTATGCAATGTGTATTCAAGATTTCACTTGGACTTTTGGCAAAGTGATGATTTTGATTGGAATGTGCGTGTGTGGCATTGTTGTCTTTTTGGGTCTATTTATGCTGGGTGCTTCGTGGGCAATATTCACAATTGACGGAATTGAGGTTGTTAACATTTTTACTGACGGCGGAAGAGAACTTTGTCAATATCCACTGAATGTCTATGGCGACAAACTCCAAAAAATATTCACCTTTGTCATACCATATGCTTGTTTTAATGTTTTGCCTATGAAATATCTGTTTGGAATGGAAGGCGCAACATTGTGGAATGGGGCGCTCGCTCCCGTTTGGGGAATGTTGTTCATCGTTCCATGCTACATAATTTTTAGATTAAGTTTGCGCAAATATGAATCAAGCGGAACATGATTTTCACAAAAAGGTCTTGCATTTGCAAGACCTTTTTGTGCAACAAATAATATGATGATTTATTTTTCTTTGTGGCAGTTGCACATTTTTTCGTAGGATTTGCAAAAATGTGCCTCTTTTGTGCCTTGCTTTGTGATTTTGATTGCATCTTTGTCACAAAGACAACCTTCAATGTTATGCACACAGTCGCAAACATCACAGCAAACATCTGTTTTGAGTTTGGTTGGTGCTTTTGTGTTTACTTTTGTCATGATTACCTCCAACGTTATTTTTTGCGACAATCAAACAAATATGCGTGTTTGTGATTGATTTTTGTTTTTGGGGACAAAATATTTATATGTTGGACAAGCGCACAGAACTCATTTTGATTGAAATTAACAAGGAATGCCAAAATGGGTCATTTCAAGTTGTTGAAGTAAACGACTTGATTTCTTCACTTCCAAAAAAATATTTGCCTGACCAAAACCTTGTCACACAGTGTGTTAATGCTCTTGCAAGAGAAGGGTATATTGAAGTCAAATATCACGACAGTGAAGTGTTTTGTTTGTGTCCACTCCCAAAAGGCAGAATGGTGTATGAAAACAAGCAAGAAAAGAAAGGAGTGGCAAAGCGCTATGTTTTGCTTTCGGTTCTTGCGCTTTTGGTTCTCACAATACTTTTGATTTTGACATCATTTTGCGGAGTGCTAATTTTTGAAAAATTGTTTAAGTGAAAAAAGTTATGTTGGATAAATATGAAAAAAAAGTGCTGATATTTTTGATTGAAAATTGCTCAAAAAAACAGGTGTCGCTCATTCACAAAGAGGATATCATAAAAAATATGAGCAAAAATTTTGCATTATCACTATCCACTTTGGACGACATTATGCTATCATTATCAAAAGATAATTACATTGATTTTATCTCGTCCGAATCAAAAAAAGGGCCGGCGTATTGCATCACACTCAAAAACAAAGCACTAACTTTTAACAAAGACCAGAAAAAACAAAAAAAATATGCTTATTTTTTGATTTTTCGAACAATTGGGCTCGCAATTTTGAGTTTTTTGGTTGGGATAATCTTGAAGGTGATATTCAGTTGATGGAAGAAAGAAAGTTTGAGTTGGTTTCACAGTTTGCGCCATCGGGCGACCAACCGCAAGCAATAAAAAGCCTTGTGGAAGGTCTTTCTGACGGACTTAAAAACCAAGTGCTTTTGGGCGTCACGGGCAGCGGAAAAACTTTTACAATGGCAAACATCATCGCCCAAGTCAATCGCCCAACTTTGGTTATTGCACACAACAAAACACTTGCCGCACAACTTTGTAACGAACTACGCGAGTTTTTTCCGCACAACAAAGTTGAGTTTTTTGTTTCATACTATGACTATTATCAGCCCGAAGCATACATTGCTTCATCTGATACATATATCGAAAAAGATATGTCGGTCAATGAAGAAATTGACAAACTTCGGTCTTCCGCAACAGCGGCGCTTCTCGGCAGAAGCGACACCATTGTTGTGGCTTCTGTTTCTTGCATATATGGACTGGGAAACCCCGAAGAGTATTTGTCGTTGCAACTCTTTTATGAGAAAGGTCAAAACATTGGGATAAAACAAGTCATTCGCGACCTTATTGCAATAAACTATGTTCGACACGATGACGGACTTGTGAGAAATAGTTTTAGATATAAAGGCGACACGCTTGAAATCATGGGTTCAACATCAAGTGATATTGGTGTTCGAATTGAGTTTTTTGGCGACGAAATTGAAAATATTTATGAATTTGACGGCGTTTCGAAGAAAATTATTTCAGAACTCAGTGAAGTTTCATTCTTTCCAGCAACTCACTACACGGTTGGTTCAACAAGACTCAACAACGCACTTTCCGAGATTGAAAAGGACGCTGAAATTGAAGTTAAAGAATTTGAAGAGCGTGGAAAGTTGATTGAGGCGCAAAGGCTCAAAGAGCGAGTTGCCTATAATGTTGAAATGATTCGTGAACTTGGATATTGCAGCGGGATTGAAAATTACTCGCGTTATTTTGACGGACGAAAACCAGGAGAGCCACCGTTTACTCTTCTTGATTATTTCCCGAATGGCTTTTTGACGCTGATTGATGAAAGCCATATGACCTTGCCACAAATTCGAGGAATGTATAACGGTGATAGGGCAAGAAAAGAAAGTCTTGTTGGATATGGTTTCAGACTCAAAGCAAGTTTTGATAATCGTCCACTCAATTTTGACGAGTTTGCTTCAAGATTGGGACAAACAATTTATGTTTCGGCAACCCCAGGCGATTATGAGAAAAATATTTCTGACAACACGGTTGAACAACTTATTCGCCCAACTGGGCTTTTGGATCCCGAAATTGAAGTCTTGCCAACAAATGACCAGATTGCTGTTTTGATGGACAGAGCAAAAGAGGTCATTGGTCGCGGCGAGCGCGTTTTGGTGACGACTTTAACCAAAAAGATGGCGGAGAGTTTGACGACTTATCTTTGCGAGCATGGAATCAAAGCAAAATATATGCACTCCGAAATTGATACGATTGAGAGGGTTGAGATAATAAACTCATTGAGAAGTGGTGAATTTGATGTGCTGGTTGGAATCAATCTTTTGAGAGAAGGACTTGACTTGCCCGAAGTAAGCATGGTTGCAATTCTTGATGCGGACAAAGAGGGCTTTCTCAGAAGCGAGGGGGCACTCATTCAAACAATTGGTCGTGCGGCAAGAAACGAGCACGGAAAAGTTTTGATGTTTGCTGATGTTCAAACCGGCAGCATGAAACGCGCGATTGATGAAACAAATCGTCGAAGACATTTGCAACAACAATTCAACCTTGAACATGGCATAACACCAAGAACTATAAAGAAAAATGTTGTCAACTCATTGCAGATAACAAAGCGCAATCCAATCGGCAAGGTAAACAAACAAGATATTCCAGAACAAATTGAAAAATTAAAAGCATTGATGAAAATTGCTTCAAATTCTTTGGATTTTGAAAATGCAATCAAACTTCGAGATGAAATCAATGCACTCAAAAAGAGGTTAAACTGATGGAAGAATTCATTAAAATCACTGGGGCGAGGGAGAACAATCTCAAAAACATCAATCTCACAATTCCAAGGAATAAATTGGTTGTATTTACTGGCGTGAGCGGGAGCGGGAAAAGCACGCTTGCTTTTGACACGATTTTTGCTGAGGGGCAAAGACGTTATATGGAAAGTTTGTCTTCATACGCAAGGCAATTTTTGGGGCAGTCTTCAAAGCCAGATGTCGACCGAATTGACGGACTTTCGCCCGCCATTTCAATCGACCAAAAAACAACCAATCACAATCCTCGTTCAACTGTTGGAACAGTGACAGAAATCTATGATTATATGCGTCTTTTGTTTGCAAAAGTCGGCGTTGCGTATTGTCCAAAATGTCACAAACCAATAAAACGCCAAAGTGTTGACCAAATCATAGATAGAATTGCACAGTATTCAAGCGGTGCAAAACTTTTGATTTTGGCACCAATCGCTCGCGGTCAAAAAGGAACTTTTGCAAACAAGTTTGAAGAATTAAAAAAGGACGGGTTTGTTCGTGTTGAAGTTGATGGAAAAGTTTATACTTTGGACGAAGAAATCGTGCTTGAAAAAAATATCAAACATGATATTTATGTTGTTGTTGACCGTGTTGTTGTGAAAGATGACATCAAATCTCGACTTTCTGACAGCGTTGAACTTGCAATAAAGACGGGTGGCGGGATTGTGGTTGTTGAATGTGAAGGACGAAAAGAAGTTTTTTCAACCCTTTATGCCTGCGATGAATGCGGTTATTCAATTGAGGAAATCACACCGCGAATGTTTTCATTCAATAGTCCATATGGTGCGTGTGAGCATTGCACGGGACTTGGTTTTACTGAAGAGATTGACCCAAAACTCATCATCAAGGACCCAAACAAAACTCTCAATCAAGGAGCGGTCAATGTCAGTGGGTGGAACTTCACAAACTCATATATGACAAACATTTATTTTAAGGCGATTTCAAAACAATATGGAATTGACCTTAATATGCCAATAAAAGACATGCCGAAAGACAAACTAGATATTGTTTTATATGGCAATCATGGAGAAAAATTGAATTATCATTATTCAAGTTTGAAATATTCAGGGGAGATGAGTTTTTCTTATGAGGGCATCGTCCCAAATCTTGAAAGACGTTTTCGCGAAACGACAAGCGAATGGATAAAGCAAGAAATTGCAAAATATATGCGTCAAACAACTTGTTCGGTTTGTGGTGGACAAAGACTCAAACCGAGTGTTTTGAACATAAAAATCAATGAGTGCAATATTGCCGAAATGTCGGACATGTCGGTTGACAAACTTATTGAGTATTTTACCGACTTGACGCTTGGGGAAACCGAAACAGAGATTGCAAAACCAATCATCAAAGAAATTTCTGCACGGCTTAACTTTTTGAAAAATGTTGGGTTGGGATATTTAACCCTTTCAAGGAGTGCCGAAAGTTTGAGTGGGGGTGAGTCGCAAAGAATTCGTCTTGCAACACAAATCGGAAGTGGGCTTACGGGCGTTCTTTACATTTTGGACGAGCCAAGCATTGGACTTCATCAATCTGACAACGCAAAACTTCTTGACACGCTCAAAGCACTTCGAGATGAAGGAAACACAGTCATTGTTGTTGAGCATGACGAGGACACCATTCGTGCAGCGGACTTTGTTGTTGACATTGGAAAATTTGCGGGTGTTCATGGTGGCGAAGTTGTGGTTGCGGGAACTCCGCAAGATGTCATGAACTGCAAAGAGTCAATCACGGGTGCGTTCCTTTCTGGTCGAGAAAAAATTCTTATCCCAAAGACCACAAGAACTCAAAATAATGGCGAAATCAAAATTCGCGGTGCACATCTTCACAATCTCAAAAACGTCAACGTATCTTTTCCTCTTTCGCAACTGACAGTTGTGACTGGTGTGAGCGGAAGCGGAAAAAGTTCGCTCGTGAATGGGGTTTTGTGCCCAGGTGTCCGCAACACGCTTCAAAAAGAGCAATTTGATTTGCCAGCCAAGAGCGTTGAAATTTCTGGCGAAATTGATAAAATTATTGACATCGACCAATCACCAATCGGACGAACGCCACGTTCAAATCCGGCAACCTATGTTGGAGTTTTCACTCCAATACGCGAACTTTTTGCTTCAACAATTGACGCAAAAGAAAGGGGATATTCGGCAGGACGCTTCTCATTCAATGTCAAAGGCGGGCGATGTGAAAATTGTGAAGGCGATGGCGTCAAAGAGATTGAAATGTATTTTTTACCAGAGATTGTTGTGCCTTGCGAAGTTTGCAAAGGAAAACGTTATAATCGCGAAACACTTGAAGTGAAATATAAGGGAAAATCAATCTTTGATGTGCTTGATATGACGATTGAGGAAGCACTGAAATTCTTTGAGGCAATTCCACAAATCAAAAACAAATTGCAAGCACTATTCGATGTCGGACTTGGATATATCAAACTCGGACAATCTTCAACAACGCTTTCTGGTGGTGAAGCTCAAAGAGTAAAACTTGCAACAGAGCTTTCAAAGCGCTCGACAGGAAAAACACTCTATATCCTTGATGAGCCAACAACAGGATTGAGCACCTATGATGTCAAAAAACTCATTCAAATCCTGCAAACACTTGTTGACCGTGGAAATACGGTTGTTGTGATTGAACACAATCTTGATGTTATCAAGGTTGCCGACAACATTATTGACCTTGGACCTCACGGAGGCGATCAAGGAGGCGAGATTGTTGCAAACGGAACACCAAAAGAAGTGGCAAAAAGAGGAGTGGGACTAACCGCCGAATTTCTAAAACAATACTTTGATGTCAAACCAAATTTTGAAAATTGATGCCGAAAATGTGTTGATATCCTTCGACATAGAAGATGACGAGGGCAAGACTTGACGCGAAGCATTCATAATCATGGTCGCGTTGACTTGTTCTCATGCGCGTTATGTATTCGCCAACTTCATCAATATTGTTATGATTTGTCATGAGACATAAAATGTTTTCGTGATGTCTCCAAAGTTCTTCGAGTTTTGTCACGTTGTCAATATGGTTTTGGTCGTAATATGTTTCGCGATTTACACTTTCTGCGATTGACATTGATAGCTCCAAAACTTCACCGATATATTTTTTGCTGAGTATAATTTCAGTCGTGGACACTGCAATGATAAACAAGAGTGAAAATATGATTCCAACAAGTCTTTTCATATCTTGATTCCTCCACCTTGCTTGGTTTGGAGAAGTTTGTAGTGTTGGTTTTTGGCTTGGATATAGACCTTTCCATTTTTGTCAAGAGTGCAAATGACGCAGTCTTTTATTTTTTTGATTTTTGCTTCTTTGAGCATGTCTCGAATAAAATCCTCGCCCACTCCAGCAATGTCCAAATTGTCTTTCATCACTGAACCCTCACTAACCAGAGTGACTGGAAGAGAAGAGATATCGTGTTTTATGTTGAGGTCGTTTTTCGTCACGGGGGAGTTTGATGCTTTTGCCATTGCATTGATTTGTCCTGTTGTTTCAACAATGACATATGCGACATCATCAAGCGAAAAAAAGCCCTTTCCGCGTATTCCTTCAATGATATCTTCAATACTGATGTTTAGTGACCGGATTGCCTTGTAGTCAATTCCTTCGGGGGTCACAACAATAATTGGTCTGCCGTTTATGATTTTGTCAAGCTTGACGCTCTTTTGACAAATGATAGACAAAAAATAGTGCACGACTAAAAGAGTGAGAAGTGGCACGACCCCGTGAAGCAATGGAATTGTCATTTCCGCCATTGGAATTGTCGATAGGTCGGCAATAATCAAAGTCAGCACCAATTCAAAAGGTTGCATTTGACCAATTTGTCGTTTTCCCATAAGTCGAAAAACAAACAAAATCAAAATATAAATTATTTAGCTATTGATTTAGTAGATGCAATGTTAGGATTAGCCAAAAGAAATGTTGAAGAAGTATATAAAGAAACGAATAAAGAGCCTGAAAACATTTTACTTACTAGATTTGACATAGAAAGAATAAATTTAATACTAGAAAAA
>URYH01000008.1 GCA_900552105.1 uncultured Eubacteriales bacterium | reverse complement strand
TTACTAAAACTATTAACCATTTCTCTGAAAGCTAAAATGATTCCAGAGAGTAAAACTAAAAGAATGAATATTGCCCAAAACATAATTTCCCTCTTTTATTTTAATTTTTAACAATGATCTTTTTTGAAATCGTTCCAACGAGTATCGAAATCAAATTCAATTCCAGAGTTAAGAGCCTCAAAATGCTTTTTGCCACATTGAATCTTATCCCATTCATCTCCACGAAGTTGTCCCATGTTTTTGCTACCTTTTGTTTCGATTACAAAATACATTTTCTTTTCATTTTCGTTTTGAACATAGACTGCCCAGTCAGGGTTGTATGGACCAATAGGAGTAGATATTTTGAATTTGTCAGGTATTTTAAAGAATAATTTTACATCAGGATCGTTATCTAATGCTTCAGCAAAATTACGCTCAACCATTGAGTTATCATAGATTATGTAGTCGTAAAGCGAATGATCCACCTTAATACAGTTGCTGTCCAAATATGCGATAACATCTTTTGTGTCGTCCATATTGAACATTTCAAACCAAGAGTATTCTTCGCCATCAATTTTGGTATATTTAAGCCCATCAATACTCATATTTGATTTGTTATAATTGATTATGCTAGTAACTGCTTCAATATATTTTTCAGGGTTGTTTAGGAAATCTTGAAGTCTATTGCTTTCAATTAATATTTTAGCGATATTAGATCTTGGCAACTTTGTGTTTTCTTCTAGAATTCTTAAAACATCAGGAAGCAATATATTTTGGTCAAATTCTGCAAATCTTTGTGCTTGCTCCTTGTATGTTACACCAGCCGATTCAAGGTTAATAGAGGCTGTTTCTTTCTTAATTTGTGCCTTTCTAATTGGGCTCATTTGGGCTACATCTTTAATACAAGCCTCAAGTAATTCATCTATGTTCATATTGATACGATAGATGGTCTTTTGTTTCATCTTGTTCCACAATTCCATAAATAGTGGATTTGCAAACATATCGTCTTTTCTCTTAACTGATACTTGTTGTTTAAATGGCTTAATATCAACCTTTTTATTAGCTTGTTTAATTTGGTTGATGATTCTTTCTCTTGCTGTTTCAAATCTTTTTGGTAGGTCAACAGTGTTGTTTAGCAAGTCATTTTTAAGAGTGTCTTTAATTTTATTTTTGCCATCAATGTAGTTTTTAGTTCTAAAGAAATCAAGTAAGTCTGACGAATCATTATAGGTCATCTTGGTTTCTTCTTGGGTTTCTTCATTTGTAACAGGGATGTCTACGAACATACCAATATCAAGGATGCCGAACTTAATACCTGTTTCTTCTTCAAGTTCAGTTTGAAGTTTCTCTGCAAATTCAGCAAATGATTCTTGTGCTATAACGTGCAAAATATTGATGTTTCTGTCCTCAATTCTTACAAGTTCATTTCCGTCTTGCTTTACGCAAAGTCGTAAACCACGACCAATCTTCTGTCTTTGAGTAAATTGAGTCTTATTCTCAATAAGTGTGCAGATTTGGAATACATTAGGGTTATCCCAGCCCTCTTTTAATGCAGAGTGGGAGAAAATAAATCTCAATGGACACTCAAACGATAATAACCATTCTTTATCTTTCATAATGGTGTTATATGTATCGGTATCGTCAGCAGTGTCGCCCTTAGTATCTTTTAATCTACCTTTTTTATCTTGTGAGAAATAACCATTGTGTACTTTTTCAACAGGGTTGTTGAAGAATTCTTTTAATGGTTTATATCTTGGCATTTCTATAAGTTCATTATAGATTTCTTCAAACATTTTTGCGTAAATGCCTTTTTGATCAGGTTGATCATAATCTCTGTATTTCTTAACCTCATCAATGAAGAATAGGGAAAGAACTTTGATGCCTTTATCTAAGTATCTTAATTCTTTGTCCAAATGGATTTCAATTGTTCTTCTGATTTGCTCTTTCTTGAATAAAGTATCATCCATGCAACCAAGAGGCATAGCCTTTGTTACTCTCTCGGTGTTAATAAACTCAACAGATTCATATCCATCTTCGCAATCGATTCCTGATACCACATAACCTGCATACAATTCTCTGCCTGTAACGACTTCCAAATTGGTGGTAGGCTTAACTGTAACAACTTTTGGTCTTACCATTCCTTTTTTGTCTTTAACATCAAGTTCCAACCTAGCAGTAAAGCCATTTGAATTATCAGTTTCAATTAATTTAATGTATGGTTTGTTAAAATCATCTACTACGCTATTGTTTGCAACACAAATTTGTTTAACAATGCCCATCTGATAAGCATCAACTGGGGTTAAACGATAAATTGTGTTAATTTTTTCTTTATGGGTTGCCGAATATCTTAATTCAAACAATGGATTCAAACTTTTGATTGCTTCTCTTGATTTTGATGTATTATCAATGCTTTGTGGTTCATCAATGATCAAGATTGGGTTACATTCTTTTATGTAATCTTTTGCTGATTTACTCATTTTATCGTTTTCTTGGTTGAATAAATTTTCACTTTTCTTAAATGCATCGATGTTGATAATCATTACCTCAAGTTCAGTGCTTTGAGCAAAATCTCTTACTTCATGTAATCTGCTTGAATTATAGATAAATGGGCGAAGGGTTACTCCATCATATTTTTGTCTAAAATAGTCGGAAGTTGTTTGCATACTCTTGTATGCGCCCTCACGAATTGCAATTGAAGGGACTAAAATAATAAATTTTTTGAAGCCATATTGTTTGTTTAATTCCAAAATTGTATTGGTATAAACGAAAGTTTTACCAGTACCTGTTTCCATTTCAATGTTAAATCTTAATTCTTTCAAATCAGTCAAAGGCAATAAGTTTCTTTCTTGAACCTTGTGTAAGTTTGCTTCAATTTGTTCCATAGAAATAGTAAGGGTATTTCCATATCCTGTTGATTCCATATAAAACATATCTTTGTTAACAATCGTAAATGTTGATGTTCTGCTTATTTGTCCTTGAAATAAGTCAACAGCCGATTGAACTGCCTTATCTTGAAAGTCTTGTTGCTTAAACTGTAATTTCTTCATAATTTTTCTCCGAATGTTTAGAAATAGAAAATATGCTACTTTAAATCTTCATATTTAACTTTCAGTTTTATTTTTTTAGTTTTATTTTTGTTAGTGATATAGCAAAAATATAATTTTGTTTTAGGATTTAATAAAATATTTTTCCCTTTTAAACATGAACTCAATTCCATAAATATACTGCTTTGTGGTAAAATGTCATACTTGTCGTATTCTTTATATTTGTTAAGAACATCATAAATAGAATGAGTGTGTTTTATCTCTCTAACTAACACTCCTAAACTGGTTTCTTCTTTATTGTTTTTTATAATAAAATAAGGTTTTATAACAGATTTTGTTTCGTTTGATAAATTTGTTAGGATAAATTCTGCTTCAAAACTATAAAATCTATTGGTTTTATTTCCATCATCATCTTGAAATGTTGTTAGTTTTTCATTTCTAAGATATATTTTTAATTTGCCTTTATTACTTAATAGATTCAACAAGTATCCTAGTATTGTTCCTAACAAAGTACCCAAGACACCTATGATACTTGAAATTACCGCAGTATCACTCCAATTAATACACAATATTTTCAACATCCTAGAATATCCTCAAATTTTTAGATTTTTTCTTTAATATTTCTTCAGTATTTATTAAGATATTTGCATCGCCAAAGCAGTGATCTGCAAATACATAAGTTCCAACTGATTCATCAGTCATTTGCTCAATTATTTCAATTGGCAAGTTTCTATCCAAGCAAATCATTACTTTATATGTATCGCTTGCTATTTCGTAAGCCTTGTAATCGCCATATTTTTTCTCATTAATAGGCAAGGTAAGTGGCAAACCATATTTTAGCATTATTTCATAAACCAAATCCATATTGCTTCTACCATCAACGATATAGAAAAGGTTTTGTTGGAGTCTTTTCTTTAATTCCTCAACATCTTCGGTAGGTGTATTGTTCCATTTTACCAAGTTTGATGTGTCTAATTTGAACACTTTGAAACCTGTATCAATGGTATTTGCGGTAAGTGGTGTGGATTCAACTATTTTTTGACCAGCTCTTCTAATTCTTTCTTCTCCTATGTCGCAAATATTTTTATATCCCTGCCTATAAGCTTCACTTGTTTCTTCGGTAAATTCTGGTAATTGAACGCATATAAATTTTCTATTGCAATTATCTTCATTGTTTTGTTCTAGAACAGCATGGGCTGTTGTTCCCGACCCCGAAAAGAAATCTAAAACAATATCAGAGTCTTTGGTAGTTAATTTCAAAAGCAATTTAATTAAGGATACTGGCTTTGAGAAATCAAACAATTTTTTATCCAATACAGCATCTAAATCTTTAGTTGCATTATCATTGGAAAATTCATTTAAAGTTGTATCTAGGGTTGACATTGACTTCGTCCTTTCCTTGAGAACAACTTCATAACCATTACCCTTATCTTCAATTGTTGCATTTTGATATGTTTTAGTATAAATTCTTGAGCCATTTTTTGAATTTTTTACAACTATAAAACCATTTTTTAAACCAAAATCAAATTTTGCTTTACTCCATCGCCAAGCCCAATCTGCACTATTATGATTTCCCTTTTGTCGTTCCAAATATTTTTCATAAGATTCGCCAGCATAATATGTTTTACCATCTATTTCTAATGGATAATCTAAACTTTTGCTATATTGAAGACTATCATAGTCAAGGGTTTGATTTAACTTATATAAACCTCTTTCATTAACATATTCATCTTCAAATTTAAACCCATCATCATTATGCTCTAAAGGATACAAACCATTCATTAAAGATTTTCGATACATCAAAACATAGTCGTGATTTTTTGCAATTACATCAGAGGATTTCCCTCCTTTCTTTGTTATTCTTGGAAATTGTGCAATAAAATTATTTTCGCCAAATATTTCATCGCATATTTTTTTTAGGTTTGCTTGTTCATTGTCATCTATTGATATAAATATGATGCCATCATCTTTTAGCAGATTTCTTGCAAGCTTTAATCTTGGATACATCATATTTAGCCAATTTGTATGATATCTTCCAGATGTTTCAGCGTTTGATTTTGTGGCTTGTCCCGTGATTTCCTTGTAATTTGCAATATTATCTGCAAAGTTATCCTTATAAACGAAATCATTTCCTGTGTTGTATGGTGGATCAATATAAATCATTTTTATTTGATTTACATATGACTTTTGCAAAAGCTTAAGGACTTCAAGATTATCGCCCTCAATGTAAAGGTTTTGAGTTGTATCCCAATCTTTACTCTTTTCTTTACAAGGAATAAGTGTGCCTGTCGATTGTAGTTGAGCAAGTTTCATTGTTTCAAACTTACCATTCCAAGAAAATTCATATTTTTCATTGGATTTATCTATGTTTTCGCCCAAAACAACTTGAAGTTTGTCAAAGTTAATTTTACCTTCTTCAAAAACCTCAGGGAATAGGTCTTTCAATTTATTTAAGTTTTCTTCCGTAATGTTCATTGTTTTTCCATCCATTTTCTCAACCATTGTTTTTATCTCCTTGTTTTATTGTGTTTAATCTTTTCATCTCAGATAATCCTTTTGAAGTCAACTTAATCATTTCCTGATTTTTCTTATCCGTTGAAATTTCAATTAAACCTAATGCTAAAAATTGAGCTTTTAGACTTAACGCATCCTGTTCATCGACATGGTATCCTTGACATAAACCTGAAAATGCAGATTCATATTTGTCAAAACATACAGGGCTTGTTAATTGTAAAGAAATTACTTTAAATATCTCATCCAATCCAAATTCTAAAACCTTTTTATGTATAACAGTACTTGATGTAATAAAGATTACATTTTCAGTAAAATGCAACTTAAACTTTGTATCCTCAAAGGCAAGTGACAAATCTTCTTTTGTGTATTGCTCAAGTTGTTCCTTTATAGAATTGTAATCTCTTAATTGTTCAGACAATTGACGATTTTCGTTTTCCACTTTGGTTATTTTTGTTTTTAATTCACGATTTTCTTCTTTAAGATTTTGCATTTCATCCTTAATGTCAAAAAGATTGTCTTGTATGCTTACTGCAAGCTCTATCATCGGCTGATTGTTTGCTTCTTTAGCCAAACTCCTTAAATCTTTTAAAATATCGTAAACATCTTTAATTGTTCCCATTTAATTACCTCACTTCAAAGTATACCATAAATCTATTGGATTTTTGTATCTTTACCTGAATTTTTTCTTTAATTTTTTGTATTTCTGAAGAAAGATTGCTGTTTATGTTCATTTTTGACATAAATTCGTTCTCTTTTTTCTTCATAAGGTCCTTATTCATAGTTGCTATTCGTTGATTTAGTTCAAATTTTTCAGCAAAGTTTTGAGCATTTGAATTTGCCTTGATTTGTCTTAATTCTCGTTCCAAATCGGTTATTTCCTTTGCAAGTGCCTCTTTTTTCTTTTCTGCCTGCATTGTTAGTCGTTCTATTGGAACACTTGATGCTTTGATTTCGTTGTTAATTAAATCTTCTTTGATCGCCTCAATTTCTTTTTCTTTTGCCTTTTCAAAGGTATTAGCATCTATTAAATCGTTTGTATTTGTTATCTCTATAATTTGAGAATTCATAATCTTATCAATATCGTTTTCTTGAAGTAATTTACCGTCATTGGTCATGCCTAAGAAAAAGTACTGATTTTCCATATACATATCTGCAAATACAGCCAAGTTATCAACAGTTATTACACCTTTTGTTCCTTTTAATTCAGGGTTTGAGATGATAATTGTGTTGTTATCCATTGAAGTTTGGTCTAACTCGAATTTTAGATGATAGAAAGGGTCAGACTTTAATTTTAATGATGTTTCATCATTTATTGTATAACGCTTTTGTTCATACTCCAATGTTTCGCTATCAGTGAATTTGTCCTTATAAACAAACCTCGTTAAATCGTTGATATCTTGTCTTAATAAGACAACTTGTCGTTTGATATACTCAGCCATATTTTTGGTTTTTTCTACCAAACTCGTCTTAAATGTTGAGAAAAGAATATCATTGCTTTCAATTTTTCTTTCTGAAATATCGTCTGCAAATTCTTCATCAATGACCTTAAAGTCTTTTGCAACCTGCTGTTTATTTCTAAAATCAACCATTGCTTGCTTCAAGTTTTCTTCAATATCTTTGTCTGATGCACCTGATATGATGCTATCACTTGCACCAAGTATTTTTTCGTAAACATTAGTTCTTTTGTAGAATAATTCATAATTTCTAACATCAGAAAAGATGTCAGGACAAATAAAGTTTATAACTAGCGTATCGTTCTTTTGCCCAATACGATGACAACGAGATATACGCTGTTCCATATTAAGTAAAACTTGTGGGAAGTCGTAGTTTATAATGAAGCAGGCAAATTGCCAATTCAAACTTTCATTGCCTTTATCAGTTGAGATAAGAATTTCGTTGTCATCAAAACTAAACTTTCTCAACACAATGTTGTCGGTTGATCCATTATATGAAACGACTTTATAGTCAGAGTTATCTCTGATTACTTTGTAAATGTGTTCTTGTGTTTGTAAATTTTGCGTGAAAATAATACATTTTTTAGGTAGTTTTTGCTTTGAAAGTTGAGAAAGTCCACCAGCCAACGCTTTCATAAATATTTCATCTTTGCTGGTTATATGGATTTTTGTGGAAGCATCAAGCATTTCTTTAATTTCTTTTGCTTCTTCTTGTGCTTTTGGGTTGCCCATTTTCATCAGGCGCATATAAATACCGCTAAGGGTTTTGCTGAAAGCGTAAATACTTGAAGAAAATAGTCCGTATAAAAGCAACGATAGTTCATAGGGTTGCATATCAGGGAACGCACACTTTTCTGATTTAGAAATGTAATTCTCAATAAGTTTATAAAGTGCAAGTTCTTCACTATTTAGGTGATAAATTTGCGTTGTTATGATTCTCTCAGGAAGTTTAACATCAGCCTTTACTTGGCTTCTCAAGGTCCTAAAAGTGTAAGGTGCAATAATTGACCTTAGTTCAGGATAGTTTTCAGGTTTTCTAAAGTATCTTTTGTAGAATTCGTCTTTATCAGTAAAGACTGTTTCATCAATAAAGTTTATTAAACCAAATATATCCATTTCATTTTTTTGAATTGGTGTAGCGGTCAATAGTATTTTTTTGCTGTTTGCAAAGGTGTCGTGCAAGATTTCTGCTGTTTTGTTGCTTTCAATCTTATACTTTCTAAGTCTATGAGCTTCTTCATATACCGACAAATCCCATTCCATTTCTTTTATTGGTTCATAGTAGTCAGTAATAAAATCATAGGTTGCTAAAACAACTGCGCCACCTGAATATCTTTTTAATTGTGAAATATCCTCATAACTCTTATATGGCAATACATTAAAGCCAAATTGATTGTAAATAATGTTATACCATTGTTCAAAAAGTGAGTTAGGGATAATTACTATTACTTTGTTTTTGCTTGTAAGTAAATATTGTCCGATTACAAGCATAGCCTCAATAGATTTACCAAGACCAGCCTCATCAGCGAATATAAAGCCTTTAACATAAGGGTTAGATAAAGCAAAAGTAGAAGCCATAATTTGATGTGGATAGACTTCAATTCCGCTTGAAAGATAGGTGGGGATTAAACTTTCATACCTACCTAAATTTTGAAATTTTTCTATCTTTGTCAATTTATATTTGGCTTCTACTAAATTATTTATCATTTGGTTTCCTTTAATTAAAGTTTAAATGTCTTTTGGTCTGGATAAAGTTCGCAATAGAGTTGAATCAACTTTATATAACTCTTATCGTAAATTTCTTGCTCGGTAAAAGTATCAACGATATATGCTCCACCAAGAAATGATATATATTTTATAAGTCCGTTATATAATTCTCTTGATGATACATTACCTCCATCTTTCTCGAAATCTCTTAAAGCTCTAATTAGACCAAGGGTGACATTTTTAGATCCACAAAAGCTTCTTGAATAAATGCTTATTAAAAAGTCTTTATGTCTAAATGCAAACTCGGTTAACTCAAAAGGATTTTCTTTGTTGTTTTTATCATAAGTAATATAGGCATACCACCACAACATAGATAGTCCTTGTCTAAATATTTGGACTTTTGCATTATTCTTTTGGAAAAGCCACTTATTTGTAAACATAGACATTGTGGGATTATATCTATAAAGCATATAATTATAAAATTTTGAAAAAGTTAATCCCATCCAAAGTCTTTCATCGCAAGCTTGGCTTTCTGTTATTTTTAAGTGAGTAAATAATCTTTTTGCATTTTCAAAATCCGTTTCGTCTGGATTTTCTTTACTCATGTCAAATTCAAAATCATCTATGAATAACTTTGATTTTGTAAAAGGGTTTTCTTCGTGGAAGAAGTCTTTTAACCAACTATTATCTTTTGATTCAGAGATACACTTAACGACTTCAGCTTTATTGCTTTTAATTGTTAAAATTTTATCTTCTGATAATATTTCAATATTAGTCATCGTTTATATCTCCTTTATATGCAATATCGTTAATTTTTAAGATAGCCCTGTTTGTGGTGTTATCCATAAGCTTTTGAGCAACGGTAAATGAGTCAATTGACATAATGTTTTCTTCGGTAAGGTCAATATTTATCTTTTTCATTGCCTTTTTCAATGATCTAAACCATCTGCGATCCTCGAAAGTGTAGAATTCTTCAGGTTTTGATTTCATATCTTCAAAGCATTTCATAAGGGCTGGTATAATGACCATAGAGTGAAGAACTGACATTGAATTTGGATTTGCCATCGCAATCTTAAATTCAAAAAATGTTTCGCTTGGTAATTGTACATTGATTTTGTTTCCTGCATTATCAATTACAATGTCTTTTCTTTCAGGGTCCTTAATTTCCGTCACTGCGAATATTGATGGAACATTTGCCAAGTCGTCATTTTCTTTCTCAACTCTTGTTTGGACCTCTTGTCCGATAGCCAAAATATTGCCTTTTTCTAGATCAAATGTTGCACCATCATAGTCTTTGTTTAGTTTTTCATTTGTATAGTTTGGAATATCTTGATTTGCAATAACAAATGGGCAAAAACTAATAGGACCCTCAATGCTGTCAGCAGGTATAGAATATTCCAATCCCTCAAGTGGAACTTTTACAATTTTTCTATAACTTGTTAATGAACACTCAATGTGAACATAACAACTTGCTGAATTATTATCAATTAAAGCCTTAATTCCTGCATTGTTTAATTCAGGTTTGAATTGTATCAACAACTCGTTAGGAAATGATTGTATAATCACAAATACATTAAATTTACTATCTACATAGTCATCGTTAAAATTAGCCAAGACTGGGTAGGGATATAATTTAGCCTTTATATGCATACAATTTTACCTCCATTGTTGAATATTCTTCGCCCTCAATTTTGAAATCGACTTTGCATTGTTGACCATCTTTAAATTCGAAATAGCCAATCTTGTTTCTTGTACACTCTAATGTAGGGTCTTTTACACCAAGTATTTCTATGGACATTTTTTCGTTTTGTTCTGCAAGTCTATATATTGCAATATAGCCTTTTGATGATGAAGTTGTAGGAGTGAATATAAGTCTATACATTTGATCTTTCTTGTTGATGCAGAAGATTCTAATATCCTTTGCCTTAACCGTAATTAATTCTTCGCCACCAAAATTATCATCAGGAAGCATTCCAACATTCTCAAAATCTCTTTCGCCTGAGCCATGTGGCTTTTTGCCTTGATGATTAAATCCATCATAGCCATCGCCCTCAGTTGGTTGTCCCTCAGATTCTTGTGTTGATTCAATATCATCTCCAATTTCATCGGTTTCAAGGTGAGCAACGCTTCGTGGTTTTTCTAAAACTTTTGTTTCTACACTGATGATTTTGTTTAAACTTTCGGTATTTTGGATGTTTTCTTGCTTTTGATCAGGTTTTTCATCTTCGACCTCGTCAGGCAAGTAATCGCCAGCCCCCTCAATATCTATTTGATCATCAAATGTTTTGGATGCTACCTCGTTTAATTTCTCTGAAAGACTATTATAAATATCTCTTAATAAGTCTTTTGCAACTGTTGGATCAGGACTTCTTTGAGGTTCCCATTTATTGTGGGATGGGTTTTCCAAGCTTCTTAATAGACTATTAAGACTTTCACCCTCAACCATTGCAAGTCCTACAAATCTTAATGATGGGCAAAGGTTACCTTTATCAAAGATTTTCATACCAGAGCCACGAACCATTGACACTTTGTTTGTTCCGTTTATAAGAAGTTTAAAGCCAAATTTTATATTTCCTAATGGCATTGTTCCTGAAAGTTTAACAGGCAATGAATACCATTCGGTTGAACTATCTGCTAATAGGTTAAAGCACATTTTTGTGTTGTCGTTAAGGCTATTTGAATATGTACTTATTACATCTGATAATGTATCTTTATTAATAATATAGCCATTGACTCTTATTTCAAGTTTTCCGTTCCAAATAGCAACTAAGAATCCGTCAAGAACTTCTGCGATAATATTGCTCTTGAAATCTTCTTGTCCTGTGGTTTTTAGTCCTGTAACATAGATATCAGTTCCTGAAGATGTCCTTTTGAAATCTCTATCAAGTTCAAGCATATTCGTTAGTTCACGAATATTATAAGAAGTATCAACTCCATAATAACCTGTGCCTTGTGAAAGGTTGTCAGTCCCATCTTCATTAACACCAAGTTTGTATGATATCAACTTTGATACGCCTTTGCTTTTTTGATTACCATCTAAATCTAATGTGCTATAAAATATGGTTCTGAATTCAGAGCAGGCAAAAGGTGCATTTTTACCAATACCAAATGAACCACCTTTGCCCTCGGCTTTCTCAGAAGCACCTGAACTATTTACTAGATTATCCCAATCTGAACCTTTAAGACCTGTTGTATTGAAGTCGCTTATTCTCAACATATTGATTTTGCGATTATCAATTCTAAACAAAGCATTCTTGAAAAATGCAGGGGTTTTAGGGTTTTTATTGTCTTTGCAGTAATCATAGCAATCTTCCAAAATACTCTTAAAACCTGCTTTGTCAGGGAACTCATCCGCATCAATTGAAAAAGTATTAAACTCAACAATTGCAGTTTTATTTTTCAACACTGCATCTAATGAGTTTTGACAGATTTCTCTTGCTAACGACTTTATTGGATTATCATTAAATGTTTCAATACCTGAATCATTCAAACCTCTTTTTTCTCCACCATTACTAGATGGAAAACACCATTTTGCTATCATCTAAATTTCCTCCTATAAAAGTGTAAACTTGTCATCGCCACCGATTGTGTCAAATTTCTTTTTGGTTTCGGCAAGTTCCTTTTCAATCGCATTAAAAATTTTATTTACATCCTCTTTGGTGTAGGTGTAATTTGAAGTGTTAGACAAATTTCCTAGTAATCTTACCATTTCTAGAATCTTATTGGTTCTATTTTCGGCAAGCCTAATGAAGTTTTCTCGTTTCTGTTTTGCCATTTTTCGCTCCTTTATCGATTTTCACGGTTAGGATACAACTTTTTTAAAGTTTTGTCAATACATTTCTCAAATATTTTGTAAATGTTGGGTATATTTTTCATATTTACCTATTTAGTGTAGAAAAAAGACCAGCTATTAAGCTAGTCCTTTTGCACGCAAATACTTATAAAATTCAGTGTCATCCAACTGTGTTTTGTTCTTTAAGTACTCAATATATTCATTAATATTTTTTGCAGGAACTTCTTTTCGTATGATAAGAGGTCTTGCATAGACAATACTTTTTACTTTGAATTTGGTATCTGATGGTATTGCTTTCAATGATTGTCCATATTTGTTTAATGCGCTATACAATAGCCAAGGAGTCCATTCAACTTCTCTTGGATATAAATTAAACATTTGTATTTTATCGGCAAATATAAAGTCGTTGTTTCCTAATTCTTTCAAAACAAGTTTTTCGGCTACCTCGACATTGTACTTGTTTAAGTTTGTTCTTGGCAGTGAAATGATTTCGTTTTCATTCTTAAAGACATAGTTTTCAAGTCCATCGATAAATTCGCTTATACTATACATATGTAGTTTATTATCCGTAACAAAGTTCGTTAATTCGTCAATAGTCAATTCTTCTTGCGATTCTACAAATTCTTTAATTCTATCATATTGGTTTTCTATTTTAATGCCTTTTTGAGCAATAAATGGTCGTTTTAATTCAAATTCGTTTCCAAATAAATATTCAATAACACTATATAACGCAAATTGGTCTTCTATAAACAATTTTTCTAATAGTTTACGATTTGTCATCCTTATATAGGCAAGTAAATCGTTGGTGTGATGTATTCCACCATCGGAAATTAAACTTTGAGCAACAGTATGCAAATATTCTTTATCTTCATCCGTTATTGTTAAAGCATCCACGCTTATGTATTTTGCTCTATAATTTAGTATACCTTCTTGTGAAATAGCCATCATAAGGACATTCCAAGGAGCACCCTTGAATTCTTCTTGAAGTTCATCAAATGATACTAATCTGTTTGCATCTTTTATGAATTTATATATTTCGCCATAGATGTTTGACACATCTTCAGTGGTGCTTATATAATCACGCCTAAAAAAAAGTTTGTTGTCAAATCTTTGTTTAAGAGCACCTTGCATAAAATACTTGTTTTCAATACCCTCAGCTTGTAACTTATCTTCAAAAATGGAGAATAAGTTGTTAGTCAAGAATATTGTTCTGCCACTATTTATGATGTAATTGTATATTTCATTAGCAAGACTCTCACTCATAAATATTCTGTCGTTAGCCACATACATACCACGACCAACAAGCATACCAATTCTAGCAATTATAGATTGAATAGCGTGGTCGGTTTTGATTTTATCATCGTCATATAGTTTTCTATAAATATCTCTCAAAGATGTTAAAAAACTAGGATCATAAATACTTACAGGTTTAGGGAAATATTGAACTAAAATCGATTTAATTCGTTGTCCTACGGATAGGTTACTCTTTGAGTAAACTGTTCCTATAAGTCTGTAATCTTGTATTAATATTAATTTGCAATCTTCTTGTGATATTTGAATACCGTTTTTATTCAACATTTCAAGAGCATTGTTAATATAAGTTTGTAAATTACTTGCTGATATTTGGGCTGGCATATTTTCGCCATACATAACAAGTTCCTTATACCAATCGTAGTCATCGACAAAATAAAACTTGTCAATTTCTTCAATATATAGCAGATTTTCTACTTCAATATTGGTTAAAAGATACTTGAAAATCTTTGGGTTAAACGAAAATATTTTCTGCATATCTTCGTTTGTTATAAACAATGTATTGCCAACATACGCTCTGATTAAGTTGTTTAGATTTCCATTTGCATTATAAAATTCATTAAATAAGGCAGTGTACTTTCTATCAAGTTGTCTAACTCTTTCTCTTGTGACACCTAGTGAAGCTCCTGATTGCTCAAGTGTTTTTCCATCAGCTCTATTTTCAAGCACTATAACATAATTTTGCCATAGCGAATTTGGTATATAATCTTTATTAACCATTTGAACTAAATATTTGAATCTTTCGTTCAAATAACTAGGCAAACTAATTTGTAGTCTTTTAATAGTATTTAATACTATATCTCTATATTGATATAACTCAACTGTGGCTTCTTTTGTTAATTTATTCAAGTCGCTAACAATGTGGATATTATGCTTTTGCAAAATTTGATACACATTGTATGGAAATAAATATTGAAGTCTTGCAGATAAGTTGTCAGCATTAACATATGAAAGGTAAGAAAGGAATACATTTCTGAACGATATTTTTTCAGCTTCAATTTGTTTATCTTCAATAAACATTTGGATGTATTCTTTGATATCTGATTCGTTTTCTAGAACTGCCAACCATTCTTCTTCATTGAAAGAGTTGAGTAATTCAAGAAAAACTTTTGTATCTTCAGGTTTTAATATTTTATCTTTACTAGGATCTATCAATTCTAATATGCTATCTTCATTGCCAAAGTACTCATTCAAAGCATTTGTGCAAGTAATAGTCCTTAATAGTCCGTTCTTTACAATTTCTTTTATAGAGTCTAAACCCAATGTGTTTATTACATTTCTTAAAGCCTTTCTATTTTTTACAAAGATATACTCAATCATATCTAAGTCATATAAACTATTTGTTTCATTTACTTGGGCTAATTTAATATACAAATCCTTAACACTGCTAAAAGGGACAATGGCACTAGATTTTAATAATTCGCATAAATTTCCTCTATTAAAGGATTTTACATTGAATTTATCTCCTAAGTAGGTATATAGTTCGTTAATCATTGCTGAATTCAAGTTGTTATCTTTATAGTAGTTATATATTGCAACTACGACATCTTTTAGGGGGAATCTTACCATTTTTGAGCAGTAATAATACTCAATATTTTGATTTCGTGTTTTTATTGGCTTTTGAATTTTATTGCTTTCTTTTGGCGCTATTTTTGATGTATCAACTTTTTTACCACTGTATTTTTCATATAAACTGCTAACATAGTCAATGTTTACAAAATTATTAGAATTCAAGAATCTAGCAAATTCACTAGAGTTGATTCTTTCGACTCCAAGTTGTCCTTTAACATAATTTTCAATATCATCGATGTGTAATTCTCGAGAATTTCTGCTCACAAAAAACTGCAAGATAAGTCCCAAAATATTCTCTTTTGGATACCTAAGGTTTGCACTGCAATAGTAGTATTTATCTTTATTAAGTTGATCATCAAGAAATTGTCCCATTGCCACTCCGTCACTGTAATTATAACATAAGAATATCAAAAAATCAGTCTTTTTGTCAAACTTTCATATTTTTTATCGTTCTTTCGCAGGGCTTAATTGCTAAAAATAAGTGCTGTAAAATAAAAAAGTCAACTCCGAAGCAACGCAAAGTGCATTTTAGAGTTGACCTTTTTTATTGGCACATAAAATATATTTGTCCTGCGATTATTTCTTTATTGGTGCATAAAACACCGTAACTTTGAAATTGTCTTTGATGTCATTGTTTATTTTCATCGCAATGCTCATATCGTCAACAAATGGCTTGTCGAAACAGAAGATATCATCAAGTTTAGAATCTCCGTTTCCCTCAATGATGCTCAATATATGATAAGAGTGGACATCTTGTAGTCCATCAAACAATTCTTTGCCTGCATTTGCAGTGTAAGATGTTACGCATGGCTTGTTCTCGCATTTTTTTAAGAATTCCATCACAGTTTCATACTCAAAAGCAAAAAGTAAAGTAGGTAGTTCTTCTTGCTCAAACTCAAGTTCAGATGGTTCAACGCAATCATGTAATAATTGCAAATATTTAGTCCTTTCTTCGCTTGATAGTTCTTTTTGATCATTATCAAACAATACGACATCGTCAAAGTTTAAATCATCACGGCATTTTTCTTTTCCAAAATTTTTATCAAAATTTATAATATTTCCCATTGTTCTTTTTCCTTTGATTTAGATTACAAAAATATTTTATCACAAAGTTCTTGAATTTCTGCAATTAAATTTCAAAGATAATCTAATTATTTTTTTGATGCACTTTTTTTAGCGCTTTTGTGGTAAAAAGGCTTGTTCTAACAAAGTTCTAACAAATGGGTTAGAAATTTGATTTTTAATAGGATTGACTAAACTAACTTCAAATGATATTATAATTGCACAAAAAGGCTTGAAATCGCTGGTTTTATGCGGAAATCTCTTGCAGTTTTGGTTTTTCAAAATGACTTTATTTTAACTAAAATTACTCAAACTAACTCGTGCGTAAAAAACTTGAAAACCGTTGACGTGAGAGCGTCCGCAGGTTCGAATCCTGTGTTCTCCGCCAAGAGAGAGTCATACGAAACATTTAGAAATAAGTGTTTCGTATTTCTTTTTACATGACTGTTTTGGAATAGTTGTGCCAAAGGATAAAAAATAAACATATCCAATTTTATGAAATGGATGTGTTTATCAATCACCAGCATTCCGCCACCGAATTGTCGTTTGAACAAAAAGTTGAACGGCAATTTTTTATTGGGAAAAGCATTAAGATATTATATCTTATTGCATAAATCAATATATGGTTTGTTGCAAAAAATTAATTCTCAATTTTACATTTTGACAAAATTGTTATACTCTTAGTCTAAATGTTTATTTGTTAATACATAAAGAGAATTTTTATAAAACGTAAAGTTTTTTCTATTATTCTGCAAGTTTCAAAAATCTTTAATCTTGGTTTCGTTTTTGCTTTAAACTTCAATGTTTTTCAACTAAATTATCTTAAAAATAAAAAATAACATATTTCGTTTTAAACGCCTTATGTTATTTTTTAAATTTTTTCTTATTTTATTAATAATTCTCTTGTTTTATTTCAAAGAAACTCTTTGCATATCCACAAACTTCGCAATAGTTTGGTGCTTTTGTTCCTATTACCACATGTCCGCAATTTTTGCATTCCCAAATTTTTATTTCACTTTTTTCAAAAACTGTTGCTGTTTCCACATTTTTAAGCAATGCTCGATATCTTTCCTCGTGCAATTTCTCTATTTGAGCAACTTTTCTAAATTTGTTTGCCAATTGCGAGAAACCTTCTCTTTCTGCCGTTCTTGCAAATTCATCATACATATCTGTCCATTCATAATTTTCACCTTCTGCTGCAGAAAGTAAATTTTGTGAAGTGTTGCCTAATCCACCTAATTCATCGAACCATAATTTTGCATGTTCTCTTTCGTTTTCTGCTGTTTTAATAAATAAATCTGCAATCTGTTCATATCCTTCACTTCTTGCTATGCTTGCAAAAAAAGTATATTTATTTCTTGCTTGACTTTCTCCTGCAAAAGCTGTATGTAAATTTTTTTCTGTTTCAGTTCCTACATATATGTTTTTTGCTTCTTCTTTTAGTTCAACTTCTCTTGTTTCAACAACTTCAAGCGCGTCTCCCTTTTGGCGACAAAGTGGACAAATTGCTTCTTTTCCTTTCTCCACTTCAAAAATTTCTCCACAAATTTTACATCTATATTTTATCATTGTCTTTTTCACCACAAATTCTTCTTTTTTTCCTTTATTTAAATCTTTGCTTCTATCCATATAGCATGTATGCAATAATTCTACTGCCAACTCACTATGAGGTTTAATTAAATATTCTTTATAAAGTTTTATAATTTCTGGATTGTTATGAGAGGCTCTTACATCCATTGAGTTATCTTTAGCATATAGAGAGTTAATTCTCGCTTTTTGAGCTTCAACTTCTTTTTCAAAATGCTTTGGCTGACCACCGCCACCAATACAACCGCCTGGACAAGTCATAATTTCAATAAAATCATATTTCTCACCATTTTTTACTTTGTCAATTATAACTCTAGCATTTGCTAGTCCATACACTACGGCAACTTTAACTTTAATTCCGTTAATATCAATTTCTGCTTCTCTTATGCCCTCATATCCCCTTACAGGTTGAAGATTTAAAAGCAATTCGTTGGGTTCTTTTTTAGTGATATAACTATATGCAGTTCTAACAGCAGCTTCCATAACACCGCCAGTATTTCCAAAAATAACTCCTGCTCCGCTTGCCATTCCCATTAAATCATCAAAGTTTTCTTCTGGCAAATCGTTAAGAGAAATCCCTTTTTCTTTTGCCCATTTTGCAAGTTCCATAGTTGTGATGCAATAATCCATATCTCTCATGTTTTTTGAATTATGGATTTTTGCAGAGATATTCATCTCATTTCTTCTAATTTCAAATTTTTTTGCGACACAAGGAGTTAAAGCAACATTAACAATATTTTCCGGATTAATTCCCATTTTTTTTGCAAAATATGTTTTTATCACCGGTCCTTGCATTCCTATTGGACTTTTACAGGTTGAAATATTAGACAAAATCTCTGGATAAAATGTTTCTGCAAATTTTATCCAAGCAGGACAACAACTAGTGAATTGTGGCAAAGGTTTATCTTTTTTTGTTATTCGATTAATTAATTCAGTTGCTTCTTCACAAATTGTTAAATCGGCAGCAAAATTTGTGTCTAAAACATATTTGAAACCCAATCTTTTTAACAGTGCAACCATTTTCCCTTGAACAAAACTTCCAAAAGGAAGACCAAATGCTTCACCCAATCCAACTCTAACCGATGGAGATGTTGACACTATAACAACTTTGCTACCATCTTTCATTTCTTTTTCAACCTGCTTATATTCATCCACTCCTTGTAAACTATCCACAGGACAAACTTTAATACACTGACCGCAATTGACACAAATGGATTTATTGCAGGTTTGCTTTAAATTGTAGTGATTATTAACACTAACAAAATCATCACACACTCGGGCACATTGACCACATTTAATGCATTTAGACTCTTCTCTTGTTACAGAAGGATTGTCGGCATCGATTGCAACTCTTATATTTTGATTTAAATGTTCCATATATTCTCCTTAAACACCATTTTACAAAATCTAGTTAATGATAACAAAAATGAAGACAAAAACAAATTAAAATTACGCAATTCGACAAAATTTAAGCTTTTATTTAATCTAATCTTTACTTAAAAACACAAAAAAAATGAGATTTAAAGCAAAATAACATTTTTGTTGTCTATTCTAACAAAAGTTCTAACAAATGAAAAAAATTATTCAAGGCTTGATTGTCTCCCACGGAAATTCTTCATGTCCAAAATGCCCAAAACAGGCGGTTTTCTTATAGATTGGTTTCAGCAAATCAAGTTCACGAATTATGTTTGAAAGTCTAAAATCAAAATTGTTTTCGACATATTCATAAATTTCAGCAAGAGATTTTTTCTCAGTGCCAAAAGTTTCAATATTGATTGCGATTGGTCGAGGAAGACCAATTCCATATGCGGCTTGAACTTCGCACTTGTCAGCCAAATTATGGGCAACAATATTTTTTGCAACAAAGCGTGAATAGTATGCACCAGAGCGGTCAACTTTGCTTGCGTTTTTGCTCGAAAAACAACCTCCGCCAACTCGCCCCACCCCACCATAGGTGTCAACAACAATTTTTCTTCCAACACAGCCTGAATCCCCAAAAGAGCCCCAAATTGTAAATTTGCCACTTGGGTTGATAATAAATTTTGTGTCAGCAACATACTGCTGATATTCTTCCAAAACTGGGTCTAGCACTTCTCTTTTTATGATTTGTTGAATTTCTTCAAGTGACAAATATTTGTCGTGCGAAACAGAAATAAGAACCGTTGCGATTCTCGTTGGTTTTTCTTTTTCGTATTCAACTGAAACTTGACTTTTTGCATCAGCAAAAAAGTCAAAACGACTTCGTCTGAACTCATCATATTTTTGCATAATTTTGTGTGCAACAACCACGGGCAAAGGCATGAACTCTTTTGTTTCATTTGTCGCGTAGCCAAAAACCATACCCTGGTCATTCGCACAAATCTCATTCCTTTCAACAGCCTGATTTATGTCAGAACTTTGGATGCTTATTTCTTTAACAATCTTGAAATCATTTTTATAACCAACGTCTTTAAGAATTTGTTTTGCAATCCCATCATAATCAATTTTCGCTTTTGTTGTTGCCTCGCCATAGATAAACAATTTGTCGTTTTTTATTGCACATTCAACTGCCATTTGCGAATTTGGGTCAAATCGAAGTGCCTCGTCCAAAAACGCATCTGCAATCACATCACAAGTTTTGTCCGGATGTCCAATATTCACACTTTCGCTTGTTATGATTGAGTGCGTTTGATTGTTTTGCTCTCTCACCTTTATTTCTGCATTTGAACGTTCACTGCATTTTAATAAAATTTTTTTCATTCTTTTCACATCCTTTGTTTTATTTCCATAAAGGGTGCAAAAAAAATCCCATCGTCACCGATAGGATTAAAATTCAATATGGTTCCCATCGGTCAGCCTTTAGCACCTTGCACATGCAGGTTGCTGTGTGGTCAATGGGGCTGTCCCTCGCACACTCTTTATGGATGTAAGTATTTTATATTTTTTAAACCAATTTTGTCAAGGCATTTTTCTGAAAACAAAGCTTGTTCCAACAACCAAGCTTCGTCTTTCAAAACGACTTGCTTTCACTCAAATCAACTCGTTCGTAAAAAACTTGAAAACTGTTAACGTGAGTTAATGTGGCGAAAGTTTGTTATAATAGTTGTTGTCAAATTGTTTGAAGATTATCGAAGATATGATATTATTTTTAAAAATAGTTCTGACAAACACTCAGACAGTGCAGAAAAAAAAGAAGGATAACCCTTCTTTCATTGACGCCAATGCGCTGTGATTAGAATACATTTATTTGAACTCGTTATGTTTTTTGTATATTGATATGATAACACAAAAGAAAAGGAGAGTCAACAAAATGAATAAAGAAATTTATCTGGGTTTGGACATAGGCACAAATAGTTGTGGCTATGCTGTGACGGACAGCAATTACAACCTTGTTCGAATTGCTGGGCATGATGCATGGGGTGTCCGATTGTTTGAAGAAGCACAAACAGCAAAGGAGCGCAGAATCAATCGTGCGACAAGAAGACGAATAGTTCGCAAGAAACTGCAAAACAACTGGTTGCAAGAGTTGTTCAAAAGTGAAGTGGAAAAAGTTGACCCTTCATTTTTTACACGATTAAAATTCAGCAATCTCGACAAAGAAGATAAAGAAAAAAGCGATAAAAATTTAACAAGCAAATACTCTCTTTTTAATGACATGGTTGAGGAAATATTCACAGACAAGCAATACTATGACAAGTATAAAACAGTTTATCATTTAAGAAAAAGTTTGCTGACTAATCCTGCGGAAGACATTCGGCTTCTATACCTTGCCGTTCATAGCATACTAACACATAGAGGTCATTTTTTATATGAAACAGATTTTTCAAACAATCAATCAAACGACACATTAAAGACCGACTTTATTTCATTACTCGAAAAATTGAAAACCTATGGCGAAGAGAACTTTGATGCAAAGAACAATTTGACTTTGACCGGCGATAAAGCAAATTGTGTTATGTCGTTGATTAAAGACTTTGATGACGGTCTGCCTTATAAGCAAATAAAAGAAAATTTCGAAACAGAACTTGGGGTGAAAACCAAACTTGATAAAACGCTGGCATCAATTTTGATATCTGGAAAATTTAAGACTAGCGATATTTTTGATGTAGATAAAGAAGATGCGATTAAAATAGATTTTAATGATGCAAACTTTGAAGAGCAATATGGCGAAATCATCAGCTCTTTGAAAGACGTTGAAGTGGAAATTTTAACCTTGTTGCAAGCAATATATGCAAATATACAGTTAAAAAAGTTGTTGGGCGAAAATAATTATATTTGCCAAGCAATGGTTGAACGATATGAAAAACACAACAAGCAATTGCAAGAATTAAAGAAATTTGTCAAAACATATTTCCCTTCCAAAAAGAAAATCATATTTAATGCTGGACACAAACCATCAAAAAATGGAAAAAATGAGAAGAAAGAAAACACACAATATAATAATTATGCCGCATATTGTTATTCGGACTTATGTTCGGGAAAGAAAAGGGTTTTATATAAAAAAGCTAGCCAAGAAGATTTCTACAAATTTTTGAAATCTGAATTGTTTGAATGTGATGTTGAAAACAATGTCGAATTAGATAAATATGAAGAAAGAAAACAAAATATATTAAACGCAATTGAAAAAAATGATTTTTTATTAAAATTAAGAAGTAACGACAACATACTTCTCCCCAACTCATTATACCAGGCAGAACTAAAACAAATCCTCAAGGTAAGTGCTCAAAAGTTTAATTTTCTAAACAACAAAGATGCGGACGGGCGTTCAGTTGGCCAAAAAATTATTGATGTTGTCAGTTTTAGAGTTCCATATTTTGTTGGACCAATTGGAGAGTCTGAAAACGGATGGATTCGCAAAGACAAATCAGCAGATTTCAAACCTTGGACCTTGGACAAAATAATAGACCTGGACGAAGCGGAAAATCGTTTTATCCAAAACATGACAAATAAATGCACCTACCTTCCAACAGAAGACGTTCTGCCCCAAAAATCACTTTTGTATTCAAAATTTAGAGTATTAAACGAGCTCAACAACTTGAAAATAAATGGGAACGCGATTACAGTTGAAACCAAACAACAAATCTTTGACGGTCTCTTCAAAAAAACGCCAAAAGTATCAACAAAAAAACTTATTGAATTCTTAAAGCAAAATAACATAATAAACAAAAATGACAGCAATGTTGTTTTCACAGGCATAGACAAGGAATTCGCAAATGATTATTCTTCATACGTGACCTTTGCAACCAAATTTGGTGAAGAATTTGTCAATAAAAATCTGGAAGTATTTGAAAAAATCATAAAATATCACACAATAATTTCCGACAAGTCAAGACTTGCAAAAAGAATTAAACGTGAGTTCAATATCTTTTCAGACGAAGACATCAAATTTCTCAAATCGCTCAATTTCAGTGGTTGGGGAAGTTTGTCACAAAAGTTTTTGGAAGGATTGAAATTTTCAGATAAAAAATCAGCAAACCCAGAGAAGGAAACACTTACAGTCATGTCTGCATTGTGGGAAACAAACAAAAATTTGCAAGAAATAATTTTTTGCAAGACGTATGATTTGCAACAAAAATTGGACGCAAACATCCAAAAAATTCAACGGGATTTGCTTTATGATGACATTCAAAACATGTATACTTCTCCAGCAGTAAAACGTGGGACTTGGCAAGCAATAAGCATAATTAACGAATTAAAAAACAAATTGGGCAAATATCCAGATAAAATTTTTGTTGAAGTCACGCGCAACAATCAAGAAAAAGGCGAAGCTGGAAGAAAGGACTCTCGTCACAAAATGGTTGTTAAAAAATACAAAGACAAACAATTGAAACTGGAATGTCAAAAACTTTGTATTGAGTTTAACAAACTTATGGAAGAATTAAATCAGAAAGACAATTCAAATTTAAGAAGCGAAAAACTATATCTCTATTTCATGCAATTAGGAAAAGATATTTACACCGGCAAACCAATAGATATTTCTCAACTCAATAACGACAACATGTATAATGTTGACCATATTATCCCACGTTGCAAGGTCAAAGATGACAGCATTGACAACAAGGTGTTGGTAAGCGCTGCGGCGAACCTCGCAAAAAGCGACAACTATCCTATTGATGGACACATTCAAGCATCACAAAAAGCATTTTGGGAATTACTTCGAGAAAACGGACTTATGACGGATTCAAAACTTGCCCGACTGCAAAGGACGGAAGAATTCACAGAAAAAGATGCCGATAATTTTACAAATCAACAATTGGTGTCAACAAATCAAGAATCAAAGGCCGTCATTGATTTGCTATCAAAAGTTTACTCAAACAAACGAAATATTATCTTTTCAAAAGCAATGTTTGTCTCTGATTTTAGAAAAAATTTTAACATAAACAAATCTCGCGATGTCAATGCTCTCCATCACGCACAAGATGCCTATTTGAATGTTGTTGTGGGAAATGTGTTGTTTAACAGGTTTACTGAGGGTTATTGGAAGAAAAACACACAAGAAAATAACAATCAAACAGCAGATAAAAATGCAAATACCACCAGTGTTGTTGAAAAACTTTTTAGAAGAACAGTATGGTCAAACCAAACAGGCGAAGTCGTATGGAAAGGTCAACCAAGCATTGATCTTGTTCGAAAAAATTGTGAAAAGAACAGCCCTTGTATAAGCATCATGCCTTATGAAAACAAAAACGGAATGTTTTACAACGCAACAGTATATAAAAGCTCCAAAAACCACTCAGCAACCCCTGCATCTTTTGCACTAAAAGCGAAAGGACCGCTTTCTTCCATTGATAAATACGGTGGTTATAACAGTTTGAAAAATGCGTATTTTATCGCTGTTGAAAGTGTTGACGCAAACGGCACAGTCAACAAAACCATCGAAACCGTTCCAATCATTGTTGAATATCAACATAGAAACGATGCCAACAAAACTCAAAAAATAATTGAATATATAGAAAAAACCAACAATATCAAAATAACAAAAGTTATTAAGGACAAAATCAAATATAGATCTCTCTTGAAGATAGACGGCGGATTGTATATGTTGACAGCAAAAACCAACGACTCATTAAAACTATTGAAATTAAATCAATGGTTCCTATCCAACAAGGATATTGGCTATATAAAAATCCTTGAAAAGCATCAAAACATGCCCGCAACAATCAAAGAATTGCTAAAAACAACAGATGAAGAAATAATTGTATCCCCTGCCGTCAAAACAAATTCAAAACAGCTTGCCATCAGCAGAACCAACAATGTGTATTTATACGATTTGATAGTCGCTCAACTTGGCAAAAAAATTTATAACCTGTCTTCAATTTCAGGATTAGTCAAAAAATTAACAAATGCACGCTCTGTGTTTTTGTCACTATCAATTTCGGCACAGGCGGAACTCTTGTTGGGTCTTGTCAAGTATGTTGGAGGAGCATATACTGTCGATCTCACTTTGTTGGGGGAAAGTCAACACGCAGGCTCTACAACAATTGGCAAAAATATTTCAAATTTGAATATATCTCTGATAGAACAATCTGTCACAGGACTTTATGCAAAGGAAACCGTCTTATAATGAGTTTTAGAAGTGTTAAAAGAATTACTCAATGAGATAAACAGGAAAGAAGATTGATCTTTTAATCAAACAACTGGCATATAATGAAATAAACTGCTTATTTGTTGAGCCCACGTTAAAATACAATGTTGACAATTTGGGCAAGATAATAATCGATAAAGATTTGTGCGAAATTTGATTGACACCAACACTACTATTTCTTAAACTTAAAGTTGAAGTTATATGCAAGATAAATTGTGGTTAGCAAAATTAGTTCTTAAATTTGAGGTTTGAGAGTTATGTTATTTTGTATATGACTAAAACGCCTTATTTTGCTATTGAAAAGTAATCAAGTGTTTGAGAGTTATGTTATTTTGTATATGACTAAAACTAGCCTTGCTCAGCTATGCTAAAACCAATTGTTTGAGAGTTATGTTATTTTGTATATGACTAAAACACATATCTTGCAAAGTCGCAACCAGTCCGTGTTTGAGAGTTATGTTATTTTGTATATGACTAAAACTTGCCTGTTTAGATACCAGGCCAGATGGCCGTTTGAGAGTTATGTTATTTTGTATATGACTAAAACTCATCAGCAAGGAATACGTGCCAATATCCTGTTTGAGAGTTATGTTATTTTGTTTATGGAGGAAGAAAATGGATCAAAATTTTTGTTATTGTCGTCACTGCGGAAATATTGTTGTCAAAGTCAACGACAGCGGGGTGCCAGTTATGTGTTGCGGAGAAGCAATGGGCGTTTTGTCGCCAAACACGAGTGATGGCGCAAAAGAAAAACATGTGCCAACCCACTCTGTCAACTGTGGCAAAGTGACCGTGCACATTGGGGAAATCGCACACCCAATGACTCCCGAACATCATATTGCGTGGGTCAAACTCCAAACAAACAAAGGAAACCAATTTAAGCGTTTGACGCCTGGCACCGAGCCTGTTGCAACCTTTTGTGTTGATGAAGATGAAAAAATTGAAGCAGTGTTTGCTTATTGCAATCTTCACAGTTTGTTCAAATCCTAAAAGTCAGTCCGCTGGCTTTTTTTATTTGTCAAATTTAGTGTTCGCGGTGTTTATAAACTTGCTTTTCAATAAATGCAACAACGAAATACATGATTGCTGCAAGAACACACAAAATGACTGTGCTTGCCATAACCAAATCAAGTTTGAAGACTTGACCGCCATAGACGATGAGATATCCAAGTCCCGCCTTGCTCGCGAGATACTCCCCCATGATTGTCCCAACCCATGTGAGTCCAACGTTGATTTTTAGGACTGAAATAAAATCGCAAAGCGAGTTTGGCAAAATGAGTTTGAAAAGAATTTGAAACTTGTTTGCCCGCATGCTTTGCATGAGCATAATTTTGCCTTGGTCGCAAGATGTGAAAGAGTTGAGCATGCTAATTATCGTGATGACAATCATGATGAGAATGTCCATTGCAACAATCGCTTTTGTTCCGACTCCAACCCAAACAATCAAGATTGGTCCAAGAGCAATTTTGGGCAAACTGTTGATGACAACAATATATGGGTCAAGCACTTTTCTTATTGTTGTGTTCCACCACAAAATTATTGCGATGATTGAGCCCGCAAATGTCGCAATCAAAAATCCAAGCGTCGCCTCATACAGCGTGACACCAATATGAGTGAACAAGGTTTTTGATGCAACAAGGTCTTTTATTGTCGCCCAAATTCGACTTGGTGAACTTGTGATAAAGACGTTTATTGCACCAATTTTTGCAAGGACTTCCCAAAGCACAACAAAAAGAACAAGCAATGCGATTTGGATTGAAACAACAAGCACTTTGTTCCAAACATTTCTCTTTTTGTATGCCAAAAACTCTTTTGAGTAGTTTAGTTTTTCTCGTTTTGAAAAGAACTTTGCAAATTTTTTTTGCTCATTTTTTTTGAGCATGAGATTGTTTTTGAAAAGTTTATTCCTTGTCGTTTTCAATTTGCAAATCCCCCCACACCTGCTTAAAATACTCATTAAATTTTGGAGATTCTCTTCTCTCCCTTGGACTTGTTGTCGTAAACTCCATTTTATATTCGCATTTCACGCAAGCAGGCCGACTTGAAAGCACAATGATTCTATCCGAAAGTGAAATTGCCTCGGTTATGTCATGCGTGACAAGAATGGTCGTTTTCTTCTCCGCACGCAAAATTTTGCTCACGTCTTCGCAAACATTGATTCGCGTTTGTGCGTCAAGTGCAGAAAAAGGCTCATCAAGGAGCAGAACATCGGGTTTTAAAACAAGCGTTCGAATGAGTGCAACACGCTGACGCATTCCACCCGAAAGTTGATTTGGATATTTTGTTCCAAACTCTTCAAGTCCATATTTTTTTAATAATTCTTTTGCATATTCTTTGTTTTCTGGAGTGTTTTTCTTTTGAATTTCAAGACCCAACTGTATGTTTTTTGAAATTGTGCGCCATTCAAACAAAAGGTCTTTTTGGAACATATATCCTGTCTTATCTCGGTTTTCGTTTGGGTTTTTGCCCGCAACAAACACAACGCCGTTCGTCGGTTTAATCAATCCCGACACCAAAGATAGTATGGTTGTTTTTCCACATCCACTAGGCCCAACAATACTGACAAACTCGCCTTCTTCGATGTCAAAATTTATGTCAGCCAAAGCATGCGTTTCACCATTTTTGCTAAAATATGTCAGTCCAACATGTTCAAGTTGCACAATCGTCATTTGTAATCTCCCTGCTGGTTTTTCGTTCTATTTCATTATATGAAGACATCAGGTTAATGTGAAAAGAACGACACTTTTACATGTCGTTCTTTTGTGCCGCAAATTTATAATTCCAAAAGTTCTTTCATAACCTCATTTGCATAACTGTTGTCAACAATTGCATTCATTGGGACACTCACTGAAAGTTCACCCGCACTTGTCATGATTGCACAAAGGCGGTCGTAGGAATCTTGCGTCATTGCAGGATTTGAAACCCATGCGTCAATTGATTTATAGGTTGTGATTGCGGCTTGGATATTTTGTTTTGAAGTGCCGTCAAAAGATGGCGAGAGTGCGTCAGCAACATCTTCGATTGGCGCGTTAACAAGAAAATTATATCCTTTCCACACCGCTCTCAAAAACGCCTTGATTGTCTTTGGATTTTTCTCCATAAAACTTTTTGTTGCCATGAATGCGGTGTATGGAACTTCTCCAACTTCCGCTCCGATTGAAGCAACAATTTTTCCCAAACCATTCGACGCCATGTCACTTGCGGTTGGTTCAAAGAGTGTTGTGTAATCTCCTTGACCGCCTTGATAGGCACTTGCCATGTTCGCAAAAGCAACATCGGTATTTAGGTTTGTTTTGTCCAAAAGTCCTTTTTGTTTTAAGAGATATTCAAGAGCCATATATGGCATTCCGCCTCTGCGTCCGGCAAGAATTTCTTTGCCAACAACATTGTTCCAAGAAAAGTTTTCGTTTGTGTCACGAGTGAACATAAACGACCCGTCACGCTTTGTCAACTGGCCAAAAATAACTGGCTGGTCTTTTGCTCCTTGGGCATAAGTATAAACCGCAGTTTCTGGTCCCAAGAGAGCGACATCTGCCCCATTTGTAATCAGTGCTGTCATGCTGTTGTTTGAACCGCCGCCATTTGTTAATTCAATGGATATTCCTTCATTCTCAAAATATCCCTTATTTATGGCGACATAAAAAGGTGCATAAAAAATGCTGTGTGTCACTTCGTTCACACGAATGACGCTTGAATTATTTTTCTTGCAGCCAACAAACGCAAAACTCACAAGTGAGAGCATGATCGCCAAAATTATGCTTAGTTTCTTCATTTTCCCTCCTTTTTCCTTATGCAGTTTATTCATTTGGCGAAATATTGGTTAATTTTGGGTATTACAACAAAAAAACACCATATAAAATGGTGTTAATTTGTTCGTCTTTTATGCCTTTGTTACAAGATAGTCGGTTGTTGTCCCTTCAACAAGACTTGAAATATAACCTTCTGCAAGAAGTTTATACCCTTTTTCCATTGGGTTGGCGGGGTCAAATCCATTGTATCTTCCGCCATAAACTTTGAGGTTCGCGGTTCCGTTGTCGCGGTTTGCGTCGTAAAGGTTAATCATGAGCTTGTTTCCAAATTCTTTGCTTTGTTGTTGAATGGAATATGTTCCACCTTTGATTTCAACATTGCCTTCATATGAATATACCGCACTGATATTTCCAACAAACACGCCGTTTTCAATCACAAGTTTTCCGCCGTCACGAACATCAAGCGCATAGCAATCGTCTGCTTTTGCAACAAGTTTTCCGCCGCCTGTCACTGTGAGTTCGCCGCCTTCCCCTGCTCCAACAAGCGACCAAATATTTTTTTCTTCATTCCAAATGTCACTTGAATTCGAAATGGTTTTTCCGTTGAGATCAAGCGTCACTTTTCTGTTTGCAAAAACTTGGTCTTTGACATCAATGTCGGCAGTGAGTTGGATAACACCTTTATCTCCTTTCATTGCGTCAACAAGTTGGTCATAGCTTGAAACTTGAATCACATCACTTTCGCCACAAGCAGAAAACAAAAACAAGCATGGTATAACAAGAATCAAGGCAAGGGCAAAAGTAATAAAATGATTTTTTAGTGATTTTTTCATATTCTCTCCTTTTAATCAATTTATCTTTTGCAGTTTTTTTCAACTTATTCATATTAATTAAAAAAAGACATCTTGACTGTTGGAATAAACAATGTTATTATATTACGAACAATGGAGGGCAAAATGATATCAAAGTTTTCAGCATCAAAATCAGGACTTTTTTCAAAAATTTCTGATGGGAACGGAAATGTATTTAAACTTGACAAAAATTCAGCTTTTAAAATCAAAATCAAAGATGAAAAAATAATTTTTTATAATAAAGAAATCCACACTCCTCCAATAACATCTTTCGAACAAAACGGAAATATTGTTGAAGCAAAAACAGAAAATGGACGTATCAAATTAAACACAGAGCTTGGTTTTGTAACTCCAGAATTTTCTGACACTCTCGCAGGAAATCTTGTTTTGAAAAACGGAGATATATATTCAGTGGATTATTCATGTCGAACAAAAGATACTGGCCTCCGCATCCCACAAGACGAACAGGGAAATAATAACGAAATAAAGGTTGGACATGATCGTTACTTATTGATTGACAGCAATGGAATAAAGACAATTTGTGATGACAAAATGAAAAAAATTTTCTCACTTGACAACCAAAATTTCGACGCCCACAATTTGCATTGCAAAACTTATAATATGAGCGACAAAAAAATTGAAGTAATTGCAACTCCAACTGCAACTTATCTCGTAACAAACGGACAAACGATTTTTAAATCTAATAACAATTCGGAATTAACCATACTTGATACGGATAACAAGCTTGTTTCTTTTGACAAAGAAACCAATGTGTCCACAATTTTTGATTTTGATTCAAATTCAAATAGTTTCATTGAAAAAAACAAAGTTGAAAGAAAAGTTGAAAAATTTATTTCAACAACAAAAGAAGAGCTTGTTGTCACAAAAGATGAAAATGGTAAGTGTGGGCTTGTTTCGTTAGACGGGAAAATAATAATTCCTCACAAATATTTAAGCATTAGCCAAAAAGCAATTTGTCATGGTGCAACGGGTTGGAATTTTAATTCACTCGACAATGTTTATCAATGTAAAATTAGTAATGGTGACAAAACAACGATTGAACTGTTTGATCCCGACGGTTCTCAATTGCTCGCCGGCAATATTGTTGATGTTGATTACGACAATTCATGTCTAATGGACAATGGTGAATATAGATTTTTAGCCCAACTTAACAACAAAACAGATTATGAGTATAATTGGAGTGTGATCAGCAATCACGGCAAAGTTTATGCTGAAAATCTCACGCGAGGCAATTCATGGTCTTGGCAAAAAATGCCCGACGGAACAAAAATAAAAAGATTTTCTGTTCGCGAAAGAAATAAGGACAATGAAAAAGAGCGTTTTCTCAATGTTGGAGCAGAAAATGTTTTGGCTGAACAGGAAGACTTGCAAGGAATAAAAGAATATAAAAATTCTTTGTCTGCATCAGATTATTACAGTGAAAAGCAAGCCAAATCCCAAACAAAATCACCTTCATCTCGTTCTTATTCAGAAGATGAAAAAAATTATGCCTCAATTTGTGCAAGCATTCTCATGGGAAGCCCAGTTGCTGGAATCATTGTTCATTCTTTTATGGATGACAATGAAAAAAGTTTATAAAATACCAACAAAAAACAGTTGCAAAACAACTGTTTTTTTGTTATGACTTTTATTGTTTATCCGTCCAAACTTCGCCGTTGACAAATTGCGTAAGCGCCATTGTGAATGCTTGAGTGTTGAGATCAATTCGAGTTATGTGCTCTTTTGTGAGAAGTCCGATGCCGCCCGTGCTGCTTCTGAGGTCTTCCTCGTGAAACAATTCGTCCATCACTGTGCCCAAGGTTTTGTTTTTGATGTTGTCAACGTGTTTTTTAGGCACAGGAAAACTTGCACTTGTTCCAACACTTTCATAACCCGACTTATCACAAATGACTGCAAAATTTGTTATGAACCAATTGCCGTAAAGATTGACAAGTCCGCTTTCAATCGCCATGAACATATCAGCGTTAATATTGTTTTCTTTTGCAAATTTAATCATGTTTTGCACTCTGTTGTGAGCGCCAAGATATGTGTCGCCGTCAACAGGTTGCTCACTGACATTTGATGGTGCTGAAACGCTTTCAATCTCAACATCATCAAAAAAGTTTTCGAGTGCCGCTTTTGCTCCTTTGATTTTTCCTGGATTTTTTGTTCCAATTAATACTTTCATTTCTTTTCTCCTTCAAAAAAAATTTTTCGACTGTAACATAAAAAAATCACCTTATAAAAAACAATAAAACACAGTCAAGAAATATTGTTGTTTTATTGCCATTCATAAGAAGATTTTTGCAAATATTCCCAAATAAAACAATCTGGAATGACACGAGATTGTAAAATTATATTAACCCAACTTTGCCATTTTGTCAATATCAAATTGAAAAATATAGTCTTTCGTTTAACAAAAAAAATCATTATTGATATACTCAAAAAAGAAAAGGAGGGTTTATGAATAAAGTTCAAGGATTTTTCAAAAAAGTCAAATGGGATAGCATCATCATTGCAACACTAACAATTGTGTTTGGAATTTTGTGTGTTGCGATGCCAACAAGAGCAGGCGATGTTCTTTGCATTGTGTTTGGAGCAATGCTTCTCACGATGAGTGTGGCCCTGTTTGTTAGATTTTTCACTGTCGACAGATTTTTTGGTGCAAACTTGTTAATTGCCGCTGCTGTCATGCTGATTTTGGGAATTTTTTGCTTGGTATACACAAGCACGCTTCAAAGCATTTTGACAGTGCTGTTTGGAATCTTTATTTTTGTCGACTCAATGACATCGCTCACTGACAGCATTTTGTGTGCAAAAGCAAAAATAAAAGGCTGGTGGATTCTCTTTGTTTTGTCAATCCTCACCGCTTGCCTCGGCGTTTGTGTTGTCTTCTCAAATTTTGATACGGTAATAATTTTTGCAGGTTGTTCACTCATTATTGAAGGACTCCGAAGACTTGTGACAACATTGGTGTTTAGCCACAAAATCAAGCAAGCAAAAAAACAACTGACCCAAACACAGAATGACAATCCTGACGAAATTGTTATTGAATAACAAAATTTCAACAATAAAAGAGCAAGCGGCTCTTTTTTTGTTTTTTAATTTTCGCAAAATGTTTTATAATTCTCTATCGAGGTGAAAATGACAGATATTGAAATTGCCCAGATCCACACTCCACAAAAAATTGTGGATATTGCAAAAAAACTCGGACTATGTGAGGACGAGTTGATTTTGTTCGGAAAATATAAGGCAAAAATTGAAAAACAATTCGAACCAAGAAAAAACAGCAGACTAATTCTTGTCACAGCCATCAGTCCAACAAAGGCCGGCAACGGAAAAACAACTGTTTCAATCGGGCTTGCTGATGCACTGGCTCAACAAGGCAAAAGTGTGTGCCTTGCTCTTCGCGAACCATCACTCGGTCCCGTGTTTGGGATCAAAGGCGGTGCAACAGGCGGCGGGTATAGTCAAATTGTTCCAATGGCGGACATAAATTTGCATTTTAATGGCGATTTTCACGCAATAACGTCTGCAAATAATCTTCTTGCAAGTTTGATTGACAATCATATTTTTCAAGGCAACGAACTGGAGATTGACAAGAATAAAATTTTCTTCAAACGCTGTCTTGACCAAAACGACAGAGCGCTAAGAGTTTGCACAGTTTCACAAACAAAAGGCTGCGAAGAAAGAAAAGAAAATTTTGTTATTACTGCTGCAAGCGAAGTCATGGCAATCATGTGTCTTGCAACAAATTTATCTGACCTAAAAGAAAGACTTGGCAACATCATGATTGCACAAAGCATTGACGGAAAACCTGTTTATGCAAAAGACTTACACGCCGAAGACGCAATGACAATTTTGCTCAAAGATGCACTGCGTCCAAACCTCGTTCAAACTCTTGCTGGCACGCCCGCCCTCGTCCACCTTGGACCATTTGCAAACATCGCCCATGGTTGCAACAGTGTTATCGCAACTCGCACGGCTCTTGGTCTTGCGGACTATTGTGTGACAGAGGCTGGTTTTGGAGCAGATCTTGGAGCAGAAAAATTTATCGACCTAAAGTGTCGATTGAACGGACTCAAACCCAATTGTGTTGTTCTTGTTGCAACAATCCGCGCCCTCAAACTCAATGGTGGTGCAAACGAAAATGAACTTGCAAACGAGGACTTGACGGCACTCAAAAAAGGAATGCCAAACCTTCTTCAACATCTGCACGCAATCAAAGAAGTCTATAAACTTCCGTGCATTGTCACAATCAACAAGTTTGAAACAGACACACAAAAAGAAATTGATCTTGTCAAAAAAATATTGAGTGAAAACAACACAGAATGCGTCCAGAATGAAGTTTGGGCAAAAGGCGGAAAAGGTGCTCGGGAACTCGCGGAACTGGTCACAAAACAATGCGAGTCACAATGCAAACTTCATTTTGCCTATAACACACAAGACTCAGTCAAACAAAAAATATTTGATATTGCCCACAAAATCTATGGGGCTGGAAAAATCAATTATTCCGAAAAAGCGGAACAATCAATTAAAAATATAAACAACCTTGGACTTTGCAACCTTCCGATCATAATGGCAAAAACCCAATTCTCTTTCACCGATAATCCAAAAGTTTTGGGAGCCCCAAAAGATTTTGAAATGACCGTTCGCGACATTGAAATTCGAACTGGTGCGGGATTCTTGGTTGCACTTCTTGGCGACATGATGCTCATGCCCGCTCTCGGCAAATCCCCCGCTGCACTCAACATGAAAATTGACGAAAACGAACAAATTTCGGGATTATTTTAAATTAATAAACAAAAAAAGACGATTAAATCGTCTTTTTGTTATGGGTTTTCAAAAACTTTTTCCACAATGTTTAATTAATTTGCTTTTTTTGAGTTCTAAAAATAAAGAAGACATAGCATATGAGTATGTCTTCTTCATTTTAAGGTTCGATGACTTCAACCTCATCACGCTTTGCTTTTTTTGATTTGAAATAGTTCACCACGAACAACGCTCCAACCAGCACAATCGCTCCACCAAGAGCAAATGAATACCATACCACGCGGCGAGGTTGAACCGTGTAGAAATGTATCTCGCGTTGAGTTTGGTCACTTGACATAAACCATGTGTGTGTGACCGCGCCATTCTCTGCCGTTTTTTGATCGGCATCACTTTTTAATCTTGTGTTTGTGGTTTTGTAGGAATAGGAATATTGCGGTGTTTGAATTTTTAAGGGATTTGAGAGATGTAGACTTTCGATATATTCATTAGCAATTTTTGTGTATGAATTGATTAGTTCTTGATTAGAAAAAATTGTTTGAGTTGTTTGAATGTATCGTGAGTAAAACAAACTTTCTTTTTTTTCAACAACTTGCTCATCGCCGTCAGAAGTGTCAATATCATAAAAATAGTAGTATGTTGCAGTGTTGACAAAAACAAAACTTGCTGAAACAGTCGAGTCTGCAACTTTGACATCAGTGTCAACACCTTCTGCGAGCATTTGACGCTGTGCGCTTGTCAAACTTTTATCATTTTGAACTTTTTGCAAATAGTTGTTCATGATTTCGGTTTGCTTGTCCCTCATTATTGTTGCTATGTCGCTTTTCATTTTTGTGATTTGAGACGCAGTTGCACCAGCGCTGCCAAGTTGTTTTTCATCAAGTTCAATATCAACAACTTGCCCGACTCCGCCATTTTCGGTTTCAATCACAGAATAAGAAACCGTTGCACATCCACAAAACAAGAATGTGCAGCACAAAATTATCAAAACAAGTGCCAAACGGTGAATTTTTTTCATTTTATAATTATATCCTATGCTCAAAACATTGTAAATAGTCTGCAATTTTAAATGCATTGAATTTTGCACAATTTGTCGACAGCAGCACCCAAAGGTGCTGCTAATCTCATAAATCTATGATTGTCATATTCATTCCAGTTGGAACAATTTGTGAAAGGTTTGATGCTTTGTAGTTCGTTGAAGTTTCTGAATAACTTTTGAAATCTCCCACAATTGCTTGTGCAGCTTTTGTTGAAGAAGGGTTGTTTGTGTCAATATCGACTTCTCCACGGCTTCTGTTTTCATCAATGAGTCCGTGAGTTGTTTCTCCAACAATTCCGCCGGCATAGCTATTTGGGGTTTGTGAGCCACTTGTGTTCGCAGCAGTAATAAGTCCTGTGTTTTCACAATTTTTAACAATTCCGCCAACGACTTCATCGCTTGTTTTTGTTCCAAAGTTTTCTCCAACAATTCCACCTGCAATCGAAGGACAAGACACTTCATACCCCCCGGACATATATGATATTGCTTCTGACTGGATATCTCCGGAGTTTGTTGAATTTTTTATCGTGCCATAGTTGTATGCAGCAATTCCGCCAATTGTGTTCGCACCACGAATCGTGCCATAATTTTTGCAAGCATCAACGACTGCATTTGTTGCTGAATCTGAGCCAACCATTCCAACAATTCCGCCGACTTTGCTAAAGTCGTTTATTTGAGTTGTGATATTCAGTTCGCTTGTGCAGGATTTTATTGTTCCAGCTTTCAACAATCCAACAAATGTCCCAAATCTTGTTTCTTTGTTGCGGTTTCTGATTATTGTTGTTGTTCCTGAAACTTTACAATTTTCAATAATTGCTTCCGAACCATTTACACAACCCGCGATGACGCCGGCGTGAATTGCTGTTGAAGAAGCCATATCCAAATTAAAATTCCCATCAACAATAATGTTGAGATTTTTTACTTGAGCACCATTGCCAAGTTCGGCAAAAATTCCAGTCCAAATTGATTTTTGGTTTTCCTCAAAGCAAACTGTGATTGTTTTGTTGTTTCCGTCAAGTTTGCCTAAGAATTGAGTTGGAGATTTTGCATTTGCCCCAAGTGGAGCACAATTTCTGCGAACAATATTTTCGTTTAGTTTGAAATGTGCTTCTGGTCGATACATCATGTTCTCAAAGTTTGTTGAATTGACGAGGAATGGTGTGCTTGCTGTTCCGTCTCCCTCACTAAACAAATTGAATACACCTTCAACTTCTTCACTCTTCACACTTGTTCCGATTTCTGTGTTGGATTTTTTTACTTTGACAGAAACTTTATAATTCCCTGGTTTGGTTGGCACAAATTTGTTCACATCCTCCACATCAAGTTCTTGTTCAGGTCCTCCATCAATTGAGTAAAAGACAATGTAGGTCGCATCGCTTGTGCCAGCTGATGCCCATGTGAAGATTTGTCTTGTTTCGTCGTATGTCAAATCTTTTGGAGGTTCAGGTTTCTCAACATCTTTGATTTCACTGAACACAGAAGCAAAGTAGTCAAATTCATTTCCTTCAAGTGGAATTGTTCTAATCGCAATTCCCAAAAGGTTTTCATCTGCCTTATATTTTGGTTCAAGAACTGGAGTGTTGTCATAGGTCTCTTCACCTTTTCTCCAAATGATGTATGCTTTGTTCACTGGAATGTTTGCTGATGAAGATTCTGAGATTGTCCAAGTGATTTCTCCATCATTATTAACTGTGATGTGTTGAAGTGCGATTTTTGGAATTTGACGAACTTGCCAATCACTTGCCTCATCTTTTTTTAGTTCACCATTCTTTGTTGTCCATGAAGAACGAAGTTTGTTTTCATCAGTCGAAACCGCTCTGAGTGACACGCGATAAATTCCTGTTTCGAGTTCTGAAACCCAGCGCCATGAATTGCTGTCAGCATCAAAACTAAATCCTTCAACAAATTCCATTGTGTTGGTGTCGGAAACAATTCGAAGAATATATCCCGTTGCATCTTCAACATTGTTCCAAGTCAAAATTCCGTTGTCAAGACGAACTTCACCAGGAGCTTCAAGTTTTGAAATTTCAATTGGATCTGATTCAACTCCTGCAATGTATGTGTCGCTGTTGAGCACTTCTCTCACAAGAACAGTGTATGTGCCTTTTTCCACAAATCCTGCAACGTCAAATTCAACCATTGAAACTTCATTGACTTTGACAAGATCTTTGTCGTTGACAACAACTGGAACACGTGCAATTCTTTCGCCTGCTTGATAGAACTCAACAAAGTAGTATTTTATTGTTGCTGCACGGGTTGAAGGCAACCAATAGAGTTTTCCATCAACAACTCTCACGCCTGTGATTTTTGCCATGCGAACACAAGCAAGTCCGTTTGATGGATTGGAAGAAATGTATGCTGGATTACCCTCGCTCGGAATGACACTATTCCCTTTTGCTTGGAAAGCATAGACATTTACGTCACTCCCCGGATAATCACTTTCGTAAATATTTCCTTCAATGTGATTGTATAGATTGTTGTTCACATAAATATTATAACCCGCTGCCTTGTTATTTGCCTCCCAACGGAATGAACCCCATTCTGTCTTGTTGTCATCGCTTGTTATTGTTGAAACAACAGGTGTTTCAAGTTTTGTGAATGTTGAGCTTTCACCCCAAACACCATTGATGATGCAGCTGCCAAATTTTGATGTGCCGTTTCCAAGTGCTCTGATTTTGATGTTGTGAACACCTGAGTCAAAGCCTTGAAGATAAGAAGCTTGAACTCCACCCTCAACAACCATGTTGTTTGTTTCCGACTTGATGCGATAGTTTACGGCATTTGCAACAATCCCCCAAGTGAGGTTTCCTTCAACTGTTTGGATGTCGCTTGTTGAACCAAGAACAATGATGTCAACTTTTTCTGACATGTTTCCTGTCACATAATTCTGCATGCCTTCGGCTGTTGTGTTTCCTTTGACAGAAACTGCAAGTGATGTGTGTTGAGGTTTCAAAAGTCCATTGGTGTTTTCAACATCAAGGAAAGTCGCATTTGTTTCAGCAAGTTTAACCCAATCATTTGCAACGTTGTCAAAAACATAAACAACATAAACAATTTCGTTTGTGTCACTGTAATTATCAAGTGTCACGCCTTCCCATTGCAACTTGTGTTCGTTGATAAATACATTTGTTGGGGTTGGTGCAACAACAATGTCAAGAGTCTGATCTGAATATTCACTTGTTATAACTTTTTTGCTGTCGCCAATTTGTTTGATTTTGAGAGAATAGTTGCCCGCTGGAAGATTGGTCGTGAGTTTTTGCAAATAGTTGTCATCAAGTGGCCAACCATTTCTGAGAAGGTCGACATCAATTTCAAAACTCTCATATGTTGTGTCGTTTTGCAAAAAGTCAAGATAGATTTTTTTGTTTTCTGTGTCTTCAAAATAGGTGTAGCCGCCAAGATCGTTCCAACAAAGCGCACCGTCTTTTGCAACAAGCATTTGTGGAGGACGAGGTTTGACAACTTTGATTTCGCTTGTTTTTGCACTCGCCAAAAAGTTTACCCCATCGCCGATTGCTTGCATAAACAGATTGATGTTTGTCTCTTTTGTGAAATCTTTATATTCGTCAACAAATGTCCAATATGTCACATTCCCACAAACCTTATGTCCGTCACCAACATAAATGTAATAATTGTTTGCTCCGTCTTGAGAAAGCCATGTGAGTTCACCGTTTGACACAGAAACTTCTGGCGCAGCGAGAACATTAAAAGCGATTGCTGTTGAAAAACCCGAAGATAAATATCCAACTCCATCAACCAACCCAGTTCCCCCAATGCGTCTAACTCGAATTGAATACGCTCCCGCATCAAGACTTGGAATTTTCCATTTTGTGTCAGTTGTCTTTTGAAGAAGTGGGCTTGACATTGTTTCTCCAGCAACTTCAACTTCATACTTTGATGCACCCACAGTGCTTGCCCAGTTGAACGAACTGATTGTTTTGTCGATGTTCGTTGAAATATATGTTGTATTATCATCAGTGTTTGGGTTTTCAAGAATTTTTATTGAAATTTCATCACTAGGGTCACTTGACAAGAACAGTTCTGGATTTTTTGCTTGAACAGTTGCCTTATACTCCTTGTTTGCAAGAAGAACCGAAGTCAGTTGAGCAATTCCATCAGGTGTTGCATCAAATTCTTGATTGTCAATGTTGTAAACAAAGTTGAGGTTTTGACCTTCTCCAAGTGTGAAAGAGTGATCCCATTTAATTTCACCTTCAACAACTCTGATATTTGTCGGTTTTGGAAGTTTGACAAGATTTAGTTCTGCATAATCTGAGTCAATGCCAGCAATCAAATTTCCAATGCGTTTTAATTTCAAGGTGAGCTGTCCCGAATGACCAGTCAATAAATGTTTGTAGGTGTTGTTGTCAAGAGAATAGGTTGTGCTTCCTTTTTCATCGATAACCACCAATTTAAATCCCGAACTGAATGAGCGAATGTTTCCTATCTGTCCATCGCTCCACGTAATAACACCATTTTCATTTCTAAAATTTAAGTGGCTTGCAACAAGTTTTATTTTTGATGCTTTTGCACGTCCAACGGAAGAAAATCCTGTTTCTGGGCTCCCCAATGTTTGGATGTAGAAATAATTACGTGAATCAAACATCTCTGAAATTGGAAGTGCAAATTGGCAATCAACACCATTATATATTATTTTCATTTCGCCATAGTCATCTCCAATCGCGACCAAATATCCACTTGCTCCATCGACTGGTGCCCATTTCAAATAAATTATGTCTGAATCAGTTTCATCTCTAAGGAATTCACAAGAAGTTGTATCCTTAAATCTTTTTACTTTGTATGTGAGAGGTGCAGAAGGCATTTCTCCGCCACCTTTCCATTGTCTTATGATAAATGTGATTTCTCCTGAAGCAAATTCCGGGTCATTAAGAACCTCATTGACATTAATGGAATCAATCATTTGATAGCCAGTGCTTATGTGTTCACTTTCTACTCCATTTTCATTGGTTATAAAATACTCGACAGAAACTGCATATTGTTCATTCGCTCTTTTTAACAACAAATTATCAGCATCATGAGAAACAATTGGTTGTGGAGAAAAATTAAATGGCAAACACACGGTCTTTGATGTTCCAAGATATCTTGAATTATCTCCAATGGCGTAGCAATATATTCTAACTTCTCCTTCTACATATTGATTTGTTTGCATTTCGTCATAAAAGCTTACATATAACATACCGGAGTTAGATGCTTCAATATACGCTGATTTAATTTCAGCGACCTCTTCGTTGTTGATATATTGTTTGATGAAAACTTGATATGCAGTGTTGGTGTTTACATTTTCCCAGAAGAAAGTGAAGTTATATCCATCAAGTCCACGATAATTTGAATCATCAAGCGGCGACAACAATCTTTCGGTTATAAAACCGGACGAAAGTGCGGAAGAAACAAAATTGTTTGTGTTATTTCCAACAGCTTTGACTTGAACTTCGTAAATTTTTACAGTCGAGAAAACAACACTTTCACATTGAAACTGTTTTGTTGCAGATTCACCAAGCAATACGCCGTCAACATAAATTCCGTATTTGCTTGCACAGTTTTCTTCATTATCGTAATCATAGGTGATGGTTATGATGCCAGTTTCGGGGTTCTCAACAAGTTGAACATTTGTTGGTGCGATGTTTTTTGTGACAACAAGCGTTTCATGAGCGGAATCAAGATATTGTTTTCCGTCAACCTCTCCGCCTTGTGCATAAATCTCAATGGTGTATGAACCTTCATAGCGGAATTCATAAGAAAATGAAGACACATCACTGCCAAGATAAAATTTTTCGAGGTTTTCGTTTTCTGGTTTTATTGAAAGCACATAACCCGAAGCATTTCCAACAGGACTCCATGTTATTGCATCATTTTTTAGCATGAAATCTGAAATTTTTCCAAGGCGATATATTGTTGTTTCGTAGTATTCGCTATCGATAAGTTCATTCGTCTTGCCAATGTATCTTGCTTTTATATTAATTTCACCTGAAAGCTTTGAAAGATCTTTGTTCTCAGTGCCGTTTGTTAAAATTTCAACATGATCCACAATCTCGGAATTAAACAAACAATCAACATGCTCCCCTTCAATCTTGATTGCTGTTGGAGCAGCAAGTTTTTCAAGCGTGAGCGGATCAGATTTTTCACTCAATTCAGTATAGATGCCTTCGCCAAATGCTTGAACTTCAATCGCGTATGTTCCCGCATTGAGGAATGCATCGGAATTGAATATGAATGATGTTTTGTTGGTGTATTCAGCAGATGCTGGGCTTCCATTGATATAAACCATATATTTTGATGCAGTTGCAGGTGCACCATTTGTTGCTGTGGCAACTCCGCCAAATGTCAAAGTTCTTGTTGCTTTATCGAATTGCAGATTTGTTGGACTTGCGAGTTTTCTTGTGATTGTGAAAGGAAGTTCTGCATAATCGCTTGTGATTGTTGCATCTTTTCTGCAAAGTGCTTTGATTGTTGCGTGATATTGTCCAACAGAAAGGTCGGATGTGACAAACGAATTGCTTTCGCTCTCAAATTTTTGAGAACCAATTGAAATTTCATAACAATCCGCTCCAACAACCTCGCTCCAAATAATCAAGTCGTCAGAATACTCAACATTTTGAGGTTTTGAAAGTTTTTCATGTGCAAATTCAATTTCTGCACAATAGTTTGAATCCAAAACATCTTTGCCGTTGCCCAAGAGTTTTACTTTTGCTTTCAAAGTGCCAAGGGCAAGGTCTGAAAGTGACAACTCATTTTCTGTTGTTGTTTGAGAGTGAATGGTTGCTCCGTCTTTTGTGACAAGAAGTTCAAAATTGTTGTCAAGTTCAACAAATCTATTCCAATAAAGTTTGTTTGGAAATTCAAACGCAAGCCCCAAAGGTTCGGCAAGTTTTTCAATTTGAATTTGTTCGATTGGAGCATTGATGATGTTTTTGTCTGTCGAATGAGCTTCAACTGTGAGAGTATATTTGCCTGCATTTTCAAAAATTGCAGATGTTGCATCTTTGAGTTTGAGAATTGTTTTGCCACCGTCACTTGAAACCGTGTGATCAAGATTTGTCAAAGAATTGAGCTTGACAACATAATTTGTGTAATTTGGATTGGTGTCAAATTTTATATAGGAAACATCGTCTTTTGTTTCGTGTTCAATGTTTGCAATTTCTTCAAGTTTATAGATATCAATTGTTGCAACATTGCTCAAAATTTCATTGTTTTGTGGCAAAGTTTGGACGGTTATCTGATTTTGTCCAACCGCAAGAAGACCATCAAGTGAAAATTGATTGTCATGTTCGTTGCCTGGATATGGCCAAACATTTTTGTGGAGAGAACCATTGATTGTGATGTCATAGCCAGACATGACGGTTGAATCTTTGTTGATTGAAAGCCACATGGTTGATTTGTCGAATTCAAGGACTGGTGTGCTGAGTTTTTCAACAGTGATTGACGAATATGCACTTTCCAAAATTGTATTTTTGTTTCCAAGATATTTAACTTTGACTTCATATCTGCCAGGAACAAGATTATATAATTCATATTTTGGTTCACTCAGTTCTTGTTCTGCGCCTGCAACAAAAATTGTGTAGCCGAATGTTGCTTGAGGAAGTGTTGCAAAGGCAAAAGTTGTTCCGTTTTCAATATTGAGATAAGTTGGTGCGGAAAGTCTTGTAATAATGTATGTTTCACTCAAATTTGATTCAGTATAAAATCTCGCTGCATCCTCAGTTGATATTGCCGCAAGTCTATATTCTCCCGCTTGGTCAAAACAACCAACTGGAAGAGTGATGAGTGCATTGCCGCCAACAATTTCTGCTGGGCCATCATAGATCGCCACGCCACCGCTCAAAATTTTGAAAGTTTGCGCCTCTCCAACATTTGTGAGTGTGAGTTTGTTTGTGTCTGCATCAAATCCCACAATTTCAGGTGTTGAAAGTTGTTTTGTTATTGCAACATTGCTTGTTGCAACATCATTTGCGTCAAGAACGAGATTTTCGTCTGAAACAGGTGTGATTTTAATTTCATGAATACCTTTTTCAAGGTTTGTTATTCTCAAGTTGTTTTTTTCTGCAAGGATCGGTGCGTTGTTGTCAATAACGATTTTATATTTCGCATTTTCAACTTCTCCCCAAGTGAGCAAGTTTTCTGATGCGTTCCAAACAATGCTGTCTTTGTCAACGCCACCAAGACGAACAATTTCAAGGCTTTCTGAACGAAGTGAATCAAATAAGAGAACTCCGTTTTCGCTTTGACTTTCAGCAACTGCGACAACAGATATATCATAAGTTCCTGCTTCAACAAGATTAAGAACAAAAGACTTTTGACTTGCAACGTCCATGAGCACTTTGTTTATGCAAACTTTGAATTTTGCAGAATTTGTTGGATAACTCCACGAAAGAGTTTGTGTTTGTTTGTCGAAAACCAAATTGGTTGGGCTTTCAAGGTTTTTGAATTGATAAAATTGTGTAAAATCTGAATCTGAATAACGGTTTATTCCGTTCGCTTTGATTCTAACCTTTTGAACATTTTGAGAAGAAGTGATTTCATAGAAGTTTGTCGTCAAATTTTTTGCAACAATCTCGCCGTTAACTTCAACATCGTATGAACTTGCATTGCTCGTTGGAGACCAAACAAGCCTATTGGTTGCTGCTTCATAGTGAAAGCCAACAGGGGTTTCAAGTTTCTGTCTTTTTTCAACAACCTCAACAACAAGGTTTGCAGATTTGTCGCCAACTCTTGCCTCAATTTGAGCTGTTCCAATTCCAACAGCAACAAGTTTGTTGTCTGGGGGTACAACAACAATCTTTGGGTTGCTCGACGACAACTCAATCTTCCCCTCAAATTTTGACGGAGATACAAAAATATTTGGCTCATAAGTTTCTCCAACTTCCATAACAACCGGCGAGGTTTCGCCAAACTCGACTTTTTGAACTCCGCTCTGACATGAAGCAAAAATCACGCATGAGCAAAGCAAAATTAGACACGCAAAAAAGGTTTTCAATTTTTTCATATGTTTTCCCCTATTATGTATAATTAATAATAATATAACACTCAATTAAAAAAATAATCAAACAAATATAAACAATTTTTTGCCAAAACTCGACACTTTTAACCATGTTTCAGTTCACAAAAAGCACTTCGGCATCACACTTTGCCGCCAAAATTTTGGGTTGAACAAAAAATTTCTTATATAATTCAAGAAATCAAAGACATGATTCAAAAAACTTTTTTGAAATCGAAAAAATAATTAAAAAATATT
>URYH01000007.1 GCA_900552105.1 uncultured Eubacteriales bacterium | reverse complement strand
TTTTGAAATTGCAAAAAGGTGAGTGGAGAAAAAAAGATGATGTTTTACACATGACGATTTTGAAAGTTGCAAGAAATTTTTTGATTTTATGCTCTAATCCGTATAAACAAAAGGGTGTAGACAATTTTTTGTGAGTTTTGAATTCTTGAAACTATTCGCAAAACACAGGTTTTGCGAATAGTTTGGGCTAAAAACTAGAAATGAGAAGTGGGTTTTGTTAAATCTGATAATTTTTATTTATAAAATTTGAACTTGGGTTTATGTATACAAAGTTTAGTTTCGTGATTAAATTTAATTTTTTTAAATTCTCTCAATATTGCGTAAATCAAAATTTAAGTTGTTGATTTGAATTTTGTTATTGTCACTTATTTGTTATTCAATTAACGACATATATTTGTTATTCAATTAACGACATAAGTAAAAATTAAAAAATAAAAATCGCAAGTTTTCTGCGATTTAATTTAGGACTTTGCAAATTGATTTTATAAATCCAATAATGAGAGTTTTTGTCTGTATCTGAAGATTTTTCCCCAAAACATAACTTTCAATTTTTGCATTGTTAAACATTGTGACAGCTTTGATGTTGTTGAGATAATTAATTATTGAACAAAAACAATCATCAATCGTTCCACTGAACAAATTTTCAGGAAGCGAAAACATAACAGATTCAATCAGTCCAATTGGTGGCTGTTTTTTGTTTATATAAAAATATAAATTATTGAAAATTCTGAAAACATCAAGGAAATTTGAACCTAATTTTTTTGTTTTTTCACTCACCTCATTTTGCAGATTTTTTAGATTGTAAACATCAAAATCATTGAGCGCTGGATTCCAAATTTTTGTTGTTTCGCCAACCTTTATGCCAACATAAATGTTAAAAGTTATGCCAAGCTCTTGATTGGCGACGACTTTTATCTTGTATGGTTGATTATATATGATTGAAAGATTGCTCATATGGCGAACGATTTCATCAAATAAATCATTTTTGAGTCTCATAATGTTGTATGGCAAATCATCATAATATTGATGTTTTGCTGACTGTTGAACAGTTCTTTTTTTCGTCTTTTTTTTCTTTTTTGAATTGCGATTTGCCCAGGCATCTTTCAAATTTTTATTAAATTTTTGCCATTTTGACAAAACCAATTTATAAGAATTTAATTCAAGTTGTGGTGAGTTGATTGAAATCATCATATCAAGTTCTGAAACTTGTGTGTTTGACGCGTTTGAAAAACTATTGATGGGGTTAATTTCAATGCTATCGAGAGGAATGATCGACATATTTGTGGCTGAAATCTGTTGCATTGAATCAGTCAAAATATCCGTCAAAACGGAATAAGATGCCGCAATTTGTGTGACATCTTGAGCTTTTGAGAATTCCAAAACGGATGATGTGTCGATTTTCTTCATTAAATGCCCTTTTTGATTACTTTTATTCCGCCCATATAAGGTTGCAAAACTTCTGGAATTGTAATTGTTCCATCTTCTTGATAGTGGTTTTCAAGGAAGGCAATAAGCATTCTTGGGGGTGCAACAACGGTGTTGTTGAGTGTGTGAACAAGCTGATTTGATCCCTCTTTTGATTTGTAGCGAATTTTGAGTCTTCTTGCTTGTGCATCAGTCAAATTGCTGCATGAGCAAACTTCAAAATACTTCTTTTGACGTGGACTCCAAGCTTCAACATCAAGACTTCTATATTTAAGGTCGGCAAGATCGCCACTGCAACAAACCAAAGTTCGCACAGGAATTTCCATTGATGTGAAAAGCTCAACAGAATAATTCCACATTTTCTTATACCAATCTTCACTTTCTTCTGGTTTGCAGATAACAATCATTTCTTGTTTTTCAAATTGATGAACGCGATAAATTCCCCTTTCTTCAATTCCATGAGCACCAATTTCTTTTCTAAAACAAGGGCTATACGACGTGAGACAAAGTGGCAATTTTTCTTCAGGAATAATTGTGTTTAGAAATCGACCAATCATTGAGTGTTCACTTGTTCCAATCAAATATAGGTCTTCGCCTTCAATTTTATACATCATGTTTTGCATTTCATCAAAACTCATAACACCTTGAACAACATTGCCGTGAATCATAAATGGTGGAATGCAGTATGTGAAACCTTTGTTTATCATAAAATCTCTTGCATATGACAAAATTGCAGAATGCAAACGAGCAATATCTCCACACAAATAATAGAATCCTGTTCCTGATGTTCTTCGTGCTGCTTCAAAATCAGAGCCATTCAATGCCTCAATAATATCTGCATGATATGGGATTTCATAATTTGGAACAACAGGCTCCAAAAATCTTTGTTCTTCAACGTTTTCTGAATCGTCTTTTCCGATTGGAACGTCGTCAGCAATGATATTTGGGATTGTCATCATGATTGAATTAAGCTCGCTTGAAAGTTCTTCTTCAAGTTTTTCAATCTCGTCAACGCGCTTGTTGTTTTCAACAACTTGTTGTTTGATTTGATTTGCCTCATCAATTTTCTTTTCTCTCATCAAAAGCCCAATTTGACTGCTCAAAGAATTTCTTGATGCCCGAAGACTGTCGCCTTCTTGTTTGTATGCACGGATTTGCTTGTCGAGTTCAATTGCTTTGTCGACAAGTTCAACCTTGTGAAATTGAAATTTCTTTTTGATGTTTTCTTTGACAACATCTGGATTGTTTCTTAAAAATTCAAGTGAAATCATGTTTTTATCTTCCTTTTATGTTTATTCAAAGTATATAAGTATGAAGAGAAATTGTCAATTCTTAATGTCAAATATAAAAAAATATTTAATACACCACAACATATTGTATGTTAAAAAACATTTAACAATCAAAATAATGTATATTGCATTTATTTGCATTTTGCGAATAGTTGTGCTATCATAAAATCATGGCAAAAACAAATTATCGAATTCAGCAAGATATAATCCTTCGAGAAAAATTTGAAAAACAAAAGAATGAACTTCCGTTTTTTGTGGAAGATTATTTTGTTTCTGTTGAGTCGAGCACAACTACCCTCACAAGACTTAATTATCTCACAGATTTAAACATTTTTTTTGATTATCTTGCGGGCCGAGTGTTTATAAAAGACAAAAAGAAAATCACAACTCAGGATTTGGACACGCTAAAAACCAAAGACATAGAAAGATATCTCAGTTTTTTGAGTGGTTATGAAAAAAATGGCGAAATAAGGACAAATTCTGACACTGCAAAAGCACGAAAACTTTCTGCTGTGCGTGCGTTCTTCAAATATCTTTATGCAAATGACCTGCTCTCATCAAATGTGGCAAGTCTTGTCAAGACTCCCAAAATTCGTTCAAAAGAGATTGTTAGACTTGAAACTGATGAAGTTGCAAAAATCATCAATCTTGCAGAAAATCCTGACCTTCTCACAAAGCAACAGCAAGGGTTCAACAAACATACAAAAAAACGCGATGTTGCCATGCTTTCATTGATGCTTGGAACTGGAATTCGTGTGAGCGAATGTGTTGGAATTAATAATGAAGATGTTGATTTCAAAAACAATGCTTTCACAATCACAAGAAAAGGTGGAAGCCGAGTTGTGCTCTATTTTTCTGATGAAATAAAAAATGCCCTGCTTACCTATTTGGAAGAAAAGGAAAACAATAAGGCAATTGACCCCAATGAAAATGCCCTATTTTTATCACTCCAAAACAAACGAATAACAGTTCGGGCTGTTGAAAATATGGTAAAAAAATACGCAAAAATCGTCTCCCCTCTAAAAAAGATATCCCCTCACAAACTGCGTAGCACATATGGCACAAATTTGTATCGAGAAACCAAAGATATATATATTGTTGCCGATGTTCTTGGACACAAAGATGTCAACACAACAAAAAAACACTACGCTGCAATCAGTGAGGATATAAGACGAGATGTTGCCAATGTTGTAAAACTTCGATAAATGTCAAACATATGTTTGACATTTTTTATTGTATGTGATAACATTCCTACAACGAGGAAAATTATGAAAAAGATTGAAGATAATTTGAACAAACTTATGGATTACATAACTTGTGCAGTATCTGAACAAGGCATTGTTCCATCAATTCGAGAGATGTGTGCAAATATAGGCGTGACATCAACCTCAACAATCAACTATTATCTGAATATTTTGGAAGAGCGTGGGTATATCAAGCGCTCGTTTAACAAAAATCGTTCTATTGAACTCACAGACAAGGCAAAACAAAACATCACACCACCAAACATGAAATCTGTTGGACTTGTTGGCAAAGTCGCCGCGGGAATTCCAATTTTTGCAGAAGAAAACAAGATTGATAATTTCATGTTTTCGAAAAATCTTTTCAACTTCGAAAATATGTTTATGCTCAAAGTTCAAGGCGACAGCATGATTGATGCTTCCATTCTTGACGGAGATTATGTTGTTGTCAAACAGAGTCAAGACGCGGAAAATGGACAAATTGTCGTCGCTATGGTTGAAGATGGTGCAACCGTTAAGACATTTTATAAAGAAAAAGACTGCATACGATTGCAGCCTGAAAATCCTCTATATCAACCAATCATATCCCCTGATATTCAAGTTTTGGGAGTTGTTGTTGGGCTGGTGAGAAAATTTTAATTTTTTGAAAATTCATTAATTAAATTTTGAGCAACAATTTTTGCGTGTTCATATGTCAAAGCGCCTTGAAAATAAGCAATGTATGGCGCTTTTATTGGACTGTCGCATGAAAGTTCAATTGATGCTCCAGAAACAAATGTGCCTGCCGCCATGATAACTTGACTGGTATAACCCGGCATATCCCAAGGCAAAGGCAAAACAAATGAATCAATCGGCGAAAATTTTTGAATTAATTGAACAAATCGAACGAGTTCATCAGATGTGTTAAAATATATGCTTTTTATGATGTCATATGTGCAGTCTTGAGATTTTGGGAAACATGGATATCCCAACTTGTTCATGACTTCTCCAATCAGATATGCGCCTTTAACTGCATTTGCAACAACGCTTGGTGCCATGAAGAAACCTTGATAAAAAAGTCTATAACCATAGGCATATGAACCAACCTCACCAAGAAGTGACGGTGTTGTTATTCGAGCGGCGACCATTTTGATGACGTCTTCTCGTCCTGCGAAATATGCCCCACTTGGAGCAAGTCCGCCACCAGGATTTTTTATGAGCGACCCAACAATGAGGTCTGCTCCAACCTCGCATGGCTCATTTTTTTCAAGGAATTCGCCATAGCAGTTATCAACAAAAATTATTGTTTTTGGACTTGCTTGCTTGACGATTTGGCAAACCTTTTTTATTTCTTCGCATGAGAGTGCACTTCGTGACGAGTATCCGCGGGAGCGTTGAATAAACGCAACTTTTGGTTGTTTGCTTTTGCATTCGTTCTCAATTTTTTCAAAATCAAATTGACCGTCTTTGAGTTCGATTTGGTTATATTTAATCCCAAAATCTTCAAGTGTTCCAAGATTCTTTTCGTCAACACTTTTTATTGTTTCAATAAGTGTGTCATAAGGCGAAGAAGAAAGAGACAAAAGCAAATCATTTGGTCGAAGTAGTGCAAAAAGTGCAATACCCAAAGCATGTGAGCCACATGTGACAAGCGGGCTTACAATCGCCTTTTCTGCCCCAAAAGCGGATGCAAAAACTTTGCCAAGATTGTCCCTTCCAATGTCGTCATATCCATATCCTGATGTTGCTTGAAAATGTTGCGTTGAAATGTGATGCTCTTGAAAAGCACGCAACACTTTGTTGGCATTGTAAAAAGCAATGTCGTCAATTCTTTTAAATTGTTTCTCCAATGATTTTTCACATTCTTCAATAGTAATCATAACTTGCTCCTGATATAATTTTTGATTTCTTCAATTTGATTATTTTCAAACCACTTGATGTATGGCATTGAACGAAACCAAGTCATTTGTCTTTTTGCAAAATTTCTTGAATGTTGCTTGATGAGATTCAAACATTCTTCAAGTGAACTTTCGCTTCGGAAATATGGAAATAATTCTTTATATCCGATTCCTTTCATGCTTTGGTGCTCTTCACTTAACCCTTTTTCAAAAAGCTTCTTCACTTCTTCAACAAGTCCAAGCTCAACCATTTGGTCAACGCGTTCATTTATTCTTTCATAAAGCTTTTCACGACTTGTTGTGAGTCCTATTACAACAAAATTATTTATGTCCGAGTTTTTTTGTGGCGAAGTGTTTGAAAATTTTTCAATTTCAAGTGCACGAATAATTCTTTTTTGGTCATTTTCTGAAATTTGTTCGGCACGGCGTGGATTGAGGGCTTGCAATTCTTGATATAAACTCGAAAGACCCTGATTATCAATAATTTTTTTGCAATCTTGGCGAAATTCTTCATTTCTTGGGCATGACGAATAGTCATATCCCTCAATCAGTCCTTTTATAAAAAGTCCAGTTCCGCCAACAATAATTGGAGTTTTGCCACGTTTTGAAATTTCCTCGATTTTTTGTTTTGTAAGTTCAGAAAATTCGCCAGCCGAAAAACCATCAAAGCATGATTTTATGTCAATCAAGTGATGAACAACTCCGTCCATTTCTTCTTTTGTTATTTTTGCGCTTCCAATATTGAGTTCTTGATAAACTTGAATTGAGTCGCCGGATATAATTTCTCCATCAAAACACTTTGCAATTTCAATCGAAATTGCAGTTTTTCCGCTTGCGGTTGGTCCAACAATGCAAATTGTTTTGCTCATCACACAATCCTTTTAAACCATTTTTCAATGTCTGTTCGAGTGAGTTTGACGATGATTGGTCTGCCATGCGGACAAAGCAAAGTTGATTTGTTTGTGGCAAGCGAATCAATTAAAATCTTTATTTCTTCGTTTGAAAGCTTATTTCCTGCTTTAACCGAACTTTTGCATGCTTTTTGGCATAGGTCATCTTTGATGAAATCCAAAGGTTTGTTAACAAAAGTATTTAAGTTTTTGAAAACGTCTTGGAAATATTCGTTTATATCTTTTCCAGCAAGAACAAAAGGAATTTCAAACACTCGATAACAACATTTGCCATATTCTTCAATTTTAAAACCGATTTGCTCAAACACTTTTTGGTTTTCTTGCAAAAAATTGTCTTCTTGGTTGTTGACATTGATAATCACTGGCAAAACAAGGCTTTGAGAGATGTTTGTCATTGTTTCGAGTCTTTGTTTGAGATTGTCATAGTTAAGCCTTTCATGAGCTGCGTGTTGGTCAACAAGAAATATGTCATCACCTTTTTGAAGCAAGATGTATGTGTCAAAAAGTGTGCAAAGGATTCTTGTTGGTTCTTCAACTCGGAATAATTCATCTTGCTTATAAAGAGATTTGTCTTCCCCTTGAACTTGTTTGAGAATGATTTCACTAAGCAAACTTGTTTTACTATTAAATGTTATGTTCTCATCTGGTTTTTCTTCATTTTGAAAACTTACGCCTTCATTCACACCGAGTGTCACGCGTTCAACAGTTGGTGCGGAGAACTTGATGAAATTGTCTGTTGCAACTTCTTCAACTGGTGACACTGGGGTTGTTGTGAAATTGGTTTCATGAAGTGCATGAAAACAAGCGTCAGAAAATAAGGAAAATATTGCGCCAGAGTTTTCAAATTTGACTTCAAGTTTGTTTGGGTGGACATTTACATCAACTTCATCAACTGGCAAGTCCAAACAAAGAACATACAAAGGAAATTTCCCTTTCATCAAATAGTCTTCATAAACATTGGAAATTGCGCTTGAAATCATGTAGTTGATGACATATCTTCCGTTTATTATAAGTGTTTGATATGTTCTGTTTGCTTTTGCAATTTCAGGTCTTGAAATATAGCCATGCAAAGTCATATTTCCACGAGTTTGATTCACTTCAATCAAATCTTTTCCAATTTCTTCGCCATAAATGTCGCAAATTGCTGTTTTGAGGTCTGATGCTTTGTGTTTGTAAACTTGTTTTCCATCTGCGACATATGAGAAAGAAATGTGAGGATTCGCCAAAATCAGTCTAGCCATATAGTTTGTTATATCATTCTCTTCTGTTTTGTCTTTTCGAACAAATTTGAGCCTTGCAGGAACATTATGGAAAAGATTTTTGACTGAAATTCTTGTTCCGTTAATGCTTGCAATTTGAGTGAGTTCTTCCATGTGCCCGAAAAGGCATTTTATTTTACCGCCAAATTCACAATCTGGGGTTTTTGAGATAATCTCGATTTCGCTGACTGATGCGATGCTTGAAAGTGCTTCGCCGCGGAAACCCAAAGTGCCAATGTTGTTAAGGTCTTCAAGTTTTGAAATTTTGCTTGTTGCGTGAGCAAGAAGAGCATTTTTGAGGTCGTCAAACTCAATTCCTGAACCGTTGTCTGTGACTTCAATTTTTCCAAGTCCGCCACGCTCAACAGAAACCGATATGCTTGTCGCGCCAGAGTCGATTGAATTTTCAACAAGCTCTTTAACAACCGAGCAAGGTTTTTCAACAACCTCACCTGCCGCAATTCGGTTGAAAATCATTGGACTAAGCAAATTGATTTTTGCCATTTTTAATTCTCCTTTGTCATTTTCACAAAATTACACAACACGTCAAAAGCATCAAGTGGTGTCAAGGCTTCAACTTTGAGGTCTTTGACAATGTCGTAAATTTGTTTTGCAACTTTTTGCGAGTTATCTTTCTTTTCTTTTTGTGTTTGATTGATTGCGTTCAAAGACAAGTTTTTGTTAAGGTCAGATTCTTCAAGATTGTGAGAAATTTCTTTTGCTCGCGAAATAACGCTTTCTTTCACGCCAGCAAGTGCTGCAACTTCAATTCCAAAACTCTTGTTTGTGCCACCGCGAACAATCTTTCGAAGAAATATGATTGAATTGTTATACTCTTTGACAGAAATGCGATAGTTTTTGACTCCTTCAAGCATTCCTTCAAGTTCGGAAAGTTCATGATAGTGGGTTGCAAACAAAGTTTTTGCCTGATATTCTTTTGCCAAAGACTCAACAACTGCCCATGCAATTGCAAGGCCGTCAAATGTTGAAGTTCCGCGGCCAATTTCGTCCAATATAATCAAACTGTCTTTGGTTGCATTCGCAAGAATATGAGCAACTTCTGACATTTCAACCATAAAAGTGCTTTGTCCAAATGCCAAGTCATCACTTGCTCCAACCCTTGTGAAAATTCGGTCAGTAATGGAAAATTCGGCACTTTTTGCTGGAACAAACGAGCCAATGTGAGCCATGAATGTGAGCACTGCAACTTGTCGCATATATGTGCTTTTTCCCGCCATGTTTGGTCCAGTGATAATCATGATTTTGTCGTCATGTGAATCAAGATATGTGTCGTTTGGAATGAAAGCAGAATCCTTTGTCATTGCTTCAACAACTGGATGACGCCCTTCAACAATTTTTATATGGTCAATTTTTGAACTGATTTTGGGTTTTACATAATTGTTTTTGACTGCAACTGTTGCAAGAGAACACAAGCAATCAATTTCACCAACAAGTTTTGAAAGAAGTTGCAAATCTGGAACAATTTTGAGAAGTGCATCACGAAGTTCGGCAAAGATTTCGCTTTCAAGTTTGAGTGCTTTTTCATCTGCTCCCAAAATTTTGTCTTCAATCTTTTTGAGGTCTTCAGTGATATAACGCTCGTTGTTTGAAATCGTTTGTTTTCTTATGTAATGAATTGGCACGAGATCAGATTGTGAGCGGTTGACTTCAATGTAGTATCCGAACACACGATTATATCCAATTTTGAGGTTCTTGATGCCAGTTGCTTCTTTTTCTCTTTGTTCAAGTTCTGTGAGCCACACATTGCCTTGATTTCTTGCATTTCTGTATTCGTCAAGTTTTGAATTAAATCCTTCTTTGATGTAGTGCCCATCTTTTTGAGCGAGAGGCGCATTGTTGTCGATGCATTTGTCGAGATAGTTAACAACATCAGAAAAATCTGCAATGTTTTGATAAATTGAAAAAAGTTTCTTTGATTTGCAAGGTGCAATTGCATCTTTTAGTGCCGGAATATTTTGCAAAGATGCTTTGAGGTTCAAGCAATCTCTTGGTCCGAGGGAGCCAAATGAAATTTTGCCACAAATTCTTTCAATATCTCGAATTCCACCAAGTGATTGAATGATTTTTTCACGAGTGTGAATGTTGTCAACAAGTTCTTCAACCGCATCAAGTCTTTGGTTTATCAACTTTTCGTTTTTCAAAGGTTGTTCAAGCCATGAGCGGAACATTCGTGCACCAATTGAAGTATTGGTGTTGTCGAGCAACCACAAAATTGAGCCAACCTTTTTTCTGTCTTTGAGAGTTTGGTCGATTTCAAGATTACGTCGCGAAGTTATATCGATTGTCATATAATCGTCATTACTGATTTGTTTTATTGTGCGAATATGGCTCATTCCGCTCTTTTGTGTTTCGCGAAGATATTGAATGAGTGCTCCGCATGCAGAAATTGCAAAAGGTTTTTTGTTGAGTTCAAAGATTGAAATGCAAGTCTGTCCAAATTGTTCTTTCAAAACTTGTTGTGCATTGTTGAGTTCATAAACCGCATCAATATATTGATAAGGCTTTTTTATGTTGTTCATTTTGTAAGCAAAAGATGACATAACTTCTTCTCTTGCTTCGGTGTTGCAAATAATTTCAGAAGGCACAGTTCGAACCAAAAAGTCATTAAGTTCAGTTGAACAATTTTCGCCGGTCATTTCAATTGCATATAAGTCACCAGTTGAAACATCAGCATAAGCAACGCCAATGCAATTCTCGTGTTTATAAATTGAAGCAATATAATTACTTTTTTTTGCGTCCAAAATGTCGTCTTCATAAACAGTGCCTGGGGTCACAATTCTGATGACATCACGCTTGACGATTTCCCCTGCTTTTGGTTCAGTCATTTGCTCACATATGCCGACCTTAAAACCTTCTTGCAATAGTTTTGCGATATAAATGTCTGCAGCATGATATGGCACTCCACACATTGGAGCAAAAAGGTCCTTTCCGCAAGCTTTTTTTGTCAAGGTCAAATCAAGCACTTTTGATGCGACTTCTGCATCATCAAAAAACATTTCGTAAAAGTCGCCAAGGCGATAAAACAAGATGCAATCATTGTATTGCTCTTTTGTGTCAATATATTGTCGCATCATTGGAGTGACTTTTTCTTTATCAAATATCATTTGTTCCTTTTCCTTTTTGAATGGTCTTTTGTAGATTTAACAAGTAGTTTACTCTTCTGTTTTTTTCTTCTGCTGAAATTTGGTCAGACATCTCTGCTGCACGTGTGTGAGGTCTTGGAGAATACATAAAAGCAAATATTTGGTCGTAGCCAACATGTTCAACAAGTCGCACACTATCCATAAATTCTTCTTCAGTTTCACTTGGAAATCCAACAATAATATCTGTTGAGAGTCTAATGTTTGGAATTTTTGCACGCAAATTTTTAACTATCCCAAGATATTTTTCAATCGTGTAGTTTCTGTTCATGAGTTTCAATATTCTGTCGTTTCCAGACTGTACTGGCAGATGAAGTTCTTTGAGCATTTTGTTTTCGTTGGCAAGAACATCAATCACCCTCTCGTCAATGTCTTTTGGGTGCGATGTCATGAATCCAACATGAAAATCACCTGGAATTTTGCAAATGTCTATAAGCAAGTCTGCGAAATGGTAGCCGTCATTTTTGTCGTTTCCATAAGAGTTAACATTTTGTCCCAGAAGCGTGATTGTGTCATACTTTTTGCTTTGAACAAGAGCTTTAACTTCTTTCAAAATTTCTTCTTTGTCGCGACTTTTTTCACGGCCTCGAACATAAGGGACAATGCAATACGAGCAAAAGTTGTTGCACCCATACATGATGTTGACCCAAGCGTTTTTACCACTTGTTCTGGCGATTGGGTAATCTTCCCAAATTTCGCTTTCTTCAATGTGACTTTTTATTCTTTTTTTGTTTTGAAGTTTGGTTTTGATAAAGTTTTCAAACTTATCAATGTCATGCGTTCCAAATATGATGTCAACAAACTTAAAGACATCAAAAATTCTGTCTGCAACTTCTTTTTGTTGTGTCATGCATCCGCAAACGCAAATCAAAAGATTTGGGTTTTCTTTCTTACGTTGCTTAAGATTTCCAATATTGCCAAAAGCACGGTCTTGCGCTCCTTCTCTGATCGCACAAGTATTAAAAACAATGACGTCAGCAACATTTGGGTCATCAGTGTTTGTGTATCCGAGTTTTTCGAGAACGCCAGCAAGTTTTTCAGATTCATGCACATTCATTTGGCACCCAAAAGTCACGATGTGATAAAGCATATTCCACCTCTTTAACACTCTAGTATACAAAAAAAATTTTGGATTTTCAATCAAATATAAATAATTATATAATATATTTGCATAATAAAGTTGTGAAGAAATTTGTTAAGTGGAGTTTGATTTCAATTGGACTAAGTGTTGCACTTGCAACAATTATTCTTTTTTCAGTATTTGCCTATTTTTCAACAACCTCGCATTTTGACAAAACAAAACTCGATGTTTCAAGTTTTAACATAACGCTTTTTGACGACAAAGAAAATTTGATAAAAGAAGACAATTTAATCAATCACAAATCAATCAAACTTTCATCTTTGCCACCCTATGTTTATGAGTGTTTTGTAGCGACCGAAGACAAAAATTTTTACAAACACAAAGGTCTTGACTACAAACGCATGGTCAAAGCAACACTTGTAAATATGAAGAATTTTCGTTTTATGCAAGGTGCTTCAACAATCAGTCAACAACTAATCAAGAACACCCATCTGACCAATGAAAAAACATTAACGCGAAAATTTCGTGAAATTGCATTAACCAAACAAATGGAAAAACAACTTTCAAAAGACGAAATTCTTGAACGTTATCTAAACTGCATATATTTTGGAAACAACTGCTATGGCATTGAAAGTGCTGCAAACTTTTATTTTTCAAAAAGTGCAAAAAATCTCACTCCGAGTGAAAGTGCAATGCTTGCAGGAGTGATTTCTGCTCCGTCAAAATTTAATCCAATCACAAGAGCCGAGAATTGCAAGAAAAAAAGGAATATTGTGCTTGAAAATCTGTGCAATTATGGGACAATTTCCCCTTCAACTCTTCAAGAAGAAAAAGAAAAGCCAATAACCCTCAACATAACAAAATCGGACGAAAGCAAGATAAATTCATATAGCCAAATGGCAATTGATGAAAGTCAAAGAATTTTGGGTTTATCAGCCAAAAAAATTGGTCTTTTGGGCTATCAAATTCACACTTATCAAAACCCAAAAGAACAGTTAGAATTGAACAAAATAATATCGTCTTGCAAACCGCTTGCAAATGATTGTGAAATCAGCGCAATAAACATTGATGCAAAATCTGGTGCAATTTCGTCTTATGTTGGAACTGGAAATTTAAAATTGTCACAAATCAAGCGTCAACCAGGTTCGGCAATAAAACCTGTTTTGGTCTATGCTCCTGCACTGGAAGAAAACAAAATATTTCCTTGTTCAATCGTTGAAGACGCACCAATAAATATAAATGGTTATTCGCCAAATAATGCCTCAAAATCTTATATGGGGAACGTTTCGGTTCGCACTGCTCTCAACAACTCACTCAATACAGTTGCAGTCAAAGTTTTGAGTTATGTCGGGATTGACAATGCAAAATATTATGCAAAAAAATGTGGCATTGAGTTTGACGAAAGTGACAACAACTATGCATTGGCTCTTGGGGGGTTTAAGCATGGAACAACGCTTGAAGAATTGACAAATGCGTATCTTCCTCTTGCAAATCAAGGCAAATTTGTAAAGTCAACTTGTGTTAAATATATAACCGATGACAAAGGAAAAATTGTTTATCATCACACACCCGCACAAACTTTTGTTTTTCGTGATGACACGTCTTATCTTGTGACCGACATGCTAAAAGGTTGCGTAAATTTTGGAACGAGCAAAAAACTATCCACTCTCGGTTTTGAAATCGCTGGAAAAACTGGAACTGTTGGAACAAAGTCTGGAAACACTGACGGTTATAGCATTTCATACACATCTGACAAACTCACAGGAGTTTGGGTTGGAAGCCTCGACAACAAGCCCAAAAAAGACCTTTCTGGAAGCAAGTTGCCAACAACAATTGCAAGACAAATATATGAAAATGTTGTGACTCAAAAACCAAAAGATTTTTCACGCCCAAATTCTGTTGAAGAAGTTGAGATTGATCTTTTGGCGCTAAAAGAAAACAACTTGATTCAAAAAGCAAACACCTTCACTCCCGAACGCTATAAGGTTAAAGAAATATTTTCAAAATTTAATCTTCCAAATCAAGTGTCCGAAAATTTTGTCAAACTTGATGCTCCAAGAATTGAAACCACAACGAAAGACGGAAAAAAAGTCATAACATTTGACGCAAAAGATTATGTTGAATATGAACTATTTAATGAAAAAGACGGAAAAACCGATTTGGTCTTCACTTGTTCAAACACAAGCGGACCTCAAGAATATGTTGTCAAATCCACAAAAGACAAATTTCAGTCTTTCTATCTCGTTGCCAAAATAAAAAATTTTGCTGACAACGTTGAAGTTATCAGCAACAAGAGTAATGTTATAAAATTTTGCTTTTCTCAAGACGAAAACGCACAAAAAATTAATGACGACAGATGGTATATCTAGTCTTCTCCGCCAACTTCCAAAAGGTCAGCATTTTGCATTTTCTCACGAATTGCCTTTTCAAGTTCAGCATAAACCTCGGGATTTTTCTTGAGATAGTCTTTTGCATTTTCTTTTCCTTGACCAATTTTTTCGTCATGATAAGAGAACCATGAGCCTGTTTTTTGAATAAGATCAAATTGAAGTGCCAAATCAAGAAGACAGCCTTCTCTTGAAATTCCTTCGCCATAAACAATGTCAAATTCAGCAACGCGGAAAGGTGGAGCAAGTTTGTTTTTAACAACCTTAACTTTTGTTCTGTTCCCAACGATGTTTGTGCCGTCTTTGATTGTGTCAACCTTTCTGACATCAAGACGAATGCTTGAATAGAATTTCAATGCTTTTCCACCAGGTGTGACTTCTGGGTTTCCGAACATAACACCAACCTTCTCACGGAGTTGGTTAATAAAAATAACAGAAGTTTTGCTTTTATTTACAATTGCAGTGAGTTTGCGAAGTGCTTGACTCATAAGTCTTGCTTGAAGTCCAACATGGTTATCACCCATTTCGCCATCAATTTCTGCTTTTGGAGTGAGTGCAGCAACAGAGTCAACAACAACAATATCAACTGCCCCAGTTCTAACCATTGTTTCGCAGATGTCAAGTGCTTGCTCACCATTGTCAGGTTGAGAAACATAGAGTTCAGCACAATCAACACCAAGTTTTTGAGCATAGATTGGGTCAAGTGCATGTTCTGCGTCAATAAAAGCAGCCGTTCCTCCCATTTTTTGTGCTTCTGCCAAAATATGCAAAGAAACTGTTGTTTTTCCAGAAGATTCCGGTCCATAAATTTCAATGATTCTTCCTCTTGGAATTCCCCCAATTCCGAGTGCATAATCAAGTGTCAAACACCCAGTTGGAATAACCTCGATTGGTTCAATTTTCTTTTCTCCAAGTTTCATGATTGCGCCCTTGCCAAATTGTTTTTCGATTTGCAAGATTGCAGCATCAAGAAGTTTTTTCTTATCGTCCATTTTTCACCTCAAATAAATTTAGTTTTATTATACAGTTTTTTTATTAAAATGAAAATCATTTTGTCGTAGTTTTTTGATTAAATAAAATAAAGTTGACTTTGTTGTGCTATCAATGACTTCAGCGTAAGTTCCGCAAAATGTGTTTTTATAAACGTGTATTGCATTTTTGTCACCAACTGCGACATATGACTTGCAAACCTCGTTTTCAAAACTTCCAACAACTCCACAAACAATGTCGGAACCTGTTTCATTAATAATGTTTGAAGACACTTCAAAAATTGTTTCAACACTGCTGTTTCCAAAGTTTTGGATTGTTGAAGTTTTTGCTGAGATTCTGTCGCAAATGTTTTTCGCATCTTGAAAAACATAAGTTGCCTTTATGTATTTTGAAAATTCGGGATATGCTGTCATGAGTGAATTCACAATGTTGCCATGAGTTATTGACTCGCCAAACGAAACACATAAATTGGCATTTGAAAGCAATTTAAACAATGTCTGCTCCATTGTTATTGCCTCTTCTGCATAAATATACTTGTTGAGTCGCGAAAACACTTTTCCAACATATTCATTAAAAGCAACTTGCTCTGATTTTGAACGAATAATAATTTCAGAGTCCAAGTTGTCGGAGTAAACATTGATTGAAATTTTATCTTTGTTTTTTATTAAGTCAGCAAGAACTTGTTTGATGTTTTGTTCACTGAGGCCAAAAGTTTTAAAGGTTTGACATTGCTTGTATTGCGGTTGATTTTGAAGAACAAATGAGAGCATTTTGTCAAGATATGTTTCAAGTTCTTGTTCGCCGCTTGGCATAATCAAATAGAAATCGTTTTTGCTTGAAAGCACAACACATTGTATGTCACTATAAATATTTCCAACAACATATGCTCCTTCTGGAACAAATTGGCAGTCCGCACTTTCTTTTGGCATTGGAATGTTTTTTGAAGAATAACGAGATTGAATAACTGTTTTTGCAATGTTTGATATTGTCTTTTCAACGCCAGTTTTTTGACAAATTCCATTCAATATTTGCAGATAAGAATTTTGTGAATCAAGAAGATAGACAAACAGGTTTTGTCTGCCTTCAAACTTTGTTATATCGTCAAAATTTTCAGTGACATTGTTTGGAAGAATTTGAATTTCGTCAATTCGAAAACCTTTTGAGAACAAGCATTTGCTCACATATTGAATTGACTTGTTGCTTGTTCTCCCAAGCAATATTTTGTCAGAAAGACAATATATTCTTGCGTTCACTATTTAACCACCTTCCAGTTTTTAATCAAATAATTGAGCATTGAAACGATTGTCAGAAGAACTGCAATTCCAAGAAGCACCCAGTTGACGATTTCAAATACCGTCATGAACGTTGCATTTATTTCAATATTTGCCGTTTTGAAGAACGAAAGCAAGAATAATGCAGGAAGTGAAATGTCTTGAAAAATTGTTTTGAGTTTGCCCCACTTGTCTGCTGCCATAACAAAATTTTTGGTTGCAGCAATTTGTCTGAAAGCACTGATGATAAGCTCGCGACCAATAATTATGATTGCTGCAATAACTCCGTATGGTGCGGGAACTGTTCCATCACAACAAACAAGCAAAAGTGCTGACGCAACGAGAAGTTTGTCTGCAATTGGATCAAGAAATTTCCCCAAATCAGTGACTAGGTTATATTTTCTTGCAATCATTCCATCAACAAAATCAGTGCATGAAGCGATGACCAAAATGCCAAGTGCAATGATTTTGCTGTAAGGAATAAACGATGATGCCAAATAGAAAAAAATCATAAATGGAATCAAAATTATTCTGGTTAGTGTGATTTTGTTTGGTGTATTCATAACAATTCTCCTTTATATACTCCATTTTCGAAATCAACAATTCGAACTTTGTAAAAATTTCCAACAACGAGGTCGCTTGCTTCAATTATTGTGTCAAAATCAATGCCCACGCTGTTAAATTCATCTCTACCATAAAAATATCCGTAAACTTCGTCAAAGCCGTCAATAAGAATATTTTGGGTTTGTCCAATTTTACTCTTACAAAGTTCAGTTGATATTTTTTCTTGCAGTTTTTGAATATGTTTGAGTCGTCGTTTTTTGATGAATTCTGGCACTTGATTTTTCATGAAGCCTGCACTTGTTCTTTCTTCACGAGAATAAGCAAAGAAACCAACATTATCAAGTTTAAATTTCTTTATAAAATCGCAAAGATGTTTGAATTGAAGCCTTGTTTCTCCCGGGTATCCAATGATGAATGTGCTTCTTATTGCAACCTTTCTTTTGAGCGAACGAATTTTGTTGATGAGCTCAATAATTTGGACGCTTGTCGAACGCCTGTTCATGCTTTTTAGGATTTTGTCATCAATGTGTTGGAAAGGAATGTCAAGATATCCGCAAATTTTGTGATTTGTTTCAATCATATGTAGAAGTTCATCTCCAATCATTTCGGGATAACAATAATGAAGTCTTATTCTTTCAATGGTTTTGATTTTGGAAAGTTTTTCAATCAGTTCACAAAGTTTTGGTTCGCCATAGAGGTCAGTTCCATATCTCGTGGTGTCTTGTGCGACAATAATCAGTTCTTTGACTCCAAGCTTTGCCAAGTTCTCCGCTTCGGCAAGCAAGTCTTCCATTGGAGTTGAACGATATCTGCCACGAATTCGAGGTATTGTGCAATATGAGCAACAGTTGTTGCAACCATCTGAAATTTTGAGATAAGCAAAATGAGGACTGTTTGAAAGCACACGAGAAATGTTTGCATTTTTGCCAATTTTTGGAGCAGACTCACCCACAAGTGAACAAATAATTTTTTCAATTTCGTTGTTTTCGGCAAGCTTTACAATTGCATCGATTTCTGGAATTGCTTCATGAAGTTCTTCGCTATAACGCTCTGCAAGACAGCCTGTAACCACAATATTTTCCAGATTGTTTTGACCCTTTGAAGAAACAATTTCAAGAATGTTATCAATGGATTCTTTTCTTGCACTTGCAATAAAAGCACAAGTGTTGATCAAAATAATGTTTGCTTCCTGCAAATTGTCAACGAGTTCAAAACCCGCTGATTTAAGCCTAAACATCATTTTTTCGAGGTCCACCCTATTTTTGTCACAACCAAGACTAATAAATCCAATCTTTTTTGTCATTTGCAAAATTAATCCTTTTTAAATTTTTGTTCCCATTCTTCCATTGTCATATAAACGCTTCTTGGTTTGCTTCCGTCAGAAGGAGAAATGTATCCCGCAGTTTCCATTTGGTCAACAATTCTTGATGCTCTTGGATAGCCAATAAGAAGTTTTCTTTGAAGAATTGTGATTGATGCTTGTCCGTTCTCAATAACAAGTTTGAGTGCTTGAGGCAAGAGTTCGTCAAAGTCATTTTCGCGTTTTCCGTCAACGAGTTCAGAAACATTTGATTGTTTTGGAGCCGTGATGCTCATTTCAACATTTGCATCAAAGTCATAGTTGTTATTGTCTTTGATAAATTCCACATAATTATATACTTCTGTTCCAGTCATGAAGCAGCCTTGAATACGCTTTGGACATGGTGCATCAGAAGGAAGATAAAGCATATCTCCTTTACCCAAAAGTTTTTCAGCACCACCCTGATCAAGAATTGTTTTTGAATCTGCAAAACTTGTGAGCGCAAATGTAATTCTTGATGGGAAGTTTGCTTTAATCAGACCTGTTATGACATCAACAGATGGACGCTGTGTTGCAAGAACCATGTGAATTCCTGCTGCACGAGCCTTTTGTGCAAGACGCAACAAGTTTTCTTCGACCTCTTTCTTTGCCATAACCATGAGATCAGCAAGTTCATCAACAATGATAACAAGATAAGGCATTTTTGGAACAGCACCAGATTTGACATCTTCACTGTCGTTGTATTCTCCAATATTTCTGCAACGCGTGTCTTGAAGCATAACAAATCTTCTCTCCATTTCAGCAACTGCATATTTGAGAGCGTTAACAGCTTTGTCTGTTTCACTAATAACTTTTGGCATAACAAGATGTGGCAAGTCATTATACATTGTGAATTCAACTCTTTTTGGGTCAATAAGAATAAGTCTCAAATCGTCTGGTGAATTTCTCGAAATCAAACTCAAAATAATGGCATTAAGGCACACAGATTTACCAGAATTTGTCGCACCAGCAACGAGCAAGTGAGGCATTTTTGCAATATCGCAGACTTTGATTTCACCACTGATGTCTTTTCCAAGTGCAACAGTAAGTGGCGATTTGGCATTTTTAAATTCAGGTGCCATCATGATTTCTTTGAGACCAACTGTTGCAATTTTGTCGTTTGGAACTTCAATTCCAACCGCACTTCTTCCTGGAATTGGAGCTTCAATTCTAATTCCGCCGTTTGCAGCAAGCGTGAGAGCAATGTCATCGGAATGTGCAACAAGTTTTTTAACGCTAATTCCAACCGGCATTTCGAGTTCGAAACGAGTGACCGCTGGACCAATTGTGATTGCAATAACTTTTGCTGGGACATTAAAAGTTTCAAGAGCATATTCAAGCTGAACTTTTTTTGCAGTCATATCAGCATTAAGTTCGTTGAGATTCATTGATTCCGTTGTAAAAATCTCAATTGGTGGAGTTTTATAGAATGTGGATTTTTGCTTCATTGGTTTTATTGGCTCAACAACTTCTGGTGGTTGTTCTTGAGAAAGATTTGTTTCTTCAAAATTGTTTTCTTGTGGTTTTTCAAGGTTGACAAATCTTTCTCTGCGTCTTGAACCAGAGAGAGTTGAACTTGTTGCGTCAAGGTCAATTTTGTCCGGATTATTGATTGATTTGAGGACTTCGTCTTCCAAATTATTTATTATTTCTTCACTGTTTTGTGTTTCTTCGACTTCAAGTTTTGGTTCACTTTGTTTTGAGGTGCTTGATTGAAGCCTTTCTTCATAAAAGTTGTTTGGGTCTTGACGAATTATGTTTGTGTTGTTTGAAAAATCTGAAAAATCGTCATGAACAAAAAGTTCTTGTGTTGGCTTTTGTGATTGTATCACAACTTTTGGTTCTTGTTTGAGTTGTTGAAAATTGCTTGCAATCGTATTGCTGTTTTGTTCTGTGTTTTGAACATCTTTTCGATAATAACCCAAATCAATGTTAGTTGGCTTTGTCAAAAGATATTCACGTATGCTCATTTTTCCAGAATTAACTTTTTCAATGCTTGCTTCATCTCTTTTCATGATTGGAGGCTGTTTTTCAAAAACATTAGAACTCGATAAAACTGTTTTTTTGTTGATCAACCCCAATTTTTCTTTTGCAGAAAGATCAACTTTATTTTTTTCAATTTCTGCATCAAGAGTTATTTTTGGTTGTTCAGTTTCAGACATTCGCGCTGCCCTTCTTGATTTTTTTGTCGACATCAAAACTTCAACAGGAGCTTCATTTTTTTCAACGACTTTTGTGGGCTTTTTGTATTCATTATATTTTTTTGCGAATCTGAAATAATCAATAATCAAACCAATTGAAACAATCAACAATATTGCAAAAACAACGTATGCACCTGCTTCATACAACAAAAATCTGAATGGTGCGGTGATAAATCCAATCAAAAAGCCGCCAGCTGTGAGTTTGTGATTGTATGAATACGCAAGCCAATCCCCATAGTTTCCCGAAAAGTTATGCATCAAGGCAAGGTCAATGATTGCAAGCAAAGAAATTAATGCAAGAGAAATGCTGATTGCGTAGCGTTTGCTCATAACATATTTCTTGTTGTTGATAAGAGCAATTCCGATGATAAACAAAACGATAAAAATTGGGTATGCAAACAGTCCAAAAACTCCCATCAAAAATGATTTAAAAAATGAAATTAAATTCGTGAATAATGCAAGAAAAGCAAAAGAGCAAAAAACCACCAAAACAATTCCAATGATCTTTTTTAAATTTGGTTTTTGTTTTGGTTTCTCGGGTTTTTGTTCTTGATTTAAACTGTATTTAGCCAAAGTTATTTTCCCTTTTATTTTTCTATTTAAGTTTAACATTAATTATAATATTTTTCAATAGAAATTAAAAAGGTTTTAAGTATTTTTTTGTCAGGTTGAAGTTTCAAGATTTTTTGACACAGTCACCAAATTCCAGCCGCCACGTTTGAGTGACACAATAATGTCTTCAAGCACTTCTGATGTTGCGAGAGTTGGGTGCATCAAAATCAAATCTCCTCCAGCAATATTTTGAGTTGCACGATTATAAATTAGAGTTGGGTTTTTATCTCTCCAATCAATCGTGTCCTTGCTCCACATAATTGTCTTATATCCAAGTTCGCCTGCAACCTTGAGGGTTGTTTGATTAAACGCTCCACTTGGCGGCATAAAGAGTTTTGTTTTTACTCCGCAAGTTTTTTCAATCACCTGTTCCGTCATTAAAATTTCTTCGCGGTTTCTTTCAGCCGGAATTTTGTCATGGTCTTTGTGAAAATAGCCATGATTGGCAATTTCATGCCCGTCTTCTTTTATTCGGTTCAGCATGCCATTCTCTTTTTGTGCCCATATTCCACCAACAAAAAATGTTGTTTGAACATCATGTTTATTGAGTGTCGTAAGCATTTTATCAAGGTATTCCGTTCCCCAATAGACATTAATCATGAGAGTGACGTTATTTGAGTTTTTATCTCCACAATAAATTGGCACAAGCTTGTTTGTGCTTGAAAACACACTTGCACTGCCTGATAAAAAAGTCAATCCAATCAAAACTGCAAATGAAATGCATATAAAAATGTTTGAATAAACATGACGAAATTTCTTTAAACTTTTCATGTTTTAACATATGCATAGATGCTTCAAAAAAGAATATGCGGCAGTGTTTTCAAACAAAAAAGACCATAACACTATGGTCTTTTTATGCTTTTAATTAAAGTTTTTTGATAAGTTTGAGGTCAACTCTTCCTTTGTCGTCAACTTTGATTACTTCAACTTCAACTGCGTCGCCAACTTTAACGACATCTTCAACTTTTTCAACGCGTTCAGAAGAAAGTTTTGAAATGTGAATCATTCCGTCTTTTGTTGGTCCGAGTTCAACGAAAGCACCAAATTGCATGATTTTTACAACTTTTCCAGTGTAGTGCTCTTTGACTTTCAAATCTTCTGTGATTGAAAGAATAATTTCTTTTGCACGTTGAGCTTTGTCTTCATCAGGTGTTGCGATAAACACTTTTCCTTCATCTGAAATGTCAATTTTTACACCTGTTTCGTCAATTATTTTGTTGATTGTTTTTCCGCCTGAACCAATAACCTCACCAATCTTTTCAGGGTCGATTGAGAATGTTATGATTTTTGGAGCATATTTTGAAAGATGTGCACGTGGCTCAGGGATAACTGCAAGCATCTTTTCCATGATTTCCATTCTGCCCTTTCTTGCTTGTTCAAGAGCTGTTGTGAGGATTTGTTTGTCAATTCCTTTGATTTTGATATCCATTTGAATTGCTGTGATTCCTTTTTCTGTTCCAGCAACTTTGAAGTCCATGTCGCCAAGGAAATCTTCAAGTCCTTGAATGTCTGAAAGAATTGCAACCCTATGTGTTTCATCATCTTTGATAAGTCCCATTGCAATTCCCGCAACTGGAGATGAGATTGGAACGCCTGCGTCCATGAGTGCAAGGGTTGAACCACAAACTGAAGCCATTGAAGATGAACCGTTTGACGAAAGAACTTCAGAAACCAAACGGAGTGCGTATGGGAATTCTTCTTCACTTGGAATAACTGGTTCAAGTGCGCGTTCAGCAAGTGCGCCGTGTCCGATTTCACGTCTGCCTGGGGTTTTGAGAGGTTTTGCTTCCCCTGTTGCATATCCTGGCATGTTATATTGGTGCATATAGCGTTTTACTTCTTCTTCGGCGTTAAGACCGTCAATAATTTGACCATCACCAAGTGTTCCGAGTGTGAGTGTTGTGAGAACCTGTGTTTGACCGCGAGTGAAGACACCTGTTCCGTGAACTCTTGGAAGAACACCCGTATCGCACCAGATTGGACGAATTTCAGTGAGTTTTCTTCCGTCTGGACGAACGCTGTCATTGAGTATTCTGTTTCTAACTTTTTGTTTTGTCATTTTGTAGAGAACATCGCCAATTTGTCTTTGAGAATCAGGATAAATATCTGCAAAATGTGCTTGAACGTCTGCTTCAACTGCGTCTTGGTTTTCTTGACGAGTGTGACGGTCAAAAGTGTCAAGTGCTTTTGAAAGCATCTCATCAGCATATTCTTTTACATCATGTTCCAAATCTTCTGGAATAACATAATAGTTGATTTCAGTGTTAAGTGGTTTGCCAATTTTTGCCTTCATGTCAAGAATGAACGCAACTTGTTTTTTGATTTCTTCATGTGCGAACATGATTGCATCAAGCATTTCTTGTTCACTGACTTGTTTTGCGCCTGCTTCAACCATGAGAATTGCCTCATTTGTTCCTGAAACAGTGAGGTGCATTCTTGATTTTTCTCTTTCTTCTTCTGTTGGGTTGATGATATATTTGCCGTCAACCATTGCAACAAGGCAAGAACCAGTTGGACCTTGGAAAGGAATGTCTGAAATGCTGAGTGCGATTGATGAACCGAGCATTGCGATTGGCTCTGGAGCAACATCAGGGTCAACAGAAAGTGCTGTTGCAATAACTGTGACATCATTAAAGAATCCTTTTGGGAAAAGAGGACGAAGAGGTCTGTCAATGAGACGAGATGTCAAAATTGCCTTGTCACTTGGTCTTCCTTCACGTTTTTTGAATCCACCAGGAATTTTACCCACTGAATACATTTTTTCTTCAAAATCGACGCTGAGTGGGAAAAAGTCTATGCCTGGACGAGGTTCTTTGCTCATTGTGACGTTAACCATAACAACTGTTTCGCCGCAACGAACAACACAAGAACCATTTGCTTGTTCAGCAAATTTGCCGGTTTCAACAATAACTTTTTTGCCACCAATTTCGGTTTCGAAGATTGTTGCTTGTTTGTTACTCATAAAAATCTCCTTCTTTTTTTCATAAAAATTGGAGCGGACGTCTGCCCTCTCCAAATTTTGTTATCTGATGCCTAACTTCTTTTTAAGTTCACGGTATCCATTGATATCTTTGCTTTCAAGATATTTGAGCAAGCCTTTTCTTTGACCAACAAGTTGCAAAAGACCGCGACGTGAATGGTTGTCATTTGGGTTTGCTTTGAGGTGTTCAGTGAGATGATTGATTCTTTCTGTCAAAAGAGCGATTTGAACTTCTGCTGAACCAGTGTCATTTTCTGATTTCTTGTAAGCATCAATGATTTCTTTTTTTGTGTGCATACTTTTCCTCCTTATTAATTTACGCCAAAAACAAAGCTGACCGTCAGAGGACTCTCGAATCCCTTTGTTTAAGGACTTTGCAAGTATAGCACAGCACAAAAAGATTGTAAAGATAATTTTGCTAATTAAACAAATTATTTTTTCTTTCAATCATTTCATCAATACGGTTGATATAATCATCAATATTTTTGACATTTGCGGCACGCTCAATTCGGTTTTCAAGGTTGTAAATTCGCTTTGAAATTGCCCCCGCCCCACATGCAAGAACAGAACAACTTTCTTCCATTGTGTCGATATTAAACAAACAAATTGTGTTTGGTTGGGCATAACCAATGTTTTCCAAATTGTTTATCATGGATTTTTGGCGATACATGTAGTATGGCACATATCCGTTTTCACACATTTTTTTGTAGCCATAATCCACCATTTTTTCAATGTCTGCGTCAAAATGATTTGTTTCGTTTTGAGTTTTGAGCATTGCCCCTTTTTTGAGCGCCAAAGTGTGGATTGTGATGTTTTGTGGAGCAAGTTCAATAGTTGAGTCAATTGTTTTTTTGAAGTGAGCAAACTTTTCCCCCGGAAGTCCTGCAATCAAATCCATATTAATGACAAAATCATAACCCAAAGCAAGTGCATATGCGGAAATTATATCCTTTGTTGTGTGTCCGCGCCCAATTTGTTTCAAAGTTTTGTCGTTAAATGATTGAGGATTTATGCAAATTCGTGTGACGCCGTGAGCTTTTAGAACATCAAGTTTTTCTTTTGTTATTGTGTCAGGACGTCCGCATTCGACAGTGAACTCTGTGACAGGATAACTGAGTTCATCAAGAATTTTTGACAAATCTTCAGCACAAAGTGATGTCGGTGTTCCTCCTCCGATATAAATTGTTCGAACGACAAGGGCGCGGCGAAAAATGAGTTTTTTCATTTCGCGAATTTCTTTTATAAGGCAATCAACAAATTGAGGAATCTGCTTTTCAACGCGATGATATTCAGATGAAATAAACGAACAATATTGGCATCTTGTCGGACAAAATGGAATGTTGATATAAATGTCAATCAAATTGTCGTTTTTTATTATGCATCTCTGATTTTTTATCGTTTTTGCAACAATATCAGCTTTTTTCTCACTCACATAAAAGGATTTCATCAGTGTTTCTTTAATCAAATGTTCTGGCACACCATCAGATATTAGTTCATGAGCAAGTCGAGTTGGTCGAATTCCTGTGAGAGTGCCCCATGGCATGGTTTTGTTTTGCCACTTTGAAAGCGCAAGATACACTGCACATTTTGCATTTCGCTTAAGTAGTTTTGTTTCATAAAGTTTGGTACATTTTGGTGGAAGGTCAAAAGAAACTTCTTCTTTTGCAACGACTTCTTTTCCAACTTTAATCACGCAGGTGTCGGTCATTTTTTCAAAAGAATTCGAAAAGTGTTCAATTGTCACATCGTCATTTTCAAACTGCTCGGTTGGAAAGAAAAGACGAATTTCGTCTTTGAGGTCATTATCAAATTGTGGTCTTGTTGTAATTAATTTCATTTCTGCCCTCTTGTCGTTTTGTATAGAAGTTGCATTTGGTTGTATATGGTTGAATTTTCAAGACGTGATTTCACATTGTTGACAACATAAGAAAAACCGCATTCAGTTTTTTGCTTGCTCAAAATTCCAAGTTCTTCAAACACCAAAACAACAAAGTGAAGTTGATTGAAAGATATTTTCTTTTTCAAATATTTTTGAACTGCTTGAAGATATTTTTGAACGCTTACGAACTCAGTTTTTTCGAGGCTTTTTATCGCTCCATATACTTCAGCAAATCTTTCTCTTGAAAACTCAACTCTATCCAAGAAGTTGGTGCGGAATTTTGCTTCTGCTGGTGCATAAATTGTTGCGTTTTCGATGTTCAAAAAGTTTGACGAAATCAAACTGTCAAGGAAAATAATTTTGTTGTAGTTGCAAAAACATTCAGTTGAGTTTGGAGCAAGAATAATTGAGTTAAATCCTCCATTGTTTTCCATATCAAAAAGATAGAATTGCTCAATCATATTTGTTTCGTAATTTGTGAAAAAATCAACATATGTTTTGAGATTATAACAAACAAAAAGTGTGCCGAAAGCTGTGCTTGACGAGTCAAGAACGAGAGAAGCGAGTTCCCTTTCTTTGTAGTAGTTTATTGGAGGGATTTTCTCGGCAAATCCGGCAAATTGATTCATTGGTGAAGCGGAAACATATTGCTCAATTTGATTTGTTGGCAAGTCATTAAAGTCAAAATATTTAATCAAACCTTTGAACTCTTTTTTTGAAAACGATTGTTGAAATTCAAACACAACGCCATAGTCTTTTGCAAAGTTAATATAGTCGATTTTATCAATGTAATTGAAGCAAATAAGTTTGAGGTTTTTATAGCAGAAATTTGCGTGGTTTTTGAAGTTTTTGAGTGGTTGGATTGTCAAATTTTTTGCACTAATTTTGAAATATGGCTTTGGATTTGAGCAACCAAATGGCTCCAACAAGTCAAGTTGTTTGATGAAATTGTCGTTGATGTCTTCTTCACACAAATCCAAGTCGTAATAGTTGATTGAGTTAAAGATTTTGTCATTAACATTTTGGTCAATAAACTCTTTCACACGCTCTTTGAATTCGCCGAAATTTTCTTTTTTGAGACTCAGCCCTGCTGCCATTGAATGACCACCAAAAGTCGTCAACAAATCGCCACTACTGAGCAAAATGTCGTGGATATTGATGTCGTCAATGCTTCGGCCTGAACCTTTTAGCACTCCATCGCTTTCGGCAAATAAAAATGCTGGTCTATGGAACTTGTCAACAAGTCTTGCGGCAATAATTCCAAGAATTCCGCTATCCCAGCTGTCTGACGAAAGAATGATACATTTTAGGTCACACATTTTTTTGTCTTTAAGCATATTCAAACAATCGTCATACATTTGGCTGCAAAGTTGTTGTCTTCTCTTGTTGTGGTCGTTGATTTTTTCAAGAATTGTCTTGATTTTTTCACTGTCTTTTTCAAGGTAAAGTTTGAGGCTGTCGTTTGCTTCACCCATTCTTCCACTTGCATTGAGTTTTGGTGAAACTTTGAAAGAAATGTCTGTTGAATTTGCATCATTAACATCAATTTTATTCTCTTTGAAAATCGCTTTCAAACCTTTTGGCAAAGCGTTCATGCATTTTAATCCAAAGTGAACGATTGCTCTGTTTTCGTCAGTCAATGGAACAATATCCGCAATTGTTGCAACCGCACAGATTGCCAAGAGTTCATCATCGCATTTATCTTCAAGAATTGCCTGTGCAATCTTGTATGCAACACCTGCCCCGCAGAGCCCAGAAAAAGGATATGCTTGGTTTGGGATTTTTGGATTTATGCAAATCGCGTTCGGGGTTCTTTCGTCAAGTTCGTGGTGGTCAGTGACAATAATATCAATGCCAAGTGATTTGATATGTTCAATTTCTTTGAAGCAAGTGATGCCACAGTCAACTGTGATAATCAAATTTGGATGAAACATATTTATGACTTTGTTTGCTGAATCGATTGTAAGTCCATAACCATCAATAAATCTGTTTGGAAGGTAATAGTTGACATCAATTCCAAACTTTTTGAACATCTTGATCATGATTGCAGTTGCACTTATTCCATCAACATCATAATCGCCAAAAATGAGTATTCTTTCATGATTACGAATTGCTTTTTTTATTCTCTCAACTCCTTCTTTCATACCAGAAAGCAAGTATGGGTCATGAAAGTCATTTGTTGTTGGGTTCAAGAATTTTTCGATAACCTCTTTTTCATACATTCCGCGTGAAAAAAGAAGTTCAATTATTTTTTTGTCCAAATTGAATAGTTTTGCATATTCACAAATTCGCACCTCATCATAGTGTGCGTTAAATTTTTTTTGTATTTTCATAATCAACTTTTGCCATGAAGGCAACCCTTATGATTTCAGTTTAACAAATCATTTTGTTTTAGACAAACAATTTTGTTGTTTCTTGCGAAAAACACATGAAAAAATTTCGCCACATAAAAGCGATAAAAAAAATGCTTGTTGTCAAGCATTTTTATGATTTAGTTTTCCGCTGGTGTTGTGGCTTCAACTTCAGGCTCATTTTCGGCTTTGTTCTCTTCTTGTACTTTACTTTTTAAATCTTTTGATTTGCCGCCTTTGTTTTTCTTTGCACGTTCCCTATACATCAATGCCCAAAGGTTTGGCGAAAGGAACAATGAAGAATAAACACCTGACAGAAGTCCAATGATGATTGGAATGACAAATTCTCTGACTGAAGGAACACCAATAATTGCAAGAAGCAGAACTGCAACCAAAGTTGTTATTGTTGTGTTGAGAGTTCTTGCAAAGGACTGACTTACAGCCATATTTGCGAGTTCCTCATTTGATTTCCCTTTGTTTTCGTCGAGTTTTCTGAGTTCTCTAACTCTGTCAAAAATGATGATTGTGTTGTTGATTGAATAACCAATTATTGTGATGAGTGCTGCGATGAAAGTTGTGTTGATTTGAATTCTGCACATGAGGACTATTGAGCATGTGACCAAAACATCGCTGAACAATGCAACAATCGCGCTAAGTCCACTTGCAACTTCAAAACGAATTGCAATGTAAATCAAGATAAGCACGATTGATGCCATGATTGCAATGAGTGCTTTGAGCAAAAGTTCACTGCTTGATGTTGCACCAATTCGATCTGATGCTTGAACGTAATTTGCAAATCTATCATCATTTTTGTCCATTCCAAATTTTTCATATAGAGCAGGAATGATTTTGTCGTTGATGAGAACATTCATTTCTTTTTCGTCAGCCCCTGCTCTGTCTTGGAAACGAACAGAAACAGCGGTTCCCTGGTCATTTTCAACGATTTGGAATTGTGTTGATTTGAGACCATATTCACTTAACACTGCTTCAATATCATTTGTGACTTGTTGATAATTATTCGAGTCAGAAATGTCAATTTCATTTGGAACGACATTAATTATTGTTCCACCCGTGAAGTCAATGCCAAGATTGAAACCGATTGTTGAAACAAGAATTACTCCAACAAGAATGATTGCAACTGGAATTAAAAGCCAAATCAATCTTCTTTTTGTGACATTGAGTTTTAAGCTGTGAAGTTTTTCGTCAAAAGAGGTTTTGTTTTTCTTAACCGAGTTCATTTACGTCTTTCCCCCTTTTTAAGTTAAGTCTTTTTGGATTTGTTGAATTGATGTTTAAATACCACTTAACAAATAGTCTTGTGAGAAGCAACGATGTCAACATTGAAAGAGCAATTCCAAGGAATAATGTCACAGCAAAACCTTTGACGGCTCCCGTTCCCAAAATATAGAGAACAACAGATGCGATAAGAGTTGTGACGTTTGAGTCAACAATGGCAAGCAGTGCCTTTTTGAAACCTGCTTGAACACAGTTCTGTATGCGTTTTCCTTGTCTATATTCGTCTTTTATTCTTTCAAATATAATAACGTTTGCGTCAACTGCCATTCCGAGACTGAGAATAATTCCAGCAATGCCAGGAAGAGTGAGTTGAACAAATGGAATTGCTTGCAAGAGGAATACCATCAAGATCAAATAGAAAACAAGTGAGAAACTTGCGATAATTCCAAAATCTCGGTAAACATAAATCATGAATGCAAAAATCAAAATCAAGCCAACAAAGCCCGCGATGACACTATATTTGAGAGCATCAGCACCAAGTGTTGCACTGACAGTTGAAGAAGAAAGAAGTGTGAGTTCGGTGTCAAATGTTCCACTCTTGATTTTGAGAGCATATTCTTTTGCTGCTTGTTCTGTGCTCATTGAGCCTGAAATAAATGTTTTTCCATCAGCAATAACTTCGCTAAAAGTTGGTGAGGAAAACGGCTCTTCGTCATCACCAAGATAAATATAAATTGGTTTCTTGGATTCATAAAGCTCTTCACTGAGTTCTCTGAAGATTTTTGTGCCTTCTGCATTAAACTCAATTGAAACGCCCCATTCACCTGATTGGCTGTTATAACCACTTTCAACATTTTTGATGTGATCGCCGGTGATGTATGCTTTTGCATTCACATCTTTTTCTTTGCGAATTGCAAGTTTTGCAGGTGTGCCAAGAAGATCCAAAACTTCACCTGGATCTGAAACATCTGGAACCTCAACACGAATTCTGTTTGTGCCTTCGGTTGTGACTGTGGCTTCTGAATATCCTTCGCTTGTCAAGAGTTCTTGCAATCTCTCAATTGTCCCAGAAATTGCATCATCAAGAGAAACACCCTCTTTTGTGCTTTTTGCTTCATAAACCGCTTCCATGCCACCTTTTAGGTCAAGACCAAGGCTGATTGACTTTGCAAAACCCTGATAATCGTAATCGGTGAAAGGGATTGGAAATGAAAGCACGCAAAGCAAAATGCCGACAACTGCCAGCACTGCCATTGCGATAAAATTCCTTATTGAAATATTCTTTTTTCTTCTCATCAAAGAAAGCCCCTTTATTACGCTATGTCTAAAATTATATGAAATAAAAAAAAATTAGTCAACAAATTATACAAATAAAATATTGACTAAAAATTTTTTTATAGACCGAGAAGCAAAAAATGTTTTTTCAGATCAAAAAACTTTATCTTTTTTTCACATTAACTGCAATAATTCCACAAATTGCGCCCATAATTCCGCCGAACAAAAGGTCGTTGAGAAGTGTTAAATTAAATACAAAATGACCGTCTAATGTTGAGAAGACAACAAAAGCGAGAATTGTGTAAACAAGTCCAATGAGCAGTCCACCAACAAGCCCCATTTTGTCAACTTTTCTCATTGCAACAAACACGCCAATGAGCACACTGACGCCCTTTATGATTTGATTGATTGGTCTTATTGCCTTGTCTGAAATGCTTGCGAATTTAAGAATAAAAGCAAAAATTAATATTCCAACAAGTGAAATGCAAAGCGCAATGAGTGAACCTTTGATGATTGCGAGCAAAAAACTTCTATCTTTGTGTTCACGTGGTGCGGAAATTGTTCTTGATCTTCTCATGCTATCCTCCAAAATATTTACAATCTAAAATATGTTGGAGAATGAAATGTTATGACTATTTGTCCAAAATCTCTTTGATTTGCAAAAGAACTGCACAAAAAAAAGATGGGGTTTGCCCACCTTTTCTCAATTTATTGTTTTTTTGCTTTTGATTTTTTTGTTTTCTTTTCTTCAACAGGAGCAGTTTCTTCTTCAGCCTTTGTTTCAACAACTTCTGAAACGACTTCGGTTTTTTCTTCCTTCTGCTCAACAGGCTCAACTGGTTTTTCTTCAACCTTTGTTTCGACTGGTTTTTCTGGTTCATTTATTGCATAAACCGCACGAATGTCATATGAAACATAACTTTTGTGTTTATCGTTTCCTGTTTCGATTGTAACAACTTTTCCATCATCAGTTTGAACAATTTCGATGATTGTTCCATAAACGCCCGAATAAGTTTTTACTTTGTCACCTTTTTTGAGATTGTTTGACATTGTTTCTGCGTTTTGTTGATATTTTTTGTTTCTGAAATAATATAAAACAAAAAGAACAACACAAAGAACAAGCAATATTCCTGGCAAAATCCAGTTTTCAGCACCAGCAAGTAATAAATTCATAATTTTTTTCTCCTTTTTCTTTACATCACGAAGAACATGATTATCATTATTAACACTATGATTAGAATTGGCATTGCAATATCAAAAAATGATGCACAAATCAGTCCTAGTGTTAGCATTATGTTCTCCTCCAATGCTTTGATTATAAATGATTATACCCAAAACTCCAAACATATTTTGTCAAATTTTGAAATTCTTTAGATATTCGTCACGGAAATCAAGCAATCTATCCTCCCAAATCGCCTGTTTGACTTGTTTTGTCAAATTATTAAGGAATTGAATGTTGTGAATTGATAGCAGTTGACCGCCCAATATTTCGCCAGCATTAATGAGATGACGGACATATGCACGAGTGTAGTGCTTGCAGCAATAGCAATCGCAATCTTCGTCAATAGGTCTGAAATCATCTTTATATATTGCGTTTCTAACAACAATTTTGCCATTCTTTGTGAAAGCAGTGCCGTTTCGAGCGATACGAGTTGGAAGAACGCAGTCCATCATGTCAATTCCCCTTGCAAACCCTTCAATCAAACAGTCTGGGCTTCCAACACCCATGAGATATCTAGGCATATTCTTTGGCATGAGTGGCATCAAATCGTCAAGCATCTCATACATGAGTTCTTTTGGCTCGCCAACCGAGAGTCCTCCAACTGCAATTCCGCAGCGAGCGTAAGGTGCAACCTCTTCCAGACTTTCATGGCGAAGGTTTTTATAGAAATTCCCTTGAACAATTGGAAAAAGCATTTGGTTTTCATTTTTTTGAACAGCGTAGCAACGTTTGAGCCATGCGGTTGTGCGGTCTTTTGCTTTTCTTGCTTCGCGCTCTGTTGCTCCATATTTTGAACACTCATCAAATGCCATGATGATATCAGCACCCAAATCGTTTTGAATTTGCATATCACGCTCTGGTGTTATGAATAATTTTTCGCCAGAAAGATGTGAGTGAAACATAACTCCTTCATCTGATATTTTCCTTAGGTCAGAAAGTGAAAAAACTTGAAATCCACCGCTATCAGTGAGAATTGGCTTGTCCCAATTCATAAATTTGTGAAGTCCGCCAGCTTTTTTGACAATTTCTTCCCCTGGTCGCAAAAACAAATGATATGTGTTTGAAAGAATAATTTGTGCGCCAGTTGCTTTAACCATTTCTGGGGTCAACCCTTTGACTGTTGCTTGTGTTCCAACGGGCATAAACACAGGTGTTTCAATGTCGCCGTGAGGGGTGTGAAAAACGCCAATTCTTGCACCGCTTTGTTTGCAAATGTGCTTTATTTCATATGAAAAGTTGGTCATGTGTCCTCCTAGATGTATAGATTTGCATCGCCGAAACTAAAAAATCTATATTTTTCTTCGACTGCAATGTTATAAATTCTCAAAGTTTCTTCAATTCCCAAAAATGCGCTGACAAGCATGATGAGAGTTGATTCTGGCAAGTGGAAGTTTGTGATTAACCCATCAATAATTTTGAATTCATACCCAGGATAGATGAATATGTTTGTTTCAAAGTGCCCAGGTTTGATTTCTCCTTTTTTTGTCGCCGCACTTTCGAGTGTTCGAACGCTTGTTGTTCCGCATGCAATCACACGCCTGCCCTCACGCTTTGCAAGGTTGATTCTTTCTGCGGCATGTTCTGTCACTTCGCAATATTCTGTGTGCATTTCGTGGTTGAGAATATTGTCCTCTTTGACAGGTCTGAATGTTCCAAGTCCAACATGAAGCAAAACTTCAACAATTTCAACACCCTTGTCGCGAAGTTTTTGCAAAAGTTCTGGCGTGAAATGAAGCCCCGCTGTTGGAGCGGCGGACGACCCAACTTCTTTTGAATAAACAGTTTGATATCTTTCTTTATCTTTTAATTTTTCATGAATGTAATGTGGTAAAGGCATTTGTCCAACTTCATACAAGCATTCTTCAAAGGTGCCGACAAAGTCAAATTTGACAATACACTCTCCATATGTTTTTATTTCCAAAACAACGCATGAAAGTTTGTCAGAAAACTTGACGACTGTGCCGCATGAAAGTCTTTTTGTTGGCTTTGCAACAACGCTCCATGTCGAAAGGTCAATTCTCTTTTGCAAAAGAATTTCAATTTTTGCTCCAGTCGATGTTTTGACACCATAAAGTCTTGCAGGCAAAACTCTTGTGTTATTGATGACCAACACGTCACCTGCTTTAAAATAATCGACTATATCATGAAAAATTTTATGTTCAATTTTATGGCTATCTTTGTGATAAACCAAAAGACGAGAATTATCTCTTGGCTCAACTGGTGTTTGAGCAATTAACTCTTCGGGCAAATTATAAAAATAAGTACTTTTTTTTGTTATATCTTCTTTTTTCATATTCTGCTAGTCGTGAAACAGACGACCGCTCCTTTTCTTATTGTTTTAATTTTTGTCAAAAACAAGAATTTTAATCTTTTGGCATAACTCGATCAAAATGTCGATATGCTGGTTCAAGTGCAATTCTTCCGCGTGGACTTCGTGCAATAAAACCAATTTGAATGAGGTATGGCTCATAAACATCTTCAATCGTCACAGCATCTTCGCCAGTTGATGCTGCGAGCGTTTCAAGTCCAACTGGTCCACCACCAAACTTATCAATGATGTTAAGCATGATGTTTCTATCAACTTGGTCGAGTCCAAGTTTGTCAACTTCAAGCATTTGAAGAGCTTTGTCTGCCACTGCTGTCGTGATTTCTCCCCCGCCCAAAACTTCGGCATAATCACGAACACGTTTGAGCATTCTGTTTGCAATTCTTGGAGTGCCCCGAGAACGCTTTGCAATCTCTGTTGCCGCTTCATCTGAAATGTCAATTTTTAGAATTTTTGCAGAACGATTGACAATGGCTTTGAGTTCGTCAACCGAATACATTTCAAGTCTGGCAATCACGCCAAATCTGTCACGAAGTGGACCAGTGAGCATCCCTGCTCTTGTTGTCGCACCAATCAAAGTAAAAGGTTGAATTTTGAGTCTCATATTTCTCGCCGATGGCCCTTTGCCAACAATAAAATCAAGTGCAAAGTCTTCCATCGCCGGATACAAAACTTCTTCAACCGATTTGTTCATTCTGTGGATTTCGTCAATAAACAAAACATCATTTTTGTTAAGGTTTGTAAGAATTGAAGCAAGGTCTGCTGCGTGTTCAATCGCGGGACCCGAAGTCACCTTAAACTGCGAGCCAAGTTCGTTTGCAATAATGTGTGACAATGTTGTTTTTCCAAGCCCAGGAGGACCATACAAAAGAACATGGTCAAGAGATTCTCCACGAGATTTTGCCGCTTGGATATAAATGCCAAGGCTGTTTTTGATTTTCTCCTGCCCAATATATTCACTCATTCTTGTTGGACGCAAAGAGTTTTCAATCTCTGCATCGCTCATCGTTTTTGAACTTGTTATAAAACGATTTACATCTTCCATTAGTTCATACCTTTTAATGCTTTTGTAATCAAATCTTCAACACTATCATTTTCGTCTGCGACACTCTTTATGAGGTTTGTCGCATCAGTTTTGTTAAGTCCCAAATTCATCATTGTGACGACTGCTTCATCAAATGCTTTTGATGGTGTGAAATCAACCTTCTTTGCAGGTGTCACATCGTCAAGTCCCATGAGTTTGTCTTTAAGTTCAAGAACAATTCTTTCACTTGTTTTTTTGCCAACGCCTTTTATCTTTGAAATCGCGCTCGTGTCGCCCGAAAGCATTGCCATCACAAGGTCATATGTGTTCATTCCTGAAAGGATTGTGAGAGCAAGTTTTGGACCAACGCCACTGACTGAAATGAGTTTTTCAAACATCGCTTTTTCTTGCAAAGTTGAAAATCCAACAAGTGACAAACAATCTTCTCTAACCACAAGATATGTGTATACTTTCACATTGTCACCCACAACACCAAGTGTTTCATATGTTTGCGTTGAAATTGCAATGTCATAGCCCATTCCGTGACATTCAACGACAATTTGACCTTCGTCCTTATATGTTAAGTTTCCAGTTATATATGAAATCATTTCTTCCTCACATTCGATTTATATTGAGAGCAGGATTGATTTGACTATGTGTTATTGCCACCGCCAAAGCATCTGCTGCATCATCTGGTTTTGGTGTTTTTTCAAGATTCAATATCTTTTGAACCATAAACTGAATTTGTTTTTTTTCTGCTCTTCCAACACCAGTTATTGCTTGCTTGATTTGAAGTGGTGTATATTCAAAAATATTGCCGCAAAACATGGTGCAAGCAAGGACGATAACGCCTCGTGCTTGGGCAACGGGAATTGCTGTTGTGTAATTTCGGAAAAAGAATAATTCTTCAATGGCAATTTCGTCTGGTTTATATTTTTCGATGATTGCCTTGAGGCCTTCAAAAATGATTGCGAGACGTGCTGGCATGGCTTCTTCTTTTGGAGTGTTGATAACGCCGTAATCAACGGCACGAAGACCATTATCTGTGTCGATTATTCCATATCCCACAATTCCATATCCAGGGTCAATTCCCAAAATTCTCATATATCTTCCTTTGTTTAGTCTTCAAATTCAATTTCTGGCATATCAACATTATGGAACACTTCTTGAACATCGTCAAGGTCGTCCATTTTTTCAAGCATTGTTTGAAAAGTTTTGAGTTTTTGTTCGTCCAAAACAACATAGTTTTGTGGAACAAGTCCGCTTTCAAATGACTCAACGGCAAATCCTGCTTTTTCAAGTCCTTCTTTAACTTTGACAGTGTCATTTGGGTCAGTGACAACAACAAGACAATCAACCTCTTCAACAACATCGCTCGCACCAAGGTCGAGTGCGGTCATCATGAGCGCGTCTTCGTCAAGCCCTTCTCCTCGCATGACGACAATTTGACCCTTGTTGTCAAACATGAAAGAAACGCAGTTTGTTGAACCCAAACTTCCGCCGTATTTGTCGAACAAGTGACGAATGTCAGCGGCTGTTCTGTTTTTGTTGTCTGTCAGGCATTTGACAATAACCGCACTTCCTCCAACGCCATAACCCTCATATGTGATTTCTTCATAGTTGATGTTGCCAAGTTCTCCACTTGCTTTTTTGATTGAACGCAAAATTGTGTCATTTGGCATGTTGCTTTGTTTTGCTTTTGCGATGGCATCTTTAAGTTTTGAGTTTGTTTCTGGGTCTGCTCCGCCAGCTTTTACAATAACAGCAATTTCACGACCAATTTTTGTGAATATTTTGCCTTTTTGGGCATCGGTTTTTTCTTTTGTTCTTTTGATATTATTCCATTTTGAGTGTCCGCTCATTTTGTTCCTCCATATTCAATTTCAAACATTATAATGCTGCCGGAAACAGCGACATTAAGACTTTCAAGGCTCTTGTTCATTGGGATTTTTATTGTGCTTTTGCAAATTTCAGCAATTTCGTCACAAACCCCTTGTCCTTCGTTTCCAAGAACAACACCAACATTCTTAAATGTCATTGCTTGATAAATGTTTGCGCCGTCCATATCCGCCATAACCAAATTCAAGTTGTGTTCTTTTGCAAATTTCAAAAACTCGTCTTTTGTGAGCGAATATATGTTTTCGTCAAATATTGCCCCCATTGAAGCGCGAATAACTTTTGTTGAAATTTTTGCAGAGTCAACAAGATAGATATCTTTGAAATTTGCTCCAAGTGCACTTCTGATTAGTGTTCCGACATTCCCAGGGTCTTGAACTCGGTCAAGAACCAAAAAATTCCCCTGTGGAGGTTTGAGTTCTTTGTAGATTGGGTCAATGAATCCAACCACCCCAGCATTTGTCTTTACATCTGAAAACAAATCAATGATGCTTTGGCTCGTGGTTATCACTCCACAAAACATATCCGCACACTTTTCGGTCGCAAAAATGTATTTTGGTTTAACGCCTTTGCTGATTGCGTCACCAATTAGTTTTGGTGTGTCAAGAATAATCAAAGACTTGTCCTTGACTTGTTTTTTTATGTCTAACACGAGTTGATTATTTCTTGACGATATTTCCATACATTTTAATATAACACAAAACAAAATGCTCTCCAAATTAAATGGAAAGCATTTTCAAAAAATTATAATGCTGATTTTGCGGTTGCAACGAGTGAAGCAAAAGCACTTGCATCGTTAACAGCGAGTTCTGCAAGAACTTTTCTGTTAAGAGTGATGTTTGCTTTTTTGAGTCCGTTCATAAATCTTGAATATGAAATATCGTTGAGTCTGCAAGCTGCATTAATTCTTGCAATCCAAAGAGTTCTGAAATCTCTCTTTTTGAGTTTTCTGCCAACATAAGCATATTGGCCACTCTTCATAACTTGTTCGCGAGCAACACGGTAAAGTGTTGATTTTGCTCCACGATATCCTTTTGCTTGTTTAAGTATTTTTCTTCTCTTTTTGAGTGCGTTAACTGATCTTTTAATTCTCATTGTGCTTTCCTCCCATTAACCTTGAACCATGCTCTTGATGGTTTTTGCTTGTTTGCCAGAAAGATATGCACCTTTTCTCAATTTTCTCTTTCTTGCTTGTGATTTTTCGGTCAAGAAGTGACCTCTGTTTGCTTTTGCGAATTTAACTTTTCCGCTCTTTGAAACTTTGAAACGTTTCTTTGCACCGCTATGTGTTTTTTGTTTTGGCATGATACTTTCTCCTTTTTGGTGTTAGTTTTTATTTGTTTTTGGGATTAACAATCAAAAATATGTTTCTTCCGTTAACTTCAGGTTGTTTTTCAATTGTTCCGTTCTCTTTGAGCAATTCATAGAAGTTGTTGACAACCGCAATGGCATTGTTCACAAACGCTTGTTGACGTCCTCTCATGCGAAGAACAAGTTTGACCTTGTTTCCGTCTTGAAGAAATTTGTTTCCCTGCTTTGCACGATATTCAATGTCGTGTTTGTCAATTGTGAGCGACAACTGAATTTCCTTAAGTTCAACAATTTTTTGATTTTTTTTAAGTTCTTTTTCTTTCTTTATTGCGTCAAATCTATATTTGCCATAGTCCATAATTTTGCAAACTGGTGGATTGCTGCCTGCCGACATCATGACGAGATCAAGATTTTCAGTTTCAGCAATATGGTTTGCTTGCGCCAAAGACACAATTCCAAGTTGTTCTCCAGTTGACGAAATCAGTCTGACTTCTTGGGCGTTGATTTGATCGTTGATTAATAGTTCCTTAAAAATAAGATTGTCCCCCTTAAAAATAAATTGATGGAAACCGAAATTTCCACCAACAAAAAAATTTTTGAATTATTTTTGCCAACAACCAATCAGAGCTTGCTCGAATGGTGAGAAGTGGAAACTTCTTCTTTCACGTTGACTAATATAACAAACCCCAAACATAATGTCAATAGTTTTGCAAATGTTTTCCAAAAAAAATTTAGGTGTGAGCAAGTTCTTTTGGCATAACTTTGACGCGTGAGTCAAAAATTCGAGAAATGAGTTTGATTGCAGGACGCTCAACACCCTCATATTCATCGCAATATATATTGATAACCCGAGGGCAAAGCGAAATGAGTTTTTCAACAAGTTTGTCATCTCCAATCGTTTGTTCGCCTTTTTCAAGCGTGCAGAATGAATTGTCGCAAAGTTTGTAGTCTTCCCCCACTTCAACAATGTTTATTTGGTCGAAACAAACTTCAAGATTATCAATCAGAAATTTAAGAAGTTCGCAATATGTGTCATCGCATATCAAAAATGACGAATTATCGTTTGCGAGTTTGACGAGTTCGAGCCATTTGTTTTTGAGAGCAATAAGTTTGAAATCAAAGAATGATTCCAAATATATATTTTTTTCAATAGTTAAATATTTTTGGATTATGTGAACATCTGTTTCTTTGTCAAAACTGACGAGTGCTTTTTTTAATGCGACCATATTGATTTTGTTTTTTAGTGGAACATTGATATATTTTTCCAAAAATTTTTCCTTAAAAAAGTTGCAAATAACATAAATCAAAATGTCATTGATTGCATACTGCATTCGCACTTTATCAAACTCTTCACAGCCAACAACAATAGTCATAAAGCCGTCACACTCATAACTCGTGACAACACTGCCAAACTGCAAAGCAAGTTCTTTTAGTTTGTGATAGATGTATTTGCCAGAGGTCAAATTATCACAAGTCAGATTGATTGAAAACTCCCACATATAATCCTCTTCAAGATAGTTTATGCGGGCGTTTTGTTTTTATTTATCAAAAATCGGCAAGACCAAAATATTTGTCAAAAACGCATATAAATTTTTCGATAACAAAAAATAAAGTCATGAAACAAATGTCAAAAAATAGCAAAGTGGTTTTGCTTGCAACAATTTTGTTTGTCGTGCTGATGAGCGGAATATTTATAACAATATCCGTTATATTTGCAAAAAAGTCCACGCAAGTTTTGGACGGCTTTATACGTGTTGAATGTCTTGACGGAAGCGAAATTGGGGTCGTCGTGCAAGAAAAAAACATAAATGACAAAAATAAACAATTCACGCGATTAAGCCACAATCCAAACAACTATGTTTATAACAAAACACCAATTTTTCAAAAAACATTTTCGCAAACCGTTCACAGCACAAATTTGACGCCAATTATTTTTTCGAGTGCAGTTGGAATTTTTGAGTATGGTTATCTCATCACACTGACCAACGCCAATGAGCAAGATGTTGACTTCTCAATTTCAGTTGTCCAAAAGGGAACAGAAAAAGAATGCTCTTTGCCAAACGAAATTGAAGTTTGTCACACTTGCAAAAATGGTTTTGAAATTGGTTCAAAATGCTCCGGCTCAATCAACAAAAACCAACAAAAAAGCATAGTATTTTTGTTTCGTTCAACAGTTCCGCTCGAAGAACTGTCCGCCTCACCTGTTTCTGAATTTGAAATTTTAATCAAAACAAATCCAAAAAAATAATTAAAATGTTTGGTTAATTTATAAAAAATATCTATTATAATATTATGGAACAAAAATTGGGGAATCGTGATAACAAAAAATTCAAGAGAAGATTAATTATTGTTTTGATCAGTCTTTTGTTGAGTCTTTTCATCATTTCAATCACAGTCTATGCCGCTGTTATGCCAACAATTTCAATTTATAACACCGCCACTGTTATATCTTCACCCGAAGTTGCAACACTGGTTGAAGTTTATCAAAAAAATGGCGAGCGCGGACGTGCCCTATTTTCGCAAGATAATTTCAATCGCTCATTTGAAAATAATACACTTGTTTTAAGAAAACAAACAAACGAAAACGAAAAAACAGCACATGCTTCCCCCATTGTCTTTTCAAAAAACGAGCTCGGAGAATTTCCGAACAATTTTGGCTATACTTATGTTGCATTCAAATTCATGATGACAAACATCAATGTGTCCGACATCGTCTATTCAATCAAGGCGCTCGACAAAAACGGTGAAGCCTATGAATTTAATTCACAAATCGACCTATACTTTGCTGACGAAAATGCAAATTTCGAAAAACTTGCCACAAACAAACTTGATTTGACAAAAACCTTGAAAGTCAATCAAACAATATCTCATTATTTAATTATTGCAATCAATGAAGACTTGGTTGATCTAAAAAAAGTTGATACTCAAACATTTAATCTTGCAATAAACATTCAAAAAAATTAATAAATCAATTTAATTTGTTGGACAATAATTTTGAAATAATTTATGATAAATTATCAAATAATTATAATTTTGTCGTTTTTATTGGGGAATTTTTATGGAAAACGAAAAGAAATCAACAACAAAAAGAAAATTGCTAATCACTTTGATTAGCCTTGTTTTGTGTTTGCTAATCATTGGCGTTGTCGTTTGGGCGGCAACAAGTCAAAATGCTGAAATTGTCAACACAATAACAATCAATTCATCATCTGGTGACGCAAGAACAACAATCACCATATCTGGCACAAAATCAAACAGCGCAGATTTGTTTGCTCTTGACACCACCCTTCCAACAGACGGGTGGACAGAATATCTCAAAAAGAACTACAATCAGGATTCCGCTTCGGCAACAGGCCCAAATTTGATTTTTGATTCAAGTGAGGGATATGGCTATTACGTTTATAAGATTGATTTTGCCAACCGGCACAACTCGAATGTCAATTTCAAAATTGACCTAAAAACAAAAGACACCGAAGAAAATCCAACCAACTATGTCTTCAACAACCAAATCTCAGTTTGGTTTGGAAAAGCCGAAGCAATATCTCTCAAAACTGCTGACACCGAAACAAAGGATTATAATATAACCGGCAATGTGCTTGTTGAAGAGAACTCAACCTATTATTTGGTTGTTGGTGCAAATGTTGATTTGATTGACCTACGCCCTGTTGCAACCGAACATTTTGACATTATTGTCACAGTTTCAGTGGCATAAATCAAAAATTTTCAACATTTTTTGATAAAAATGTAAAAATTACACAAAATTACTTTGATAGATAAAATTTATATGCTAAACTAATAATAGTAAAAAATTGGGGAGGATAATATATGGAAGAACAAAAAAAGTCAACCAGAAACAGAAAGCTTATTGCAGCTCTTTGCAGTTTGGTTCTCTGCATGCTCTTGATTGGTGTTTCGGTTTACGCCGCTCTTAGTCAAAGTGCAACAATCACAAACACAATCACAGTCACAACTTCTGGACAAGTAAAAACATCAGTTGTTGTCAAAGAATATGCTGGCGCAGGTGATGAAGCTGTTGCTGTAATTCCTGAAGCACCAACGTTTGCCACTGAAGTTTTGGACAAAGGCGCTGAAGTTGACGAGTTGACTGAAGCTGCAACACCTTTTGTTTTCAGTAGCGAAAATGGCAAGAATTTCTATGCATATGAAATCACTTTTGCAAACACTTCAACAAAAGAAGTCACAGCAACAATTACTTCTTCAACCGAAAGCAACACAGAAATCGATGTATATGCTGGAACAACTTGGGAAGGAATGACAAAACTTGAAAACGCAACAGGTGTTAATGGCAATGTTGTTCTTCAAGCAAACACAGGTTCAGGAAAATACTACATTATGGTTTGTGCAAACAAAGCGCTTGGAGAAATGACTGCTGCTGTTGCAACTGATTTCAATGTTTCAATCGTCATTGAATAATCAAACACAAGAAAAAAATATATCGCGAAATGCGATATATTTTTTTATGCCCTGCTCATTTTCTTTGCATGCTTTGCAATGATTTGATATAATAAACACATGGACAAAAAACAAACAAATGTTCAAAACATCGACAAACAATCTTCATCTCCGCAAGAAGAAAAACGTGTCCCAGTCAAAGACACTTTTACAAAAAGAGCGAGGAAAGTTTTTCATGTCTTTGACAAAGTTTTTGATTACCTTTTGATTCCTCTGCTCATTCTATGCATCTTCTTTGCTTCATCACTTATCATAACAAAGAAAACAAAAGGCATTCCAATGATTGCTGGGTATAGTTTGATTAAAATTTCATCTGGATCAATGCGAGATTATGGGTTTGCAATTGGCGATTTTGCAATGATAAAGCAACAAAAGTCCATCGACGACTACAAAGTTGGAGATTATATTGCATTCTTTGAGTGTGTTGATTCAAATGTTCAAAATCATTTTCAAGCAAACGAAAGCGGTCTTGAACCAACAAAAGACCCTCGTGCATCAAGAATTATATTTCACGAAATCATGTCGATTGTCACAGACAATAATGGCAAAAAATGGTTTATAACAAAAGGTGTAAACAACAAATATAACGATGTTCACCCAATTTATGAAGATTATGTCATTGGAAAATACAAAGAAAATCTTGCTGGAGTTGCAAACTTTATAAAGTTTTTGCTGTCAATCAAAGGCGCTCTTTTGGTTATTGTTCTTCCCTGCTCAATTATTGTTTTCAAAGATTGTTTGGTTCTTGTCAATCTCATTTTTGAAATTCAAGATGAGAAAAAACAAAAAAAGAACAAACAACCACAATCTGATGGACTTCACATCAAAAAAACTGAAAACGAAAAGCAACGACAAAGCAAACAATCAAACAAAAAAAGTGAGATATAACTCACTTTTTTCTTTTGAAGACTTTTTTAATAAACTTTTCTTGGTCCTTGATGCATCTGTCTTCGCATTCGTTGGCCTCATCAATTGTCATTTCTGACATATATTTTTTATGTTTTTTTGAATAATCCAATGATCTCAAAGGCAGTCCTTTCACAACAACTTTGCTTGGTGAAGAAACCATGAGCCGTTTGCTTTTGAATGACTTGTTAAACAGTTTTCCATTCTCGTCAATAATTGTCAGTGAAACATCAAAGTATGACTTGCTTTTTCCACCCACTTGGCAAAGTTTTTGTGAAAATATATCAATCATTTGTTGATCGCTCAGTTCTGCACCTTCATATCGTCTGACAAACACGCCCGGTTGATCATCTGGTGCAAACTTTTTCACAATAAGTCCGCTATCGTTTGCAATGACAGGAAGATGTGTGATTTTGTTGTATGCGACAGCTTTGATAATTGAATTTTCACGAGGAGTTTCACCTGTTTCTTCAACCTTGCCAAGGTTGTCAAAATCATTTAATGAGCACCATTCAATTCCAAGTTTTTCAAAAATTGTGCTATAAATTGAAATTTTGCCAGGGTTTGTTGTTGCAATCAAAACTTTCATAAAAACCTCTTTTGTATAAAATCATTTTATCAAAGCAACAAGACATTTGCAAAATGAAATCACATGTTTTCAAAAATTTTGAGATTATCTTTGAGCCTTGAATCATTGGGAGACAGATTGATGGCTTTTTGCACATATTTAATTGCCTCGTTTTTGTTGCTCAAATAATAATTGCATATTGACAACATATCATATGGAACACCGCTCCAACATTCAGGATCTGAAATATAACTCAAGTCACGAGTGACTATGTTTTGCATTGAATATATAGCCACTGCACAGTCTTGCCACTTTTCTTTTTGATACAAAAATTTTGCTAGTTCCCAAAATGATTCTCGTTTGTTCGGACATTCGCAAATTGCAAGTTTGAAATAAAATTCTGCTTCTTGAAGCATATTCAAATTCGCATAACACCTCCCAATAAACCTCATGCTTGCACATCTTTCATCCCGCCATTTCGCAGTTGGCAACAAGAGGTGTTTTTTGAGCGTTTCAATCGCTTCTTTCCACTTTCCCGCAAACATATATTCTCGCCCCAAATAGTGCATATTTCTGTCGTCATTTGGGTCTTCTTGGACTGATAGTTCCAACAATCCCAAATATTGCCCTCTTGATTTTGTTTGGTCTGCATGGTGTTCAAGCGTGATGCCGTCAACAGTCACGACTTCATAGCTTTTTAAATCGGTCTTCAAAACTTCGTGAACAGGATGTGTCCAACAAAAACCATCTCGTGCATGAATCTTTTCATACATAAAAACAAAACCTTCACTCCCGTCAGGGTTGTAATTCCAAACATAGCGATATTTTGCTTGTTTTGTGTTTTTGCCCCATTGTTTTTCAAGTTTCTTCCGCCAACCTTTGCTAAACACTTCATCAAGGTCGGTGCAAACACAAATATCTGCATCTTTCGGAAGCAACTTCATGCTGTCATTCCTCGCGACATCAAACCTAAAAGTTTCGTATTTCTTCTTTTTTACAACAACACCTTTTGCTCGAAGCTTTTTTACCGTGTTGTCACAACTCCCAGTGTCAAGGACATAAATCTCGTCCGCTTCGCTCATGCTGTCAACCCACCTGTCAACAAACCTTTCCTCATTCTTTGCAATCGCATACACACAAACTTTCATACACTCTCCCAAATTTAATCTCTAAATATATATGAAATGCAAGTTAAAAAAATTTAATGAGTTTGTGAAAAACAAAACACAAATTACATACAAGTTAAAAGCAAACAAAAAAAGACCCAAAGGTCTTTTTGGTGCGGGTGGTGGGACTTGAACCCACACGAAGTTGCCCTCTCAGGATTTTAAGTCCTGTGCGTCTACCATTCCGCCACACCCGCGCAACGACATTATTATATATTAAAATAGTTATAAAATCAATAATTGAATATAAATTTTAA
>URYH01000006.1 GCA_900552105.1 uncultured Eubacteriales bacterium | reverse complement strand
ATTATTATTGCTCCCATATAAATAAAGTGTTTCAAGCGAATAATTTTTATACTTTTTTATTAAAAATAATAACTAAATTAATTAATTTATTTATTTTTTTTAATTATTTTCTTTTTATTTTTAAATATTTTCATATTTTTTAATTTGAATTTTTTGATTTTTATCATGTATGCATCGATGTTGATAACTTTGAATATGACACACAACAAGAAAAAGAATATTGCGCCAATCGAACATGAAACTGCAAGGACAAAGAATGGTGTGAAAAAGTGTTCAAGAATGCCCGCAAAAAAAGATGTTAGTGCGGCAACTGGAACAGAGATAAAACACATTTTGAGAAGCGGCTTGAAAATGTTTAAATGTGCGTTTGTTGCTTTTTTAATTTTTTGGATGTTGAGAATTGCAGTCAGTGTCATGCTTAACCCCAAAGAATAACCAAGAGCATCAATACCAACAAACTTTGGCAAGATTAGAGCACCCAAAATCATGAGGACTGAACCCAACAAGCTATTGACGAATGATTTCATTTCAAGACCAAGACCGTTGAGGATTGCGGTTGAAATGTTGTTAAGCCCCATTGGAATCATAACCCAAGCAAATCGAGCGAGGAGTTTTCCGCTTGTCAAGTTGTCATAGAAAAATTTTCCGACTTGTTCGCCAACTGCGATATAGATGGGAACAAGGAAAGTTGAAATGAACAAAGCAAACGCGATTGAAGAAGATGTCCGATTTTTGACATGACCCGCGTCATTGTTGGTTTGCGCAGTGGAAAGGTCGGGAATGATTGCCATTGAGAGTGAACCAACGAGCGTTGTTGGGACAAAAAGAAGAGGGAAGGTCATGCCTGCAGCAATTCCATATAATCCAAGCGCTTGGCTTGTTGAATAGCCAGCTTTTTCAAGCATGAGAGGAATTATGATTGCAATGAGAGGTTGCATCATGCTCACAGCAAAACGAACAGCGGTTATGGGTGTTGCACTCTTTGTGATTTCTTTGTATGTCTTGCTTGGTTTTTTGAGTCGTCCGCCCTGGGCAAAATAGAGAATGACGACAAGTGTAGCACTGCAAAAACAAGCAATTGTTAGCGAAAGACTGGCACTAACCACACCACTCAAAGATTTGTTTAGAAAAGTAAAAAAGACGATGCATAAAACAATCCTGACGATTTGTTCAAAAAGTTCTGTGGCACACACTCCAAAATATTTGTCGTGACCCCAAAGATTTCCGCGAAACACTGAATAAACAGCAGAAAATATAACGGCGGGAAGCAAAATGAGAAGAATTGTCACACATTGCTTGTCAAGAAGAACCAAGTTCAAAACGGGCGAAAGTGCGAGCGTTATTGCCGAGAGCCCAAAAGAGAAAGCAAGCGCAAGAATGAGTGCACTTGACATCATTCTATGCTCTGAAATTTTGTCGCGTTGAGTTGAAAATTTTGCGGTAAGTTTTGAAATAACAAGTGGCAGACCGCTTGATACAAGCATGAGAAGAACACCAAAAATCGAGAAAGAAATCTGATATATGCCAAGCATTTCACTTCCCAAAACTCTTGACATATATATCCTGAACACAAAGCCCAAAATTCTTGTGATGACTGAAAATATTGTTATGATTGCGACTGATTTAAAAATGGATTTCATCATTACCTCAAATTAATATATTAATGAGGTGCGAAATTTATTTGCAAAATTATACAATTTATCTTATACTATAAATCAAATTTTGGAATTGAGAGGAAATATGATTGAAATCATAGAAGTAAAAACAAAAAAAGAAATCCGTGAATTCGTTGACTTCCCAACAAAACTCTATAAAGGTGTCAAACAATATGTCCACCCGCTTAGGTTTGATGAAATAAATAATTTCAATCCAAAGAAAAATGCTTCGCTTGAAGAGTGTGATGTTCAATTATTTCTTGCAAAGCAAGATGGCAAAATTGTTGGGCGAATTGCGGGCATTATTCAAAGGTCATACAATAAAAAAGTTGGACAAACAAGGTGCCGATTCTCGCGCTTTGACGCAATCAACGATGTTGAAGTTGCGCGTGCACTTTTTGGCGCGGTTGAGAATTGGGCGAGAGAGCAAGGCATGAATATTGTTCATGGTCCGTTGGGATTTAATGACCTTGACCGAGAAGGAATGCTGATTGAGGGATTTGACGAAATTGCGACATTTGAAGAACAATACAATTTTCCATACTACAAAGATCTTCTTGAAGCGTGTGGTTATGAAAAAGAGACAGATTGGCTTGAATACAAAATTTTTCCTTCGCCGCTTGATGAAAGGACTGATCGAATTGCCGACATGGTGCTAAAACGTTATAATTTGAGAGTTGTGCAAGAGAAAAGCAAGAAAAAATTTCTCAAAAAATATGGTGACCAACTTTTTGAAGTTATTGACCAAGCCTATGCACCACTTCATGGCACAGTTCCACTCAGCGAAAGTGTGCGCGCTCAAATCTTGGAGCAATTTGAATTGATTTTGTCACTCAAATTCTTCATTGCGATTGTTGATGAAAATGACAGGGTGATTGCATTTGGATTTGCGCTCCCTTCACTTGCAAAAGCGGTGAATAAAAGCAAGGGCAAAATGTTGCCTGCGGGCATATTCAGAATGCTTCACGCAATCAAAAAACCGCAAGTTGTTGACCTTGCACTTGTTGGAATTCGTCCAGAATATCAAGGCAAAGGTGTCAATGCGATTATCATGCGTTTTATGGCAAATTCAATCAAGAAAAACCACATTCAATTTTGCGAAACAAATCTCAATCTTGAAGACAACATAAAAATTCAACAACAATGGAAATTGTTTAATCACTCACAACACAAACGTCGTCGTTGCTTCATAAAAAAACTCGACAACTAATTTGAAAGTCAAACAGATATTTGTTATTTGTTTGATTTTTTTCTTGTTTTTAACTACATTAAGTATATGGGGAGGTTGTTATGAACAAAAATTATGAATCACTTTTTTCAAGTTGGAAAATTGGCAATGTGGAAATAAAGAATAGAATTGTTCTTTGTCCAATGGGCGGAACGTCACTCTTTGGTTGGATGGAGCCAAACCATTTTGACAAAGAATCTGCAGACTTCTTTTTGGAGAGAGCAAAAAACAATGTTGGACTCATCATTCCGGGGATTGCTCCGCTCAAAGATAGCATTGGTGGGCGCTGGCTTTATCAAAACAAAAGAATGTTCAAAAAACTCAAAAATTACATGGAAGAGTTTCATAAAACTGGAGCGAAACTCTTTGTTCAGTTGACGGCGGGGTTCGGGCGTTCGTTTGCAATAACCGATTCTCTTGTCAAAATATACAACTGCAAACTCGTTAGGCACTTGATAAAGCCAATTATGGACCTTGGTTATGCGTGTGCAAGTCCTTCTGTCCTTCCATCACGTTGGTCAGACAAAGTGACATGTCGCGAACTAAAAAAGAAAGAAATTGAAAAAATGATTTATGCTTTTGCTGAAACCGCGCGTCTTTGCAAAGAAGCGGGAGTTGATGGCGTTGAAGTGCACGCAGTTCATGAGGGTTATCTTCTTGACCAATTCACACTCAAATACACAAACCACAGAACAGACGAATATGGTGGAAGTTTTGAGAACCGCTATCGTTTTGCGGTTGAGGTTGTGAAGGCAATAAAAGAAAAATGTGGCCAAGATTTTCCAGTTTCGCTTCGTTATTCAGTTGTTAGCAAAACAAAAGATTTTTGCAAGGGAGCAGTGCCAGGAGAGAATTTTGTTGAAATTGGTCGCGACCTTGAAGAGAGTGAAAAAGCAGCAAAATATTTGGTTGATGCGGGTTATGATATGCTCAACTGCGACAATGGTACATATGATGCTTGGTATTGGTCGCACCCACCTGTGTATATGCCAAATAACTGCAATCTTGAAGATGTTGCTCACATAAAGAAATTTGTTGATGTCCCAGTTGTTTGCGCTGGACGTATGACTCCAGAAGTTGCTTCTCAGGCAATCGCAAATGGTGAAATTGATGCAATGGGTGTTGCTCGTCAATTCTTGGTTGATGGGGAGTGGGTGACAAAACTAAAAGAAGGTCGTGAAAGTGACATTCAGCCTTGCATTTGTTGTCATAATGCATGCTTTGTTATGGCACACTACAAAGGTGTTGCAAATGACGAAAGTTTTGAAGACGTCAAAAAAATGGCACGCTGTGCACTCAATCCTGTCACAATGAACGGAGGGAAATATGTGATTACGCCTTGCAAAAAGCCAAAAAGAATCGCAGTTGTTGGCGGCGGTGTTGGTGGAATGGAAACGGCACGTATTGCAACTCTTCGTGGACACCATGTTGAAATTTTTGAAAAAAGTTCAAGGCTTGGCGGGGTGTTTGTTGAAGCCTCGACACCTTCCTTCAAAGAAAACGACAGGCGTCTTCTTGAATGGTATAAAAAACAAATCGCAGATTTGAATATCCCAGTGCACTTTAATCAAGAAATAAAAGACATTTCAACTCTTGATTTCGATGAAGTGGTCATTGCGACGGGTTCAGTTGAAAAACGTCTTCATTTCTCTGGCGCGGAAAAAACAATATCCGCTCTTGATTACCTTGCGGGGAGAGATGTTGGACAAAACGTCGTCATTATTGGCGGAGGACTCACGGGCTGTGAAATTGCTTATGACTTGTTCCTCAAAGGCAAAACGCCAAAAATTATTGAAGCAAAAAATGACCTTATTGCAACTCGTGGAGTATGCCTAGCAAATTCATCGTATCTTCGCGATTACTTTGAAACCAATGACGTTGAAGTTCACCTTGAAAGTTTTGTCAAATCAGTTGAAGATGGTTTTGTTGTGATTGCAGACAAAAATGGAAATGAAAGCAGAGTTTCATGTGATGATGTCATTGTTTCAATCGGATATAATCCAAATCCAATCGCCAAACCTCGAAAACATGTTCACATTGTTGGAGATGCAGACAAAGTTGGCAATCTCAGAACGGTTGTTTGGCGTGCATGGGAAGTCGCCGAAAAAATCTAACTGCCACTGTCGATAAACATCGCAATGCGTCGTTTGCTGTGAGCGTTCAAGCTTGGTCATTTAGGACTCTAAACTCCCAAACTTTCCCGCTCCCGAGCCTTGCCTTGCTTGTTTCTCGCCAGTCTTATGTTTCAGTTGGACTTTTTGATGATAACTAAAAATAAATCAAATAAAAATGCTTGTCCGATGCAGTCGGCGAAGGCGACTCCAGAGGTTCGAGTTCGCGGGTTGCGGAGCAACAGCGAGCGAAGCGAGTGTTGGAGGGACAAACAAAAAAAGCCAACTGATTTCAGTTGGGCTTTTTGTTGGTACCTCTAAGCGGACTCGAACCGCTGATTTCGCCGTGAGAGGGCGACGTCTTAACCGCTTGACCATAGAGGCATGTTGAGATGAAAAATAATATAACAAAAAAAATATTTAATTGCAAGACAATATTAAATATTTTTTTGAAAGTTTTGTTTAGTGTGTTAAAATGACATAAACAAATGAAGAAAAAAATATTGAATTTTCGGTATATTTTTGTGTTTGCGGTGCTTTTTGCTCTTGGTCTTTTTTATGCAAAAGATTTATTTTCTGGTGGGCTCGCAGCCATAATTTTGTGCAGTTTGGTTTTTGTGTTTTTCTTGGTTTGGGCAATTCGTGACAAGTCTTGGATAAAAGTTGTTTTGCCACTTGTTGCGTTTGTTGTTGGGATTGGGCTTTTTGCTTTATGCGACTCAACCTATTTTCGCGGTGTCACAACAGATGGTGAATACGCAGTTCGTGGCCGAGTGGAATATGTAAACAAAGAATATGACACAACTCAAATGCTGATTCTCTCAAATGTTGAGATTGAAGGCAAAAAACAATCAAAAAATATTTACATCAAATATCGCAAGTCTGGAAAAGGGCTTGAAGTTGGAGATGAAATTGAGTTTGTTGGAACGCTCGACAAAGTTTCACTTTGGAACATGGGCAGTTTGAATACTTTTTACTACAAAAACAAGATTGCAAGTTTTTGTTCACTTTCATCTGGCGACAAAACCTTGATAAAAAGTGAGAAAAAACTTGGCGAAAAATTTCAAGAAAAGATAAAAGACAAACTATTTGAAAACATGACCGAAGAAAATGCTGAGATTTCTTATGCTTCAATATTTGGAGATAAGTCGGGAATTGATGAGGAAATTCAAAATGCGTTTTCAGCGGTGGGTGTTGCTCATTTGCTTGCAATTTCTGGTCTTCATATTGGATTCTTTGTTGGACTTTTGAGTTTTGTTCTTTCAAAATGTCGGCTTCATAAAAAATGGCACGTTCTGATTATCGCACCAATTCTTTTTGTTTATTGTTATTTGTGCCGATTCTCTCCAAGCTTGTTAAGAGCAACAATCATGTCTGTGGTGGCACTTCTTGCTCATAGTTTTGGAAGAAAAAATGATTCTCTCACGACTTTTTCAATTGCTCTTGTTTTGGTTCTTCTGGTTCGTCCGCTAGATATTTTTGACGGGGGATTGCAACTCAGTTTCTTGTGCGTTTTTTCTCTTATTATTCTTTCGCCAATCATCCAAAAAGGATTTAATAAAATCAAACTTGAAAAACTTGGCAAGGTTCTTTCGCCTGTGATTGCTGTTCAAATCGGTACTCTGCCAGTTTTGATGAAATTGTTTAAATCAATTTCACTTCTCACAATTCTTGCCAACATGATTTGCGTTCCAATCTTTGAAATTGCATACATTTTGCTCATGGCGCTTTTGCCGTTTTCATTTATTCCGCATTTTGGCGTAATTTTGATTGCTCCTGAATTTTTGTTGCAAACAATAGCAATGACGACAATTTTGTTGAGTGAAAAAAGTGCGTTTATCACTTTGCCATATCTTGGAAAAGATGTGACAGTGGTTTATATTTTTTTCTTGTTTGGTGTGTCAAGATTTGTTATGACAAGCATAAGTCATAAAATGATGCTGACACTTGGACTTGTCCTTGTTATGGCAGTTTTGTTTTTTGCATCATTCTTTCAATATGGACAAAAAGACCAGTCTATTCTTTTTGTTGGAACAAGTGATATATTTGTCATAAAAGAAAAAAATGACAACTATTTGATTAATCTTTCAAACAAATTCGATAACAATGAATCAAAATTAATTAATTGTTTAAATTATTGCAAAATATATAATGTCAAAAAAGTTTTCAGTCAAAAAGACATTGACATTTCTTCAATCTCGCAACTAAAAAAGGCGGAACTCATAAACTCTGAAAACAAGGAGATGGAGTGCTTTTATATCGCCCAGCGGCTTGTTGCGGTGACTATCAAAATTGGTGACAAATCGTTTTTGTTTGTTCAGAATCTCAAAGATGAAACTGATAGAGATATTTTGGAATTTAATTATGAAGACCGCTCATTTGATGTCGTGGTCAATTTGACAGATTTCAAAATTGGTTTCAAAACAAAATTATTTATCACACCTGGCGACCTAAAAAACAATCACAATTGGACAATGAGCTTTCAAAATGATACACTAGGTCTTAAAAGGAGTTTGAGTTGAATTATATACAATTTGTAAAAGAAATTAAATCTGAAGTAAGAAATTATTATGTTGTTTCGGGTGACGACTTGTTCTTGCTCAAACAAGTTGAAGCGCGAGTTGAAAGTGCGTGTGGAATCACGATGCCAGAATTTGACAAACTTGAATTTGACGGGGAAAATTTTTCAGTGTCCGCGTTTGGAAGTGCGTTTGTTGGGCTTCCGATTCAAGCAAATAAAAAACTTGTTGTTGTCAAGAATTTGCCAAAACAAAGCGATGTGGACAAGCGTGCCTTGAAAGAAATTTTGCATCATCAAAACAATTGTTGTGTTTTGTTCTTTTCAAACGCAATCGGCGAAGATTTTTCTTTTGTGACCGATGCCGCAAAAATTGAATGCTCAAAACTTTCAAATGATTTGTGTCAAAAGTTTGTTGATGACAGACTCAAACAAAACAATATGCAAATCACCGATGCTGCAAAAACAAAGCTTGTTGAACTTTGTGCAAACAATTTGGGAAAAATTAGCACTGAACTTGAAAAACTGGTGTTTATGTGCTTGGATAAGAGAATGATTGAAGAGAGCGATGTCAAAACCTCTGTAAAGAGTGATTTGGAATACAAAATTTATGAGCTTTCTGACCTTTTGCTCGACAAAAAAATTGATAGGGCAATGTTAATAATTCAAGATATGCTAACAAAAAAAGAAGAACCAACGGCAATTCTTTCTCTTCTCACATCAAATTTCAGACGACTATATTTTGCAAAAATCACGCCAGAAGACAATGCAACACTTGCAAAGCAACTTGGTGTGAAAGAATATGCAATCAAAATTGCAAAAGACAAAACAAGCAAGGTCGGGGCGGTTGCACTCAAACAAATCAACGAGATGTTGCTTGAAACGGACTATGCAATAAAATCTGGAGAAATGCCCGCGGATCTTGCTCTCAACTATGCGATTCTCAAAATCAATTCGCTCATAAAGAAATAGTGTTCTTTTTCGAATGCGAAAAAGAACGGGATCCTTGGATTGCCCGTCAAGCGGGTCCGACGCGGTCCGTTTCACTACCCGGATGTCGCACTTTGTGCTCGATGGCAGGATGACATGTGGGGAGTTGCGATTTGCGAAAAAAAAGATAAAAAAACAACCCGACACTCGGGTTGTTTGTTTTTCTGTTAGTTTGCTTTTTTTGCGTCGTCAAGAAGTTTTCTGAGATGTGCTTGTTTTCTGCTTGCGTTATTTTTGTGAATAACATTATTTGCAGCAGCACTATCAAGCAAAGCAACAACTTCGTTCAAGAGTTTTTCTGCATTGTCAAGTTCACCGCCAGCAAGTTCTGCTTTATATTTTTTGATGAATGTTGCAAGTCTTGATTTGATTGCTTTGTTTTGTTGATTTTTTGTTTCGTTGACACTGACGCGTTTGATTGCTGATTTAATGTTTGGCATACGTCTTCTCCTTTGAAAATTTACTGCGTTATTCTAACACATAAAAAATTCTTTTGCAAGGTTTTTTGTGGTTATTTTTTTATTTTGTCACAAAATAAGTTTATGAAGACAAATTTTCGACTTTGTGCAAGCTCTTTGCAACAAAAAAACACAAAAAAAAGCCAAAACAAACTAGGAATGTCGTGCTCGTTTTTTGCCGATGAAAAGGCGAGCGACATCAATCTTTGCATTGTGGAATTCGGATTGGAATATGCATATTCAGACAAACACAAAAAAGCAATATGTGACTTGATTTATGAAGCAATCAAAAAGGTTGGGAAGCCAAAAATTCAAAGCAACCAAAAAGTGTTGTTTATTGGTGTTGGGAACCCAAACTTTACTGCGGACTGTTTTGGTGTTTGTGTTTCAAAAAGAATATATTCAAAACTATATCTTTCAACTCAAAATTCAAGCACGAAATTCAAGTTCTATTATTTTAATCCCGACATTCGTGCAAAAACTGGACTTGATACGATAACGCTCACAAATCTTGTTATTGATGAAGTGTCGCCAGACATAGTCTTTTTGTTTGATTGCTATGCAACAAAACACAACAATCGCGTTGGGCGTGTTGTTGAAGTGAAAAACAAAGCACTTCGTCCTGCGAGTGCGGTTGAAGGCTATGATGACAAAATTGTGTCAAAAAATGGCGCAAAAATTATATCAATTGGTGCAGTGCTTTTGAAAGTTTCAAAAAATGGGCAGATGCTTTCAATGCAGACAAATGCAGACCTTTTGACTGCTCGAATTTCAGAGTGCGTGGCTGACGCTGTTTGCGGGGTGTTGAACGAGTTATAAGCTGGCAAATTTGCAACTTTTTTCATATAATTTGTTGTGAAAAAAAGACCTTGTGTTTTGGTGGTTGATAGCGGAATTGGCGGACTATCACTAATATATAATTGTCGGGACATTGGTTGTGATTTTGTTTTTGTTATGGACAATGCTTTTTGCCCATATGGAGAAAAATCGCCAGAAGTGGTGATTGACAGAATTAAATCAATTTGCGAACAGCAATGTGAACTAAACAAAATTTCAGCTATTGTTCTTGCTTGCAACACTGCAACCAGTGTTGCGATTGAGAAAATACGCAAAACTTTTTCTGTTCCAATAATCGGAATGGAGCCGCCTTTGAAATCCGCTATATCTGATGGCAAGAAAAATATTATTGTCATGTCAACACCAATAACAAATAAATTCAGCAAAATAATAAAAAAATATGAAAACAACAGCAATATTAAACTTGCTTCGTTTGGAGATTTAGCGAGAAAAATCGAACAAAATTATTTTCATCTTTCAGATTTGAAGCAATTTATTAAAAGTGGATTTTCTGACGAAGACATAAATAAATGTGATGCACTTGTTTTGGGATGCTCACATTTTCAGTATGTCGAAAAACAACTTCGCGAAATTTTTGGAGAAGATATTGCAATCTATCATAGTGAGCAGGGTGTCAAAAAAAGATTGATTGAAATCCTTGGTCAAAAAATTCAAAGCGGAAACGCAAAAATTGCCATTGTCCAAACTTTGAATGATGCAAATTTGTTGACAATAGCAAAAGATATATTATGTGGACAATCAAATCAAACTTGAGCCTGGGCAAGAGCAACCGCAAGTTGAACCGCTTGAATCGTCCGCACCGATGAGAGCAAGAAGCAAGAGGAGCAAGAATGTTGTGTTGTTTGCAAGGTCAACGTTTGCCGCATCTGCAATTATTGACAAGAAAATCAAAGCCAAAATTTCTGACGATGTTGACATGTGTCCTCCTTTGACAAAATGTGCCAAAAACATTTCTTATGTTGCAAATTGAAACAAAGTTTTGTTTTGACATAAAAATGTTGCAATTTACAATAAAATAAATGCTGGTTTTATATATGAGAAACCGACCGAATTTGTGAAAAGAGGTGAGATATGGAAGAAAAATTATTGACCGCGACCCCAAAAGTGAAAGATGATATCGACAAGTTTTTGCCTAACAAAAAAGTGCTTGAAAAACTTGCCAACCACTTTTATTCGTTTTCCGACCCAACAAGACTAAAAATAATTAGTTGCCTTTCACTTTCAAAAATGTGCGTGGGGGATATTTCGACACTCTTAAAACTCAATCAAACAACTGTTTCTCATCAACTAAAAATCTTAAAATCTCAAAACATTGTCACCGCTGTGAGAACTGGAAAAATCATCACTTATGGTTTAACAAACAAACTAATTGATGACACATTGTTGATTGGTGCAAATTTTGTTTCTTCTTTCAGTGCATAACACTCTTGACATTTTTGATTATTGGTTATATTATTATGACATATATATTGTTTAGAGGTGTTTATGTCAAATAATAAAAAATATACACAAGAACAACTTCGCGAAATGGCTAGAAAACAGACAGGGCGTCAACTTTCTCCTCAAGAAATTGCTCGTCAAAAGCAAATTGCTGCTGAAAAAGAAAAAGAAGAGAAGCGTAAAAGACGCAAAAAGAAAGCAATTGGTGCTGTTGTTGGCATTGGTGTTGCAGGTGCAATTGCACTTGGTGGATATATTGCATATGAGAAATTAACAAACCAAGAACCGGAACCAACCCCAGAACCAACCCCAGAACCAACTCCAGAACCAGATCCAATTCCAACGCCAGACCCAACGCCAGATCCAACTCCAGATCCAACTCCAGATCCAGAGCCAGAACCTGAGCCTGAACCAGAACCTGAGCCAGAACCAGACCCAACGCCGGACCCAACTCCGGATCCAACTCCAGATCCAACTCCAGATCCAACACCGGACCCAGAGCCACAACCAGAGCCAGAACCAGAACCTGAGCCGGATCCAATGCCAGAAGTGCAACTTAAACTGGCAAAAGGATATAGGATTGGACAAAAATATATAGAACTTCCTTTTATTGAAGAAGCTTTTGCCTATGCTGTTTCGTTTGGAAATGGGGAAGAAAAAGTGTTTAATCGCTCAACTTGGACTTTCTATGACATTCCACTTGATGCCAAATATATTGAATACAAGGCACTTGGAGGAGTTTTTAATGGGGTTAAATATCTTGACTCCGAACCATCAAAATATGATATTCCATTCTGGCATTATCCAGTCGAGTATCGAGGCAAAACATACCATATCAAAGATTTGATTAAAGAAAAACTCAAACTTAGTGAAGTGACAACTTTTAAATTTGGAGCACTTGAAGAAGAAAATGGCGAAAGTGCAGTCCGAGGAACAAGCTTCTATAAAGGTGAAGGCGGATACTTGCTCATCAATGGGAAAGATGAAAATGGGGTTCAAAAGAAAATCTTCTGGAGAGTGTCAGGCGTCACATCACTTGGAGAGCTGTTTGACAAAGTTCCAGAACTCGTTTATAACAATGAACTTTCTGTTGAAGAAGTCAACGACACAAACAGATTTGAACTTGAAGATTTCAAATATTATATGCAAAATGAAATCATTCCACATATGCAAGCAAATTATCCAAAATATGCAGAATTTTTCAAGACTTGCGATATGAATGATTACGAGATATCAAATTATGTTGGCTTCGGAGTTTATTGCACAAGATATGATCACGAAAGGCAACAAGTTTCTGTCGACCTAAAAAATGCAGAAGGAAGAACACTCCATCTCGAACTTTCAATGGATATGAGATTTGGTTCTGTTTCGACGTGGAAATATGTTAGAGAGCATAACATGCTGTTTCATCAAGTCAAAACAATTAATCCTAGAATGTCAGAAGAATTACATTCATATGATATTTATCCAACTTCATACTTTGATAACAAGAATGACAAAGCCATTGTTCCAAATGATGAATTTAACCAAAAAATCGTTGACACTGAACTTGATGGACTCGCATATATTTTCCCTTCATTAAACTACTATTTTGAAGGGGAAGTCCAAGATGAAATGTGGAAAAAACACTTGTCAGAGTTGATTTGTTACCCAATGCCTCACGCTGACGAAATTCGCAAACAACTCGAAGAGGAAAAAGCAAAAGAAGCTTCTGCTTCCGCCGCAGACGACTCTTCAAACTCCGTTGCCGAACAAGTGACAGTTAAGTTCACGACAGAGGATGGAGAATTTGATTATCCTGCTTATCAAAATTATCTAAAATCATTAAATGATGAAAAGGAGACAAAAGCAGACAAACAAGAAAATGTTGTGCTTTACGATGAAAAAGAATTATAACAAAAAAATAAAAAACACATGAGATCTCATGTGTTTTTTTGTGAAATATGCCAAAAAATATATGAAAAAGCAAAAGAATGGGTTATAATTGTTTTGTGAATGAAGTATTAAAACAAAAAATTCAAGTTTTGCCAAAAAACAGCGGTGTTTATGTCATGCGTGACAAGTCAAACAACGTCATTTATGTTGGCAAAGCAAAGAATTTGAAAAATAGGGTTGGTGGCTATTTTCAAAATTCCATAAAACACGAGAAAGTTCAACTCATGGTTGACAGCATTGAAGATATGGAATACTTTGTTGTGCCAAGCGAGTATGATGCGTTTGTGCTCGAACGAAATTTGATTGCAAAATATCAACCATTTTTTAACATTCTTCTCAAAGATGGAAAGCAATATCCATACCTTAAATTTGATTTGTCAAAAAAATTTCCACGACTTGAAGTTGCACGCAGAGTGAAGGGTGACCACGCAAAATATTTTGGTCCCTATCTATATCCCGTGAGAGCAGAAGAACTAATTAACATTGTGAACTATGCTTTTCCGCTTCGGACTTGCACAATGGCAATCAATCAAGGAAAACCAAAAAGTCGAGGTTGTCTGAACTTTGACCTTGGGTTGTGCTCGGCTCCTTGCGCGAACAAGATAACAGAAAAAGATTATATGGAAATTGTGAAAAAAGTGTCAAAATTTCTTGGTGGCGACTCTTCCGAGATGCTCAAAATACTGAATGAAAAAATGCGTATTGCGGCTGAGACAGAAAATTTTGAAACAGCACTTGAACTCAAAAACAAGATTGCAATGGTTGAAAAACTTGACAGCAAAGTCATCACGCAACTGCCAAACACCGCAAGTTTTGATGTTTTGGGTTGCTTTTGCGACGGGATTTTCATGTCAACTTGCGTCATGCAGATTAGAGGTGGAAGACTTTTGGGAGTTGAGTGTTTTAACCTTGTCAATTTTTCAGAAAATACTCGTGAAGTGATGCAAAACTTTGTTGTTGATTTCTATTCGCAACAAGTTATTCCTGCAAAAGAAATTTTGGTTGGAATGGATTTATCGAACAAGGTTTTGGAAGAATTTTTTGAAACTCAAAAAAATGTTAAGGTAAATTTTGTTTTTGTGCAAAAGGGGATAAAGAAAAAACTTGTTGAAATGGCAAACCTCAATGCACAGAAATATGTTGAAAGAACAATTCAATCAGAAAATCGCAAAAATGCAAGAACGTTTGGTGCAATAACAAGACTAAAATCTGCTCTCGGACTTCGTGAACTCCCAGTTCGCATGGAATGTTATGACATTTCGCATCTGTCAGGCACAGAAAAGGTGGGGTCCATGGTTGTTTTTGTCAATGGCGAGAAAAAGACGAAACTCTATCGCAAATTTAGGATCAGAACAGTTGAGGGCGTCGACGACTTTGCAAGTTTGCAAGAAGTGCTTTCAAGGCGAGTTGAAGAATACAAAAAACAAAAAGATGTGTCGTTTTCTCAAAAACCAAATCTCATCATTATTGATGGCGGAAAAGGACAACTTCATTATTCATATCAACAAACGCAGAAGCTTGGATTTGATGTTGAAATGATTTCGCTTGCAAAAAAATTTGAAGAAGTTTTTGTTGTTGGAGATTCAACACCGCATATGCTCAAACGCGGAAGCGTTGAACTTGGCGTGTTGCAACAAATTCGAGATGAGGCACATAGGTTTGCAATCACATTCAATCGTGAGAGCAGATTGAAAAGTGCATTCAAATCTCCGCTCCTTGAAGTTGAAGGAATTGGGACAAAAACTGCTCAAAACTTAATCCAAAAATTTGGAACGGTTGCAAAAATGAAAAAAGCAACCAAAGAGGAAATTGCAAAAGTTTCGGGGATTAATAGAAATAATTTGAAAAATTTATTAAAATATCTCGAAATTAACGAAAATTAATTATTTTGCATATAAAAAATTATGAAAAATAATAAAATTAAATTAAATAGTTTTATAAAAAGTTTTCCTGACATCACAAAAAGTGGTGTCAGTTTTTCTCAAATTTCAAGCATTGGAATTGGTGGTGAAATCGGAGCGATATGTGATGTGAAAAACACAAAAGAACTCACAGATGTTTTGGCGTGGCTAAAAAATGCAAAACTACATTATATTATTTTGGGAAACGGAACAAATATTGTGGGGCGTGATGGTGGATTTTCTGGTGTTGTCATAAGGCTTGTGGGGGAATTTCGGCAAGTGTCAAAAAAAGGTGAAAAAGTGGTTGCGGGGGCAGGCGTCAATATGTTTGTTCTCGGCAAAAAACTTCAAGAATTTTCGCTTGCTGGATTGGAGTTTGCGTATGGAATCCCTGGGAGTGTTGGCGGTTGTGTTTTCATGAATGCGGGAGCGTTTGGCGGGTGCGTTGGAGATAAGGTGTTGTGGGTTGAAGTGCTAGAAAATAATGAAATTAAAAAATATTTTATTAAAAAATGCAATTTTTCATATAGAAAATCAATTTTTTCACAAAAAAAAGATGAAATTTATGATAATTTTCCAATAATTTTGCGAGTTTGTTTCAAACTTGAAGAGCAAAATCGCGAACTCATTTTGAAAAAACAAAATGAATATTTAGAAAAACGAAAACAAACTCAACCACACGACTTTCGTTCTGCGGGAAGTGTGTTTCGTCGTGCGAGTGAATTTATTCCGGCAAAGGCAATTGACGAACTTGGGCTTAAAGGAAAAACAATGGGTGGCGCTGCGGTGTCAAAAAAACATGCTGGATTTATTGTAAATTTGGGCTCGGCGACTTGCCAAGATTTTCTTAATTTGGTATCTTATATACAAGAGTTGGTTTATAATAATTATAAACAAAAACTGGAACTTGAAATTCAAGTCTTGGGGGATTAAGATGATTTTGTTTGGAGATTATCACACACACACTCAATATAGTCACGGAAAAGGGACAATCCTTGAAAATGCAAAAGTCGCCGAGAGCAAAGGGCTCAAAGAAATTGCAATCACCGATCATGGATTTGGACACCAACTTTATGGAGTGAAAAGGCAAGATGTCGAAAATATTTTGCGTGACATAAAAAAAGCGAAAAAAGAAACTGGTGTCAACATTCTTTATGGTGTTGAGGGCAATTTTGTTGACCGACAAGGAAATATTGATGTGACAGCAGATGATTACTCAAAAATGGATATTTTGCTTGTTGGACATCACAACTTTGTGCGTTCAACTCGCTTTTCGGACAAGTTTCCAATGTTCTATCGCAATATGCTTTCGGGCATTTGGGCACCAAGCAAACAATTGATTGAAAACAACACAGCAATTTATCTTCGTGCATTTGAAAAGAATAAAATTGATGTCATCACACACCTAAACTATGGAATGAAAGTCGACACAATGGAAGTTGCACGTGCAGCAAAACAGGTTGGAACATTCATTGAGCTCAACGGGAAAAGAATTTTGTTCACTGATGACGAAATTGTCAAAATGGCAGAGGAGGGCGTGAAGTTTATTCTTAACTCCGATGCACACACACCCAACGCGGTTGGAGAGTGTAACAGGGCAACAAATCTTATTCGCCGTCTTGAAATTCCGCTTGATCGAGTTGTGAACATAAACAAATTCCCAATTTTCCACAAAGGACGAAACTAATGTCATTTTCTCATTCATGCAAACTTGAAGTGTTAAAAACGCCACTGGAGAACGATTGTTGTTCTCTGGCGTTTTTGTGTGGGCTGCTTCACGCGTGCGGAGAAATCAGCATTTCGGACAAACACTATGTTGCCACAATAAATACGGATATTGTTGAGGTGTATGATTTTTGCAACAAGATTTTGCAAATGCTCTATGGGGACTATTGCACGCTTGAAATCACCGATGACTATGCGATAAACAAACGCGTTTATTATGAAATCTCTTTTCCAAAAGATAAATCAGAAGAAATTTTGCTTGATTGCGGAGTGTTGGAGCGTGGCGAAGACGGAAGCCCTGTTATTGCAGTTAATATTCCCGAATTTGTCATTCAAGGCGATTGCTGCAAAAAAGCATTTGTCAAAGGTGCATTTGTTGGTTGTGCAACATCAAACATAAAGCTTTCGGTTGAGGCAACAAAAAAGACTTCGAGCGGTTATCATTTGGAATTTACATCTCACAGCATTGATTTTTTGAACAACATCGACAAACTTCTGCGAACCTATGACCTCAATCCAAAAATTTCCGAGAGAAAAAGCATATATGTTTTGTATCTCAAAGAAGCAAATCAAATCAGCGATGTTTTGGCTTTGGTCGATGCGTATGACGGTGTTTTGGCGCTCCAAAACGAGATTATCACTCGTGAAATGCGCAACAAGATTAATCGCGAAACAAACTGTATTTCATCAAATATTGCAAAAACTGTTGAGGCGAGTTTGCGTCAACTCGAAGCAATAAAATACATTCAAGAAACAGTCGGACTTGAAACGCTTTCCCAAGACCTTGAGGAAGTCGCACTTTTGAGACTTGCAAACCAAGAAGAGTCTCTTGAAGACTTGCTCAAACTCAGCACAATAAAACTCACCAAAAGCGGTCTTAATCATCGATTTAGAAAAATCATTAGCATTGCTGAAAAACTCAAAAACACGAAAAACTAAAAGAAGGAAGATATGGAAGATTTTGTTCATTTGCATCTACATACGGAATATAGTTTGCTTGACGGGGCGGCACAAATTTGCAAAGTTGTTAAAACTGCCAAAGATATGGGCATGAAATCAATTGCAATAACCGACCACGGCAATATGTATGGCACAATCGCACTTTTTGACGAATGTAAAAAAGTTGGAGATATAAAACCAATTTTTGGTTGTGAGTTTTATGTTGCTGACGACCTTCATCAAAAATCAGGAAAGCCAAAGCTCCGCCACTTGATTTTGCTTGTGAAAAACGAAGAGGGATACAAAAACATTTGTATGCTCAACACCATTGCTTTTCGCGATGGTTATTATTATAAACCAAGAATTGATTACAAAACCTTGAAAGCATATTCAAACGGGCTTGTTTGTCTTTCGGCGTGCCTTGCGGGAACACTTCCTCAACTCCTTTTGTCAGGACAAATGGATGAGGCGGACAAGTTTGTTGAAAGCATGAAAGAAATGTTTGGCGAGGACTTTTATGTTGAAGTTCAAGACCACGGGCTTGAAGAAGAAAAAAGAGTTTATCCAATGCTTGTTGACATTGCAAGGCGTCACGGAGTGAAGACGGTTGCAACAAATGACGTGCATTACATAAACAAGGAAGATAGCGTTGTTCAAGATGTTTTGATGTGCGTTCAAATGCAAAAAACAGTTGACGACCCAGACAGACTCAAATTTGAAACTGATGAGTTCTATCTCAAAACTGGGGACCAAATGGCAGCGCTTTTTCCTGACAACCCAGAAGCGATAAAGAATACGATTGAAATTGCTGATAAATGCAATTTTACATTCAAAGACATTGACAAAAACATATATCTTTTCCCTCAATATCATGCGCCAGATGGACAGGACAACTATCAGTTTTTGCGTAAAATGGTGTTTGACGGACTTGAAAAAAAATATCCGGAAGTCACACAAACAATAATCGACAGAGCGGAGCGTGAACTTGCGCTTATAAAAAGGCAAGGCTTTGTTGAATACTTTTTGACAGTTTGGGACTATATTAACGCGGCTAGGAACATGGGCGTCCCAGTTGGCCCTGGACGTGGCAGCGGAGCGGGAAGCATTGTTGCCTATGCTATTGGAATCACGAACATTGATCCTCTCAAATTTGATTTGCTGTTTGAGAGATTTTTGCATGAAGAACGTGTCACTGCACCCGACTTTGACGTTGACTTTGCCGACGACAGACGCGGCGATGTCATTGAATATGTTCGTCAAAAATATGGCGAAAAACGTGTTGTTAAGATTGTGACATTTGGAACAATGGCAGCGAAAAATGCGATAAAAGATGTCGGAAGAGTTTTGCGTGTTCCATACTCCGAGCTTGACAAAGTCACAAAAAACATTCCAAACATTCCAGCAAAACACCACGATGTCATTCAAAAGTGTTTTGGCTTCTACAAGAGCAAAGAGGGCGAACAAAACTATGCAATTCCCGAACTTGTTGAAACATATAACACGAACCCAGACATCAAAAAAGTTGTTGACATTGCAATGAAACTTGAAGGCATGCCAAGGCAGTGTTCAACTCACGCATGTGGTGTCGTTATTGGAAGTGACGACCTCGAAAAGTTTATGCCACTCAGCCGAAACGGCGAAGATATAACCACTCAATATTCAATGACAGATATTGAGCGTTTGGGACACCTCAAAATGGACTTTTTGGGACTCCGAAACTTGAACGATATTCAGAAAGCAACCCAATATGTCAAAGAAAACCACGGCGTCGACATTGACTTTATGAAACTTGGTTATGACGACCCAGAAGTATACAAACTCATTTCAAGCGGAAACACAAAAGCAATATTCCAAATTGAAAGCACAGGTTTTCAAAAATTCTTAAAACAACTTCGTCCAACTTGCATTGAAGATATCACTGCGGGTGTGTCGCTTTATCGTCCGGGGCCAATGGATTCAATTCCAACTTACACGCACAACAAGCATCACCCAGAAGATGTCAAATATGATCACCCAATTCTTGAAAACATCCTTAATGTCACATATGGTTGCATTGTTTATCAAGAGCAAGTTATGAGAATCTGCCAAGATATGGCGGGATACACTCTTGGACAAGCCGACATGGTTCGCCGTATGATGGGAAAGAAAAAAGTTGATGCAATGAAAGCAGAAAAACAAGTTTTTCTCTATGGAAAGCCTGCTCAAAACGGAAAGCCAGCCATTGACGGTGCAGTTAAGCGTGGCGTTCCAGAAGATGTCGCAATCAAAGTTTGGGACCAAATGGAAAAATTTGCTCAATACGCGTTTAACAAATCGCACGCTGCGGCATATAGTTTGATAACCTATCAAACCGCATATCTCAAATGCTATTATGAACCCGAATTTTTGACGGCGGTTCTCAACAACAGAATCACAAATATTGATGAAATCAAAAACTATGTCACGTATGCAAGAAGTGAAGGAATTAAAATTTTGCCGCCAGACATAAACAAGAGCATGACAGGTTTTTCTGTTCGTGACGGAAAGATCAGATTTGGACTTGCAGCACTCAAAAATGTTGGACTTGGTGTGATTGACTCAATCATTGATGAACGAAATCGCGGGGGAGAGTTTAAGGACTTTATGGACTTTGCAAAACGAGTTGATCCCCAAGCGCTCAACAAACGTTGTCTTGAAAGTTTGATTCTCAGTGGCGCATTTGATTGCTTTGGGAAATTTCGCTCACAACTCATGCAAGTTTACGACATGGTTGTCGATCGTGTTTCAAAAGATAAGAAAAATCGTGAGACGGGACAATTTTCGTTGTTTGACGACCCAACTCTTGTCAGTGCGGTTGAGTTTGATGAAATTCAATATCCAAGGATAAAGGAATTCAACAAAGAGGCATTTTTGAAATTTGAAAAAGAAGTTGTTGGAATTTATATCTCTGGAAGTCCTCTCGACGACTACATTAATGAATACAAAAACTTTAATTTCACATCAGATATGATTGCAAATGTTGATTCAGGCGAAGAAGGCGAAACTGTTGACGAAGACCAACAGGTTGATGGCGATGACAAATTTCAAGATAGCGGTCTTGTTGATAATATGCGTGTCACTTGCGGTGGTCTTGTTTCGGTCATAAAGAAAGTTGTTACGAAAATGACAAACAAAGAAATGGGAATTCTAACCATTGAAGACATTTATGGGTCATTTGATTGCATGTTGTTTGCAAACAACTACGCGAAATATAAATATCTTCTCAAAGAAGACCAATTTGTTAAGATTGAAGGTAAACTATCTTTGCGAGAAGGTCAAAATCCAATAATAATTGCTGAAAAAATTATTTTTGAGATAAGTGAGCAGGAAAAATCAGTTGTTGAAGAGCTCCCAAAAGAACAAAAATTATACTTGAAGTTTGATGTCAATAACAAAAACACATATTCAAAAGTTGAAGAGATTTTGTCGTCATATCCAGGAATAAGTCAAATTGTTATCAAAGATGAGTTGACAAGTTCGGTGTTTATGTTGAAAAATCGTAACGTAAAGATTAATGACGGACTTATTAATGAACTAATTGGCGAACTTGGTGAAAAAAATGTTGTTGTGAGGTGAGTATGAAAATCGGAATTTTGACAAGCGGGGGAGATGCCCCAGGAATGAACACTTGTGTTGCTCGACTTGTGAATTCGCTTTGCAGGCGTGGGCATAAAGTTGTTGGCATCATGTTTGGATACAAAGGTTTGCTTGAAGAAAACTTTGTTCCCCTCACGCAAGAGAGTGTGCAAAATGTTAGTTACTTGGGCGGGAGTTTCCTAAAAAGTTATCGTTGCCCAGAGTTTAAAACTGAGGCTGGCGTCAAAAGAGGTGTCAAGGTTTTCAAAAAACATAAATTTGATGCAATTATTGCAATCGGTGGAGATGGAACGCTCAAAGGTGTGAAAGAACTCAACGATGCAGGTGTTAATGTCACATTCATTCCTGCAACCATTGACAACGATGTCATGATTTCTGAAAAAAGTTTGGGATTTGACACAGCAATTAATAATGCGGTTGAGGCGATTGATATGATTGAACAGACCATGGCAACAATGGACAGGGGAATGGTTGTTGAAACCATGGGAAGAGATTGCTCCGACATTGCAATCTCTTGTGGACTTGCAGTTGGGGCAACAATGATAATCACGCCTGAAAGCGATTTGAATTTTGAACACATATTGCAAAAACTCAACAAAAAAATGACGGCCGGGGACAAAACTCCAATAATTATTGTTCAAGAACACGTTCTTGACATTGATAGCCTTGCAAAATATTTGGAACAGAACACAAAAATTGAATTTAGGTCAATAAATCTTGGATATATCCAAAGAGGCGGGGCGCCAACAGTTGCTGACAGGATTTTGGCAATAAAATTCGCAAAATGCGTGGTGGATAGCCTTGAGCGTGGCGAAAAAAACCGCTGCGCAAGCATTCTCAATGATGAAGCATGCGTTCTTTCGATGAAAGTAATCACAAAAAATGCTCATAAATCAAGCCAATATCTCGTTGACTTTGTCGATTGAGTGTGATATTGTAAAAAATGTAAAGATTTTTAAAAAAAGAAGAAACAAGCATGAAAATTGATTTAAATATTGAAGAACTTGGTGTTTATGAACTCAGAGAACTCGCAAGAAAATTGGGAGTTAAGAGTCCAACTACCAAAAAAATTGGACAACTAAAACAAGAAATAAAACTAATTCAAAACGGACAAATGAAAGGGGTTAACACAAACAAAATTGGCAGACCTCCAAAGTCAATGTCGCGCCAAACCGCCGACATTTCTGCTTTCTTTATTCCACAAGACATTGCTTCAATGATTCGAGAAAAAAATCAAGGTTTTAGTGAAGAAGAGTTGAATCTCAAAAAATTGATATTCCGGGCAAATGTTCAATCTGGTGACGGGGAATTTGCAAACGGCTATTTGCGAAAAACAGATGCGAACCACTTTTATTTTTGGTCGCAAACACAAAATTGTTTCAGCAAAGAAATGTTGATCTATATAACTGATGCCTTTGCCGAAGAATATTCTCTTCGGGTTGGTGATTTTGTCCAAGCAAAAATTGAGGTTTATGAAGAAAACAACTATGCGATTGCAAACAAAATCATTCGCGTGAACGGCGAGCAATATGAGGCAGGAAAAAGAATAGAGCCAGTTGATCTATCAAAAGCAATTTATCCAGATGCGCAAATGGACATTTTGTTTGGCGAAAAAATGAACAAAGGCGGACGAGCTATTGCGGTTTATGACAACAGAGCACAAATGACAACGCTCATGAATTATGCGCAAAATCAAGCAGAAAATGGTTTCCGAGTTTTGCTTTGTGGATGTGATATCCCACCGGAGCTATTTGCATATGTTGAAAATTCAAACATTGAACTTTTTATTTCAAGGTTTGGAGACGGCTTGCAAGCCTCATATAACACAATCATCAACGCAATAAATCATGCAAAATCTCTTGCTTGTGACCACAAAGATGTCATTGTTGTTGTCTATGACACAATCGGCGTTTTGGAAACGATGAAAATGTATTTTGAATCAGTTGGACAACATCAAGTTAATGGCGTGCAACTAACAAAATCTATTTTTGGATTGGGCGGAAATTTTGGTGGAGTTTCTTCGATTTCGACCATTGCGTGTTTGTTGAAAAATGAATACAATGAAGATTTTGTTCAAAAAGAACTCGGCAAGGTGGCGTCTTGTGTTGTCGGCAACTACTAAATTATGTTGTAATTAATTGACTTATTATTTATTTATACTTAAAATAATGTTTATGTTTTTTTGGTAAGTTAATACTTACAAATGGAGAGAAAATGAAAAAGTTTATTCCAGCTTTGGTTATGATGCTTTTTGCAACAATTGCGCTTTTTGCAGGTTGCGCATCAAAAACACCAACACCAAATTCAAATGATCCGGTCATTGGCAATGGCGGACTTTCTGTCATCAAAGGTGACTACATCTACTATGTTAATGGCTATGAAAGCAACGAAACAACAAAGTCAAGCCACGCAAACAAAGAAGGGCAAGTCAAAGTTTCTTCAATTTATATGGCAAAAATCCAAAATGGAGAGCTCAGCGACAAACGACAACTTGTTTCAAAAGTGGGCGGTTTTGAATATTCAGACCTTTATATTTTTGGCGACAAATTATATTTTTTGACACCAAACACAAAGAAAGATGAAACAGGAGAAATCAGAAGTGATATCATCACACTTTGCTCAGTGCAACTTGACGGGTCACGTCTCACTGAAATATTCACGCCAACGCAATATTCTTCTGGCGCATTTTCAATGAAAGAAGTCAACGGAAAAGTTTATGCTTTTGTTTTTGATGGAGCAACAATTTCTCAAATCGAACTCGACAACAAAAACAAAGTCACTCAAATTTCCGCTGATGTCACAAGTTTTGCAACTTCACGCGACAAAACTTGCTATTCAGAAAACGCTCAAAAAACGCTTGACCAAAGCCTTGATGGATATTTGTTCTATTCACGTTCAAGAAATGAACAAGAAGGAAAAAATGAAGGTGTTGGTGGAAACATTTTGGAAAGATATAATATTGCCACTGGCGAAAAAACAATTCTTTCTTCAAACATAAACACAACAACAAAAGTGACAAATGTTGAAGGTGGAAGACTTTTCTATACAAAAGGAGATTCATATTATTCAATGAACAGCAGCTTCTCAAGCGAACTTCGTCACACATATGTGGCTGTTGATGGCTTTACACCACTTGGGAAGGGTGAGAATGGTGAAGAACTCGGAATTGTTATTAAATATAATTCAAAATTATATCTTCAAAAACTCACAGATTCAGTTATTCCATCAGTTGCATTCTCTGAGGATAATGTGGATATCATTGCAGTTGACCAAGATTTGATTATTGTAAAAGACTCAAATTCAAAAATACTTTCAATTTCATCAAAAGATAAATCAACAATCACAATGTTTGAACCAGCAGACGAGCAAAAACTTGGCGACAAATTTGATTTTGATGGAAGATATTTGACCTTGGTTGGAAGCGTCAAAGATTATAATGCAAACTATTCTTATATTATTGACACATTTAATGCTGCAGGTGGTCAAACATCGGCAACACAAATTGGAACTGTGGTTGACTCAGACAAAAAATAATATGAAAAAACAACTCAATTTGATTGAGTTGTTTTTTTGTGATAGCTTTGAGGGTTTTTCTTCTTGAGATTTATGACCTTGTTTTGTAAGTAAAAAATTCTTTTTTTTATTTTAAATTATCGTGTTTTATTTCAATTTATAAATATATTCGACATTGTTCTACATATATCTCCGACTTTTGGCAAAAGAGGAGAAAATTTAACACGCGATTTTATATTTTTTGGCACAAATTCGTGTTATTCTTTCCTCGTAGCAAAATTATGGAGGAAAAAATGGAAACAAAAAAACAAAAAATAAAAATTTTGATAGCGGACGCAAGTGAAGAATCAAGAAATGAACTTGTGAATTATTTTTCAAAATCAGATAGGTTTGAGATTGTTTGCGTGTCAAGCGACGGACAAGAGGTTTTGGACACGATACTAAACAATTCGGTTGATGTTGTCGTCATGGATGTTGTTCTTACTGGAATTGACGGTTTTGAAGTTTTGGAGGAAGCAAAAAAGCGTCCGAACATTTCATCAAAATTCATCATTGAGTCAAATCTCACTCATGATGGATTTGTAACAAAGGCGACAATGCTGGGAGCAAATTATTTTATTGCAAAACCAATCAATTGTTCGGTTGTTGAAAAAAGAGTTCTTGAACTGGTTGAGAACAAGGCGCCAAGCAATATCAGCAAGATGGGCAGTCGTCAACTTGAAGAAAAAATATCAAATATTTTTATTACGGTTGGCATTCCTGCACATATAAAAGGTTATCAATTTTTGAGAGAGGCAATCAAACTCGCGATTGATAGTCCAGAAATAATCAACTCAATCACGAAAAAACTTTATCCAACAATTGCTGACAAATATTCAACATCTTCAAGCAAAGTTGAACGTGCAATCAGACACGCAATTGAGGTTGCTTGGAACAGAGGGAAAATTGAAAACATCAACTCAATATTTGGTTTAAAAGTATACAATTCAAATGAAAAACCAACCAACGGTGAATTCATTGCACTTGTTGCGGACAAAATGTTGATTGAGGGCGCGTAGAGAAAAATTTCGGACTGTTTGTTGCTGGAAAAAATCAAAAATATTTTTGCCAAAAAATTTTTTTATAACATATTAAAAATAGTTGCATATTATATTTAAAATTGATATTATCTCAACATAAAAATCATTATAAATATAAAACTATTTTTAAAGAGGTGCTTATGGCAACAAAACCAGTTTATATCAGATGTCCAAGATGTGAGCTCAACTATATCAAAAAAGGGGAAAAACTGTGTTCGGTTTGCAAGAGTGAGCTTGACGGAACAAGTGAACTTGACGAACTCGACCTTGAATACTGCCCAGTTTGCAAAACAAACTACATTCAACCAGACGAAATCATGTGTGCAACTTGCGCAAAAGAGCGTTCACTCGACACAAACTTCCATGGTGACGAATACGAGAACGACGAGTGGGATGAATATATCAACGCAAAAGACACAGACGGATATGAAGAGGAAGATGACGAAGAGTTCACTCAAGTTCACGATGCTGACGATGATGACGATATCATGACTTCAGACGACCTTCCTTTGGGACTTGAAGACGACTTTGACGAAGAAAGTGATGAAGAGGACGATTCCGACGAGGAGATTGAAGACGAAGAGTTGGACTTTGAAGATGAAGACGACTTCGATGATGAAGATGAGGATGAAGAGGACGATGACGATATTGATGAATAAAAAATCCCTGCGAGGGATTTTTTGTTTATGTTTAATATAATCTTATATTTGAGGTTTAAATCTCAATCTTTTTGGCAAAAATTGGTTGAGGTGAAAAAATGAAAAAAACTTTGTTATCCCTTTCAGATGTTAAAGATCAAATCCTTGCACTCAAAGGCGAGAATGTAAAATTAACAATTAATCGTGGAAGAAAAAAGATTGAAAAAATGATGGCTACCATTGATTCGTGTTATCCGAGCGTGTTCACGGTCAAGACCGAAGAAACAGAAACAGGTAACACGCAAACTTTCTCATATTCAGACATTTTGTGTGGCGATGTGAAAGTTTCAACAAAATAATTTTTTTATTTTTTGGTTCTAAAAACAAAAAGTCCTCTATACATTATTACAAAGTCAAATGTGTGGAGGATTTTTATTGTGGCAAAGTCAAACCAAAAAATTTTAGTCGTAAACAAAAGAATGCTTGGCAGTGTGCAAAACAACATTGAGTGCAAGGTCGCATCGGCTGACCAAAAGGTTATGGGACTTTTGTTGTCGTCTGCAAAAGTCGAAGTAACGAGTTGTGAGCCGCTTCAAAAAGAAGCCAATGTTTCTGGCAAAATCATCATTGACATTCTTTATAAAACCGAAAATGACGAAATTGATTCAACATCAAGTGCTTTTGCTTTTTCGAGCAAGGTTGAGGGAGATTTTGAACCAAATCTTGGAGTTGTGGCATCTGCTGAAATTGTTGACTATTCGGTTGACGGCGTCAGCGAAGATGAAGTTAGATTTGTTGTCACGACAGAGGTTCGCGTCCTTGGATATCCTCAAACCGAATTCGATGTTGCAGAGGCTGACGAAGATTTATGCGTCAAGATGTCGGAAAACCACGCCACAAGATTAACAAAATCCTCAAATCAAAAACTCAGTGACACACTTTGTTTTGATATAAAAGACAAGGTTAAAAAAGTGCTTAGAGTTGATGTTCAAACAATCTGCAAAGATGCTCAGGCGGGGAATGGATATGTGACACTCAATGGTGAAGATATTGTTGACATTCTCTATGTCGAAGACGATGTTGAACCAAAACTAAAAAGTGCATCTTTTGTGCAACCATTTGGCGAAGAACTTGAAGTTGGTGGTGTCACAAAAGAAAGTCTTATTGACCAATTTATATCTGTGAAACATGATGCCATAACGAACACTTTGGAGCAGGGCGAAGAAGGGGCAAAAGTCAATATCAATCGTGAAGCAAATGTTCATATATTTGCATTTGAAAAGTTTGAATTTGAATCAATCGAAGATGTTTATTCTTTGACTCATACAACGCTTGTTTCAACAAATTCCTATAATTATCTTGCACCACAAAAACAAATGTATTTCCAAAATAAAATTGACGGCACAGTCACCGCAGGCGAGAACACTCCAAGAATTGACAAAGTGCTTGAAAACTCTGCAAACACGCTCAAAGTTCTTGCTTACTATGTTCAAGATGACGAAATTATTATTCAGGGAACAATGCAAACAACAGTGCTATATCTCAATGACGAAAACTCAACCATTGAATCGCTTGAAGTTGAGATTCCGTTTGAAGTCAAACAACGTATTGAAGAAATTCCAGGCGCTTTGATTGATGTTAAGTGTGCTGTTGACGGAGTTGATGTTGTTGCAAAACGCGGCAAAGACATATTTATTGAGGCCGAGGTCAAAACATATGTTGCAGTTTACTCAACCGAAACAGGGGCTGCAATATCTGGAATTGAACTCCAAGATGAACTTCCACCAAAAACAAGTGCAATGGAAATTTACTTCGCAAACGCCGGTCAAACGCTTTGGGATGTCGCAAAAGACATGGTTGAAAGTGTTGACACTCTAGCAAAATTTAACCCAGACCTTCCAGATGTTATGGTTGGAGATGAAAAAATTGTTTGCTATCGAAAGAAAAGTGTATAATTTTTAGAGTATAAATAAAATAATAGAGTCAATAATCCTTCTTGAAAAGTCAAAGACAATTTCAAGAGGGGTTATTTTTATGAGAAAAATTTTTATTGTCGTTTTAATTGTTGTCATCGGGCTTGCTTTTGTTTTATTTTCGACAAACAAAACTGATGCAAACGAAGAATATTTGAGAATACATATCAGGGCAAATTCAAATCTCGACATTGACCAAAATGTCAAATATAAAATAAAAGACAAGGTCGTCGAGTATCTCATTCCAGTCCTTTGCGAGTGCGAAACAAAAGAGCAAGCAGAGAACGCACTCAGACAAAATTTTGATGGAATTGAAAAACTGGCGAACGAAATTCTTAGACAAAATGGTTTTTCCTATTCATCCCATGCAAAACTTTGCAATGAATACTTTCCAACAAGGAGTTATCAAGATCTCACACTTGATGAAGGCTTCTATGATGCACTCATTTTGGAACTTGGGGAAGCAAAGGGAGATAATTGGTGGTGCGTTGTCTATCCGCCACTATGTTTTGTGTCAGCAAACCCGACCGGAGAAGGAGTTGTGTATAAATCCAAAATTTTGCACATAATAAACAAAATTCTTGGTCGGGAGGGAACATGAAAAAACGCAATAGAATTATGTTTGCCGTTCTTTTGCTTTTTGCAGTGATTTTGGTCGGTTGCATTGTGAGTGTTGATAATGTCAACAACAATAATATAACTTCAATCAGCCAAGTTGCGACTACATCACAGAACAAGCAAATTCAACAAAAGTTAAAAGATTTGGGCTATTACTTTGGGTCGGTTGACGGCATTTATGGAAATGCAACAAGAAATGCAGTTGTTGCTTTCCAAAAAGCAAACGGACTCACAGCGGACGGAGTGGCAGGACCAAAGACAATTGCAGCACTAGGACTAAACTTTAATTCAGTGACATCAAGTGATCTATATCTTCTTGCAAAATGTGTTCACGCCGAAGCGAGAGGCGAACCCTATGTTGGGCAGGTTGCAGTGGCAGCGGTTATTCTTAATCGTGTGAAAGACGCGGCTTTCCCAAACACAATTTCGGGAGTTGTTTATCAACCTTGGGCTTTCACTGCGGTCAATGACGGGCAAATCAACCTTGAACCAAACTCAACCGCATATCAAGCGGCACAAGATGCACTCAATGGCTGGGACCCAACCTATGGTTGTTTGTATTACTATAATCCAACCACTGCAACAAGCAAGTGGATATTCTCAAGGCAAACCGTTGTCACAATTGGCAAACACGTGTTTGCGATATAGGAGGGGTGCATGGAACAAACAAAAACAAAGAAATCAACAACCGTTGTCTTCATTGTGCTAACCGCTGTCTTTGCGGCGCTCATGGTTGCAGCGGTGCTTGCACTTTTCATCAACACAAACAAAATGAATGCCTATGGTTCTAGTCTTGAATATGTTTATCAACGCTCATACTATGACCTTGAAGACAACATCAACAATGCTGAAAACAAACTTGGAAAACTCATGGCATCAAGTTCAGGAAGCTACCAAAAGAAATTGGTTAAAGAAATTTCAGCAAACGCAAAAGCAGCACAAGAAAACTTGAATATTTTGCCAGTTTCAGCGGGCGGAATTAATGATTCAATCAAGTTCATCAACCAATTCTATGGCTATATGTCTTCGCTTGAAACTTCAATCGAAAAGACAAGCAAGCTCACACCTGAGCAAAAACAAAAAGTTGGGGAACTTCATCAAGCAATCAAAGAAATGAAGTTCAACCTTGATAGTTTCACAAAAAAACTTGCCGGTGGATATTCCATCCTCAAAGCAAGCAAAAATATCGAAGGCGATTTCAATAATCTCACAAACGACCTCAGACAAATCAAAACTGACGACATTGAGTATCCTTCAATGATTTATGATGGACCATTTTCAGACTCTGTGACAAACGTTGAAATCAAAGGTCTTTTTGGCGAAAATGTTGACTCAATTCAAGCAGAAAAGAACTTGCGTGAAATCTACACAGGGAAAAACCTTGAAAACTTCAAGTATCTTGGTCAAACAAATGGCAAATTTAAAACACATGACTTTTCGTTCTATCTTGATGGAACAAATCAGTTTGCTCAAATCACAGAAGTTGGTGGGCGACTTCTCACTGTGAGTGGTGGAGTGGTTGCAAACTCTTCAAACATAAGTTTTGAAAATGCACAAAAACTCGCCATTGATTTCTGTAAAAAAGCAGGAATTAAAGATGTTGAAGTTGTTTGGAGCGACGAAAAAGAGAGCGAGGCATATTTCAACATTGCACCAGTGCAAAATGGAATTATTCTCTATCCAGATTTAATCAAAATCAAAGTTGATAAATCAACAGGGAATATTGCCGGATTCGAAGCGTGTGCATATTTCACAAACCACACAAACAGAAGCCTTGCAACTGCAAAAATTTCTGGTGATAAAGCAAAAAATACAATAGAAAATGGATATAACATTCAAACAACAAAACTATGTCTTGTTCCACTTGATTACAACCGCGAAGTTTTGTGCTATGAATTCAAATGCGACAACCTCGGTTCAATCTATTTTATCTATATCAACGCTGAGTCGGGAGTTGAAGAAAACATTCTTCAAGTTGTCTCATCCGAAAGCGGTCAAAAACTTATGTAAAGCAAAAAAGATGCAAATCAAATTATAAATAATGTTTGGTTTGGCATCTTTTTTTATGTTGACCAAAATATTTTTGGTGTGTTATAATTTGGGCATGGAAACATTAACTTTGGAAAACCAAACACTTTCGTCAAACGAGATTCTGACGGACGACATTATTTTTGGAAAGACCGAAACAAAAAAGGCGATGGACACAAGCGGCTTTGGAGATTTTACGGTTATTATTTTGCTTGCAAAAAATCCCGCTTTCAAAGGTGTTCTCAAGCCTTATGAAATCAATATTTATGGTAAAAAAATGTGGCAATGGGTGGCTCTTGCGTGCGAAGGATACAAAACAAAAACTGTTGCTTGCTCACCCGAGAGCAACATTTTGTCTTTGATAAAACCACATCTTGAAGACACAAAGTTCACGGCAGTTTTCTATTCTGACACTCCGCTTCTTCAAAAGTCCACAATTGAAGAGATATTTATGTTTGTAAGAAGTCGGGATATTAATGTCATGAGATTGACGCGCGGTTTTATCTTCAACACAGAATATGTCAAAACTGCAACTGAAATTGCTGCAATGCAAACAGAATATTTTGAAGAAGAAGACTTTATCACTTGCTATAATCAAAAGCAGGTTGCTTTTGTTTCGGACATCATAAAAAACAGAATTTTGGATTTTCATATGTCTGAGGGTGTTCAAATTGTTGACCCAAACACAACGTTTGTTGATTGCGATTGCATCATTGGTGCTGGAACAAGAATTGAGCCAAACAATATCATTCGTGGCATGACTTTTATTTATCCAAATTGTGTGCTGGATGGCGGAAATATTATTGAAAACAGCATTATTGGAGAAAATTGCAAAATAATTAATAGTTATATTTCAGAAAGCAGAATCAAAGACAGACAAGTTGTTGGACCATATGAGAAAATAATAAAGAAATCCACTTGATTGAGGCGAAAATGAAACTGATTTTTGGACTTGGAAATCCTGGGCGAGAATATGAAAAAACTTATCACAACATTGGCTTTATGTGTGTGGATTTTTTGCTAAAAAATTTTTGTGAAAATGTTGCTGAAAAAAAAGAAGGCAAGGCACAAACCTATCATGCAACGCTTCAAGGACAAAAAGTTGTTGTCGCAAAACCTCAAACCTATATGAATTTGTCGGGAGAAAGTGTTTTGGCACTCATGACCAAATATAAAGTTTCGCCACGTGATGTTTTTGTTTTTGTTGACGACATTGACCAAGACAAGGGCAAGGTGAGATTTCGCGAAAGGGGAAGCGCAGGCACTCATAATGGGCTGAAGAGCATTGTTGGGCTTGTTGGAGAAGATTTTAATCGCATTCGAATTGGAATTTCAAGAAATCAAGGCATGGACCTTGCAGATTATGTTCTTTCAAAAATTGATGACCAAAGCATGAAACAAATTGAGCCGGCAATTGAGGCGGGCGTGGGCATTTTGTTGGAGAAAATCAATGTCAAATAATATATCTTGTTATTTTGAAAATTTGTTTCAAACAACAAAGTTTCAAAAAATAAGAGAAAACGCACAAAAAAAAGATATAAAAATCAGCGGCCTTTCAAGCGGGGAAAAGGCTGTTGTTTTGGCTTCTTTGAACAAGAAATTTGTGTATGTTGCAAGTGACTTGATTGAAGCAAACAATGTGCAAAAAACGCTTAATGATTTTGAGATTTCAAGTCACATAATTTATTCTGCAATCACAACACCAGTTCTGACAATCGGGCGAGTTGATGACCTGCAACTTGATGCACTCAACAAACTTTATGACTTTTTTAACGATGAAGTGAATGCGGTTATTGTTCTGCCATCATTCCTTTCTGAGCGTCTGCCCGCACGCGACAAACTTTTGGAAAATCAATTTTGTCTGAAAGTGGACGATGAAATAAATCAAAAAGATTTTGAAAAAACGCTGATAAAATTTGGATTTACAAAAACTGACGGAAGAGGAGGAGTTGGTGAATTTTGTGTTCGCGGTGACACGATTGAAATTGTGACATCGTCAAACGAAACTCTTGTTCGAGTTGAATTTTTTGATGATTTTGTTGAAAAGATTAAGATTTGTGACAAGACAACTCTCGCACTCATCAAATCTGTTGATAAATATTATTTTCATCCAACGAGCATATTTTTTCTCGAAAATAATCAAAAAAATGCAGTTTTGGCGCAATTATTTGAACAAAAAGCAAAAAACACGAATAATCCAAGGCTTGATGAAAACCTTTCGAATGCAATAAACATTGTTGAAAACAACTTTTGTATGCCGCCGTTTTTGCAACCATACCTTTCTGGATTTCACGATGGAGTGACATCAATTTGCGGCGATGCCATTCTTGTGTTTGATGAAACAAAAAAAATCAAAGACGCACTCAACAGTTCAACGTCTGAATTTTTCTCGGGGTTTTTGAGTCTTGTTGAAGGCGGAGAACTAACCAAAGAACACAAAGACTTTTTGCTCACAGAAGAGCAAATATTTCAAAACCTTTCTCCAGCAATCTACTTTGACAACATCATGGACGAGAAGCGGGAGATTGAAATTGATTTTCAAAAAGCGCTTGTTGGAAAATACACTTTTGATTTTTCTGCTCTCCTTCGCGACCTAAAAGTTTATAAAGAAAAAGGAAAGTTTGTCGTCCTTTTTGCTGGCGGAAAAACTTCGTGTGAAAATATAAAAAACTATATGATTGAAAACGGACTATATTTTGACGATTTTTCAAGTTCGGCAACAAAAGGCATATTTCTTTCCAATCAAAATTTTTCGACTTCGGTTGGATTTGCTGATGAAAACTTTGTTGCAATTGCAACTTGTGACCTTATAAAAAAATCAACCAACTTTGCTGTTTCGAACAAGAAAAAAGTTTTTTATCTTCCCAAAGTGGGAGATTATGTTGTTCATGTCACGCACGGCATTGGGAAATGTGTTGGCATTGAAAAATTAAAACTTTCATCAGTCTACAAAGATTATTTCATCATCGAATACAAAAATGGCGATAGGCTTTATGTTCCAAGTGAACAAGCAAATTCAATTTCGGCATATTTGGGTGGAGAGGCTGAGCCAAAACTTAACAAAATTGGTGGTCTTGAATTTCGCAAGGCGAAAGAAAAAGTTTATAAAAGCGTTCAAGAAATGGCTGGCGAACTTGTCAAACTCTATTCAGCACGTGAACAAAAGCATGGTTTTGTGTTTAGCGAAGATGGATATTTGCAAGCAGCTTTTGAAGAGGCTTTTCCATATGACGAAACCGAAGACCAAATTGTGGCTGCAAACGAAATAAAAAAGGACATGCAGTCCACGAAAATTATGGACAGATTGCTTTGCGGTGATGTTGGTTATGGCAAAACAGAGGTTGCAATGCGTGCGGCTTACAAAGCGGTGATTGACGGAAAGCAAGTTGCTTTCATGTGTCCAACAACAATTCTTTCTCAACAACATTTCAACACATGCCAAACTCGCTTTAAGGATTTTATGGTGCGCGTTGAAGTGCTCAATCGTTTTAAGACGCCAAAACAACAAAAAGAAATTTTGGAGAAACTCAAAAAAGGCGAAATTGATGTTATTTGCGGAACTCATCGACTTCTCGGAAAAGATGTTGAGTTCAAAGATTTGGGACTTTTGATTTTGGACGAAGAACAGCGATTTGGTGTTGCCGACAAAGAAAAAATCAAGAAACTAAAAAACGACGTTGATGTTCTCACGCTTTCGGCAACCCCAATTCCAAGAACGCTTCATATGTCGCTTAGTGGAATCAGAGATATCAGCATTCTTTCAACTCCGCCAAAAGAACGACTTCCTGTTCAGACCTATGTCACAGAATTTTCTCCAATGCTCCTAAAAGATGCGTGCCTAAAAGAGATTGCACGTGGCGGGCAAATTCTGATTGTTTATAACAGGGTTGACAAGATTGATGAGTTTGCTGCATTTGTCAAAAACTTGCTTCCAGGTGTTGATGTTGGAGTGGCACACGGACAAATGGATGAAAAACTTCTTGAGCAAACAATATTCAAACTCTATAACCGAGAATATCAGGTGTTTATCAGCACAACACTCATTGAAAACGGGGTTGATTTGCCGCTTGCAAACACTTTATTTGTGCTTGATAGCGACCGCTTGGGACTTTCTCAACTATATCAACTTCGTGGACGAATCGGCAGGGGCAACAGGCTTGCGTATGCATACTTCACTTTTGATGGCGGAAAAAAACTCACCGAGCAAGCATTCAAGAGGCTCGAAGCGATTATGCAATTTCGAGAACTTGGCAGCGGATTTAAGATTGCGATGCGAGATCTTGAAATTCGAGGTGCGGGCAATGTGCTTGGAAAAGAGCAGCATGGTCAAATGCAAAAAGTTGGCTATGACCTTTATTGCAAAATTCTTAAAGACGCGGTGGGTGCGCTTTCTGGAAATGTTGAAAAACCAAAACGCGAAGTCAAACTTGACATTGCGGTTGAAGCATACATCGACCCAGATTTTATCGGCGAAGAAGATTTGCGAATAAAAATTTATAATTCAATCAGTGAATTAAAAAGCGTTGAAGAGATGCGAAAGCTTGAAGAACAACTTGAAAATTCATTCGGAAAACTTGCGCTTCCTGCACAAAATTTGTTGCGTCTTGCGGTGGTCAAAAATCTTGCTCAAATGCATGAAATTTCAAGAATTTTAATAAATAATTCAAATTTTTCTATATTTTTCTATGAAAAAGACAAAATTATTGAGCAAAATGTTGTTGATGCTGTTAGCGTGTATAACAAATTTTGCGTATTAAAATTTGCACCTTTGCCTATAATTGAGGTGAACATTCCGCGAGCTTCAAATGAAGAAAAGCTGGGATTTTTGCTTGGATTCTTGTCGAAAATGTAAGTCAAAATTGTTGCGTTTTTAATTGATTTTAATTTTATTATAGTATAGAATTAATTATTATTTGAGTGATGCTCAAAGACATGAAATTTTTTGCTTGGGAGAAAACCGTGAAAAAAAGAATTATTGGAGTTTTATGTATGGTAATTTGTGCGTGCCTATTGATGACTGGGTGCGGACTTTGGAAACTCAATCAAGATAGATATTTGTCAAGAACAGTTGCAACTGTTGATGACGATATTGTTGTCACAAAAGAAGATTTATTGACGACATATAATCAATATGCCGCAACTCTTATCAACAACTATAACTACACAAACGAACAAGCAATTGAATATTGTATCGACCTTCTTATCAACAAAAAAATTATGTTGAAAAAAGCAAAAGAAATTTATCCAAACTTGACGGATAAAGAGTTGAGCAAGTGTTGGAAAGACACCTATGACACAATGAACGAAATTTTGGCGGATTATGAAAGTGCTGTCAAAGTTGACTGGGACATCAAAGATGATGACAAAAAAGAAGACACAGCAGGCACAACAGATTCAAGTTCAACATCAACCGCTTACAAAGCATATGAAAAGAAAGCAAAACTTGTTCAAAATGCAGATGGTGTTTGGGAAATCCAAACAATTCCAGAAAAAGATGAACTTGCCGATGTTGAAGTGATTGAGGGTGGGGCTGACAAGTTCTTGACAACATATCGAGTGGTTACTCGTGAAGACGTTTCAAAAGAAGCATTGAAAAGATATATCAAAGCACTCAAGAAAAATGAAGAGGGCAGAACCTTTAAAGGAGAGAATGCCTACTCTGACGTTGCTGTTCTTAACCGTGCAATCAATCGCGTGTATACTCAAATTGAAGAAAGCTATTATCTTTCAAAACTCAAAAAACACCTTGTTAAAGACACAAGCGTTTCAGTTGAACAAATCTTGAACGCTTATAAAGAAAAACTTATTTCTGCTTACACAAAATATGGCGTTGGTTCAGGAGATTTTGGAACAGACATACTTAACAGCGCAGAAAATATGTATTATGTTCCAGAAAACGCACAAGGCAAATTCTTCTATGTTTCACATTTCTTGGTGAAATTCAACACAGGAGAACAAGCGCAAGTTGACGACCTAAAAGAACGTTTGAATCAAGGTTATATTGCTCAAAGTGAGTATGACACTGGAGTTGAAGCAATTGTTGCAAATATGAAAGCAACAGTTTATGATGACGAGGGCAAAGCAACCGACACACAAGTTTTGGTAAAAGATTTGATTTCATCGCTTAATGCTGAAATGGCTGGAAAATCTCAAGAAGAAAAAACGGAAATTTTCAGACAATATCTCTATAAATATAACGAAGACACGTCTTTCAACAACAAGGAATATCCTTATGTTGTTGGTGATGAAAAGTCAACGATGGTTGAAAGCTTCACAAATGCTGCTCGTAAACTTCACAGACCAAACGATGAAAACAAAGAAGTTTTGGGAAAGATTGGAGATATCAGCGGCATTGTTCCAAGCGAATATGGCATTCATATTTTGATGTATTGTGGCGAAGTTCAAAACTTGTTTGACATCAACAAAAACAATGCAAATGAATTTGAATTGACTGACAAAACAACATATGACGAAGAAGGGAATATGATTGAAGCAAGCATAAAAATTCTCTATGACACTTTGCTTAACGCTTGCAACAACAAAACAATTTTTGACAAATTGTATGACGAAGTGTTCAAAGACAACTATTCCGTTTTTGAAAGTGCCTATCTTCAATCGTTGAAGCAAGGTTCAACAATAAAAATTTATAAAAAGGCGTATAAAGATTTGCTCGGTTGATGAAAAGAAATAAAAATGAAATCATTGTTCGTGATGAACGACAAATAGAAGAGAAGAGTGCAATGGCAGAAAATGGTCATGCACCTTTTTCTCGTGATGAGCAAGTTGAAATTTCTGAAACAACAACAAATCAAGAGTCAATTTCCGCACCTGCAAATGACATTTCAGAAGGCATTCAAATAAATATTGAAGAAGCAATGAGTGAGGCGGAAGAACAGCGTAAAGACACTCCTCCTGTGAAGAATGAAGATGAACAAATCAACGAAGCAGAAGAAGCTGTTGCAGGACGAAAATCCAAGAAAAAACGATGGACAAGTTTGATTATGATGCTGATCAACATCGTTATTGTTGCGATTATCATCATAACTCAAATAAAAGGCAATAACATGGTGCCACTAACCGAGGTTTTGGAGGGTGGAATAAATTGGTGGTTCTTGCTGGCGTGTGTTGCCTCTTTTACTGTGATGACAATCCTCGAAGGAATTAGACTTGAGATATTTGTTCATGACTCAACAAAAAAACATCAATTTCCATTATCTTTCAAGACGGCTCAAATTGGAAGGTATTATGATTGTGTCACTCCGCTTGCAACAGGGGGACAACCATTCCAAATTTATTACTTAAAAAAACATGGCCTAACTGCGGCTCAATCCGTTGCTGTTCCAATGGGAAGATATGTTTTTACACAAATCACTGCAGTTATTTTCTTCACGGCGGTGCTGTTATCAACTTTCTCGGGGAGTCTTGGTGGCGGCGTTGCAACAACCGTTGTGTCTGCTGCGAGTTGGGTTGGCTATGTGTTGAATTGTAGTGTTATTTTCTTGGTTCTTTTGCTTTCAATAAATAGAAAAGTGGGAACAAAAATTGTTGGCTGGTTTATCAAAATTGGTCACAAAATGAAAATTGTAAAAAATTACGACAAGACATATAATAATGTCATTAAAGTTGTTGATGATTTTCAATCCAGCATCAAATATTATGTAAAATCACCAAAAACTTTTATTTTGGCACTGTTGGTGACGGGCGGGAGTTATTTGCTTAATTACACAATTCCATTCTTTATATACTGCACGTTTGCGGGATATGAAGTCGGGATGTGGAGCACGATTATCGTTCGCTGTGTTATGATTGATTTGGCATCATCGTTCATTCCTTTGCCTGGCGGAACGGGTGCGGCAGAACTTTCGTTCACGACTCTCTTTGCTTCATTCTTTGTTGGCGGAAAACTTTTCTGGGCGCTTTTGCTTTGGAGAATTTTGACATATTATGGATATATTTTCCAAGGGCTTATCATAATGATATATGATTACGCAATTGGAGACAAAAAATATAATTGGCAAAAGAGAAAAAATGAACTTGAAACAGAAAGCGAAAAATTTAAAGCAGAACAATTGAGTCAGTTTAAGAGTAGGAAACTCAAAAAACAAAAAAATAAATGAATAAAAAAATAATATCGCCTCAAAATAAGTTTGAGGTGATTTTTTATGAAAGAAAAAGAAATTCAAACTCCAACTCAAAAGAGAAATAACAAAATTGCAATTTGGATTATTGTCGCACTGAGTGTCCTTTTGCTCGTTTCATTCATTCTTGGCATATCTGGTGCATATTTCCAAGGAACTGACACGGCAACTGGCGATATAACAACTGGTGGACCCGTGAACATTGACATCACGCAAGGTGGGGCAAGTGCAACAACGCTAACCTTTTCAGAAGCAGCAATGCCGGGAGATATTTTTGACCAAGCAATTCAAGTGACTGCTCCTGCTGGGACATCAAAAGCGGTTTTGAGAGCAAAATTAACCATATCAAATGACGCTGGGCTTTCTGCTCCTGTGACAGCAACAACAGCGGCGAATTGGACGTTGAACGCAACAGATGATTACTATTATTATGCTGGAACAATTTCAGCGGGAGATTCGGTTGATTTTGTCACACAAGTTGTTGTTCCAACATCGCTCACAAACGAAGACGCCAATAAGACAAACACGATCAGTGTTGTCGTCGAAGCAATCCAACACGCAAACGGTGCAGCAAAAGCTGTTTGGACAACGGCACCCACTGATTGGGTGACAAATTATGGCAGTGGAACCTAATCTTATAGAAAAAATAAAAGAGGGCAAACGCCCTTTTTTGTTTGACATAAACCCCATTTGCAAATAGAATGAAAATAAGGTTATTTATGCCTGAAATTTTGAGGGGGAGAGCAAAACGGGCGTGGATGAAGAAAAATTAAAAAAGGGCAATATCGCTTCAGTTACACCTGACAACAAAGATTCGGGTGATCTTTCTTTGTCAAAATCGCCAAAGAAACCCGCTTCGCCGCCACCGCCACCTCCACCAAAGACAGGCGTTCCGCCAAAGCCTCCAAGACCACCAAAGGCAAATGTGACCCCACAGAAGACAAACAACAACATTGGGCCAAAAAACAAGACAGAAACGCCAATCAAATCTCCTGTGACAGAAATCCCAAAAACTGAATCAAGTGAAAACGAACCCCAAAAAGAGGACGGCAAATTCACTCTTGAAGAGGAAATTGAGATTGCACGTCTTCAGTGTGAAGATGACGACAATGCGGCAGTTGTCGCTAACGAAGATGAGGTCATCGAAAAAAGTTATAAAGCGGGGCTCAGTGATCAAGATAAACAAAGACAAAAAAGACGACTTAGACGACTCCTGTTGTTGCTTCTCTTATTGTTGTTATTTGCTGGCACGGTTTCTGCAACATATTTTATCATTAAAAACAAAACCGAGTATGTTCCTGAATTTTATGACAATGTCGCGATTGACATGGTGTTCACAATGGAGCGTAGCGAAGACAGAATGCCAGGAGATAATTTAATTCTTATTCGTCCTGTTGAAGTTTTGGTTAAAGCAAACACCGAAGAGATTAACTATGATATTGTTGCGCTGGGTATTCGTGTTACGGCAAAGTTTACCGACACTGGTGAGGACTGCTCAAACATTATTGATGTCGGAATTTATGACATTAACCAAATTTATAGAACAGACGACCTCAATTACACTGGAAGCAACTATATTCAATGTGGCAAAGATGTCATGTTATACTACAAAAAAGTGCTTGAACCAGGCGACAATGAAAAACTTATCAATGCAATCAGAATTAACACTGCAACTTCAAACGAATACGCAAAAAAGGAAATTACCGTCAAGGTTGAAGTGTTTGCAGTTTATCCAAATCCTGCTCAAATTCGTGCAGATAATTCAGAATTCATCAATGCACCTCAAGGTTGGGTTGAAGAAGTTTATGAAAAAATGAACAATATTTTCAAAGAAAGAGCAAAAAACAGATAATTATTTGCGGTTTTGCCAATCAATAACCGCTTGGCAGGGGAAAAGATCAGAGAGTTCTTTTCCTCTATTTTTTAATGTAAATCCATCAAGAGGGCATCTATCCATAAACAAAATTTGTTTGCTTTTGTCAAAATTTTTGGGAAACATTGAAATAAAACTTTTGACACCAACCCCACAAAACAGCTTGAATCCGTCATCTGTCAACAATTTATGCTTTTCTGAAATTTGGTTGTTTTTGTTCAAAATTTCCCACTCGCCGTAAGGATATACATATATATCGGTCTTTCCGATTAATGGCACAACTTCATCATTCCACAACTTGAGCTCTTGTTCGAATTTTTGCAAACTAATTTTTTTCATATGATAGTGACCATATGAGTGGCAAGCAAAAATCCATCCGTCTGATTTGAGTTTCTTAACAACTTTTTTGCATTCTGCGATTTCTTGATTGCGGTTTGTTTTGTTTTTTGATTGGGTGCGATAACCCAAAATTCCGTCATAACCTGTGAGACACAAAACCCCTTTTGCACCCTTGAAAGAAAAATCGGGGTGGGAGTTTACAAACGAATTGAGGATTGGCACAAATTCATTGTCTTTTGAGATATAAATTTTTCCATTTTTTTGTGTTTGAGTTGCGATTTCTCCATTTTTATCCAAAATCAATTTGTCGACCATGCCTTTTCCCATTTTTCTATGGTCATAGTTGACATCGTCAAACGAAAAAATCAAAGGCTTTTTGCCTTTCGGGAGATAAAGTTGTTTTCTTGAAATTTGTGAGTCTTGAACAAAAAATAATTCGTGAGGATTTATCAAAACATAGTTATTCTTATGTAAGAAATGAAGGATTAATTTAAACTCATCTTTTGTGATGCAATCTCTTGCGTAATCTTTTGACATTGAATTTTTTGGATCAAGAGCAAGAGATGGGTCGCTGAGCAAACAATGTGTGAAAACATGTTTGATTTCACCGTTATATGCAACCAATGATGAATCAGCATTTTCTTCGGCAAACACGCAAAATTGAGCAAAAATTGTTGAAGAAATGCAAAAAAATATAAAAAATATGGCAAAAAAACTAAATTTTCTCATAATTATATTATTTATATTTAATTAAAATTTATTTGTTATTTTCATATTATTGCAACATTTCTCGACAGTTTTCCCCTTTCTTTGCTTATTTATTTTGATAAAATATATGTCAGTTTGGAGAAAATATGGAACCGTTTTATAACAATATTATATATCAAAAAAATGCTATAAAAGAATTTGGAAACAACCTTGCACAAAACTTTTTTAAGAAAAGGGTTTTGTGTGTTTTTTCCAGTCAAGCAAAAAAAGACCATTTGTCACAAATTGTGAATCAACTTAACAAAGCAGGTTGTGTTTTTTCAACTTTGACGCTTGACAGAACTCCCTTTATTTCAAGACAAATGATTGCAGAAATATACTCTTCAAAGTCGCGTGCTTACGATTTGGTTGTTGGCATTGGTGGGGGAGCGTGTTCTGATGCAACAAAACTTTTGGCAAAAAAATATTTTTGTCAAAGCATATTTATTGCTTCAAGTTTTTCAAATATGTCGATGTTCAATCCTTTTGTTGTGGTTGAAAGCGGTGAAAAGATTGAGTTTGATTATGCTTTTGCTCATTCAAAAGTATATATTGACGAAGGTTGGGTCAAGAACTTTGATTCAAAAAAATTTGAGCAAACAGAAATGTTTTTGTGTTCTCTTGCGACATCTGTTGACGACTTAAATTTTTATAAAATGATTTTTGGACAAAATGCTCCTTTTGATCTTGAAGAAATGAAACAGACGATCATAAAAATGAAAACCGAACTTGCCGCAACAAAAAATGATGATGAAAAAAATCTTAAGTTGCAAGACTATGTGATTGAAATATCATATCTTTTGAAAGATTCTCAAATTGAATATTTGCATTTTATCAAAATGGCAAATTTGCTCTCTCGGCTGCTCCTCAAAAGGCATATTCAAAAATCATTTGGAGAACTTTGTTATATATCTTCTCTCACTTTGCAAAAATTCTATTATGAATTTTATCAAATTAAACACATTCAACTTTTTGAACCTTATGTTCCAAGTGATTTGCAAAGACTTTCAAGCAAATTTTCAATGAAACGAACAAGTTTTAAAAATATCGAAAATAACTATTATTATCATAAAAACAAGCTATTTTTTCAAAAAATCAATGCTGTAAAACAAAATTTATCCCAAAAGACGCAGATGACAAAAAACGAAATTTTGAATTTCGACAATTTTTTGGTTGAAGATTCGCTTTGCGGCGAAGATTTGTATGACTTGTTTAAAGCGCTGTCATTGGCATATGACAGTGGCATGGTTGTGGGGCTAATAAAAAGAACTGGGCTTCTTAATGCATAAATCAGAAGTATAAATTTTTTAATTGTGGCAAACATTCTTGCATGAAAAGAATGTTTGTTTTTTTATTTGTTTTGTTGTGTTTGTGTTTTGTGTTTTCTTACAAAAAACCATCTGGTGTCGCACTTGAGAATTTGAAGGGGGAATATAGCTTATATCTTAATACACAGTATAATTCAATACCTTCTTTTGCAAAGGCAACAAATAATGGTGATGGTCAAATTGTTCAGTGTGACCTGTCTTTCATCAATGAACTAAAATTTGATTCAAAAAAAATTGGTGGTGAAAGTGTGAAAGTTAGCATGAAAGATTATACATATGACCAAATTTGTGACATTTTGAACTTTCGCAAAAAAAAATATTATGAATTCTCTGATGGACTCCAAACTTTTTATGGGGAGGCAGGCTATGGTGAAAAATTTGTTTATGTTGGAACAGAAAGAATAAATTGTGAAATCGCAATCAACAATGGCTTTATTTATGTTGGATTCCCAGTGATTTTGGGATCGTATTAAGAGTGTATAAATGAAAAAATTGTGTCAATAATTTGTTCGGAGGTAAAAAAATGGAAAAAAACAGCACAAAGACAAAGAAATTTTTTAAAAAGTTTGGAGTATACATTTTGGCAGGTTGCTTGGCGGTTGCGATTGTTCTCACTTTGACTCTTAGTCTCACAAAAGTTGGGTCGGACAAGAACATTAATCAAGAACCCGTTGTTGACGTTGACACAAAACCACTTGTGTTCACACTTCCGCTTGAAGGTGCAACAGTTCTCAAAGGTTATTCAGCAACTGACCTCATGTATAATTCAACACTAAAACAATGGGAATCGCACAAAGCTGTCGACCTTGTTAGCGAAACTTCAAAAAATGTCCTTGCATGTCTTGAAGGAACAGTGAGAAAAGTTGAAAAAACGTATGCGCATGGCACCATGATTGAAATTGAGCATAAAAACGGATTTGTTTCAACCTATTCTTCACTTGCAGACAGTCTTGTAAAGGCAGGGGATATTGTGAGCGCAGGCCAAAAGCTTGGTGAGGTCTCATCAACAGGTGCAAATGAAATGGCACAAGGCGACCATTTGCATTTTGCTCTTTCAAAAGATGGCAAGGTTGTTGACCCAGCATCTTTCCTGGAACTTTCAAACAAATAGTGTAATTTTGTGGACAAAACAACTGCAATATGATATTATATAGCGTTGGAGGTCGACATGGTCTTAGAGAAAGTCAAAGAAATCATCTCTTCACAACTGAATATTCCTGTTGAAAAAATCAACGAAGATTCAAGGCTTGTTGAAGATTTGGGGGCTGATTCACTTGATATGGTTGAATTGTTAATGGCGTTTGAAGATGAATTTTCAACCACAATTTCAGATGAGATTGCAGTCAATATCAAAACTGTTTCAGACATCATAAAGATGATTGAGGGAAAATAAAAAATAAACAAGCATAAATTTTGATGCTTGTTTTTTTATGCCTTTTTGCATATTTCGACATATTTCGCCATACATTGCATTGGAGGGCGTATGCGAGAGGATTTGATGGAAAGATGCAAAGTTTTGGGGACTTTTATATTTGAGAATAATGCGACAATAAGACAGGCAGCAAGAAGGTTTTCATATTCAAAGAGCACTGTTCATGTTGATGTTTCAAGGCGTCTAAAAGAGGTTGATGTGGAACTTTTTGAGAGGGCTAGAAAGGTGCTGGAAAACAATCCGAAGGCAGGCAGTTTTGAGTTTGGAGTGGTAGGCATCACAGAGATCGGAAAAGAGCGCGGCAATAATCTGGAACTCAAGGAAGTGAAAAAAGGTGCGGACGATACTAACCAGAAGAATGACCTGTTCAACTCGTGGCTGAAGATGTGCAGGCATAGTGCTACCGTGGACAACTTTCCGTTCATAAAGGTATTCACGGATGAGCAAAGACCGGAGTCTTGGGGTGCAGACGCGAGGGATCTCTGAGATGTGGTACATATCGTTTCGTCCGGAGATACCCGGCTTTCCCTCCCTTTCTATACGATAGAGGAAATGCTCTCGGAGTGGGTCTTCAACCGCTTTATATCGCTGTACTACGACTTCCGTTTCCGGCGCGGAGACAACACATTGCTTGTACACATTTTGAAGAGTGTAACGGCATGGCTTTGGCGGCGCAATCTGCGTATTTACAATCGCTTCGGCTATTCGGTTTTGAAGATAGAAAAAGAGCGCGGCACTATGGACGGCAAGACGGAGAACAAGAAGTATTACCTGATGAGCGCGAAGATCTACGCGCAGCGGTTCAGTACGGACTGTTTTAGTGACTATTTCAATGATATGGCAAAAAGGAGCAAAACGGGGCTTATGGATTATCTGGAATACGCAACGGAAAAAGCGACTGTGGAGGAACTGAAAATGCAGAACAGTTATTTCATCAACTCGCTGTATAAGGACGCGGACGGCAACGGTTCTGCGTGATTTACGGGCTGTCCGCCTCCTTTACGGCAAAAGGAGGTCTATATGCCGTATGGCGAATGCAAGGTGTATTTTGACGGCAGTCACTACATAGCGATACCGCACACGACAAGACCGTCAAGACGGCGTTTCCGTCCGCCGGAAGAAGAGATAGAGGTGACGGAGCAGGAAGAGGAACAGACCACGGAACAGGAAGTAACCATAAACGCAGAAGAAAGCGCACCGTCTGAAAATGACGATGCGCCGTCTTCGCATACGGAAAATGAAGAAGAGGTCGAATCTGCGGTTGAAAAGAAGGTAAGATCGAGGACGATGACGCGAAAAGAACTCTTCGAGGAACTGTATCAAAAGTCGGTAGGAAAGTCCAGAAGCGCGAGGAAGAAGTTTATCGTTTGCAATATGAAGCCGTACTTTAAGGACGAAGATAGTACGATAAAGTATGTGGAAGTGCAGTTTGAGCGGAAATTACGGAATCTGATTTGTCGGCGTATCAGGCTCACTCGCAAGGTAAATTTGCAGGACTTCAACTATTTTTGCACTTTCACCTACGATGGGGCAAAGCATACCGAAGAAAGTTTTATGCGGAAGCTGCGCGGATGTTTCAAGATGATGTGCCACCGAAAGGGCTGGAAGTATGTCGGGGTATGGGAGCGTTCTCCCGAAAAGCGGCGGCTCCACTTCCATGGACTGTTCTTCATTCCGGACGGCTCGATGCCGGGCAAACTTATAGAGGTCAAGGACTATTCTCCTGTCAAGAAAAAAGTGCAGACGACAATGCAGAACACTTACTTCAATGAAAGGTTCGGAAGATCCGACTTTAAGACAGTGGATGATCGTTCTATGCTCGGCGAAGCGATAGCGTATCTCACGAAATACATGGAGAAAACGGGAGAAAAAATGGTCTATTCAAAGGGACTTCCTCAATTCTTCATTTCGGACATCATGGACGAAGACATCGTCTGTCCGATAGGTCTTGAAGATAAGAAACTGCTTCTCTATGATGACTTCTCATGTTGGGATGAAGGCTGCTACATGGGACAGGTTAGCAAAAACGTCATCGACCAGATGCGAAAGGCGAATTAGCTTATGGACGTGCTGAAGAACAGACTTCCCAAAGAAGGGGGCGAACTGGTTACATTTTGTAACCAGTTGAAAATGCTGGCTTCTGACGGCAAGATGCGTTTGACGGACTGTCTTGACACGAAAGGGGTCTTGCGCCTTATTCAGGCTATTCCTTCGCCCAAAGCGGAGCCGTTTAAGATAGAGTTGGTTTTGAATATGTTGGCGGAAGTTACGACAACGGCTATTTCAAGACAGGAACAGCCCGGAACTTTTGACGAAAATAAGGATGTTGCCCGTCGCGGCGTGAAAGTGGCAAAGAATGCGCGCCAGTACATTGAAACACAGCTTGGGCAAACGGTTATATCTCCGTTGAATGCAAGCGATAAGCCGGCATTGGAAATCAGTGCGGACAATGATACGGACAACGAATAGCGAGTGAACTTCGAATGTCCAAATACGGACAGAAAACGGAAAATGTGTGA